>NZ_SGPG01000004.1:0-124182 GCF_004208955.1 Pseudoalteromonas sp. CO325X
GCCCATGTGAAAGTAGGTCATCACCAGGCTCCTAATTAGAGAGACCCGTTGCACCAGTGCAGCGGGTTTTTTTATGCCTGTAGAAAAGCGCTCTCCCAAACCGCCTGTAGGCAAGGCTTCAGCCTTGCAGCATCTAGTCAGGATAAATCCTGACCTACAACACAACCAAACAACTAAAAAACCAAATCTGTAGGCAAGGCTTTGAGCCTTGCATACCCCAGTCAGGATAAACCCTGACCTACAACACAGCATCACCGGTCACCACACCTGTAGGCTAGGCTTTTAGCCTTGCAACATCCTAGTCAGGATGAATCCTGACCCACAACACAGCACCACCGGCCACCACACCTGTAGGCAAGGCTTCAGCCTTGCAACATCTAGTCAGGATAAATCCTGACCCACACCACAGGGATACATCAATCACTGTTAATCGCCTATATTCAGGCTCTCTTCATAGCCGTTGTTAATCTTAGCGAACCTTTTGCTTTGTTTTAGTCTTTGCTTTAGGATCAGGGCATTATGATTGAGGTATGAAGCAACGTGATCCGTAATTTATTCCTGCTATGTGCAATGTTTATCGCCTTCTCAAGCCAGGCGATAGAAGTAAAAGGGCTGTACCAGTATCAACAGCCAGTAGATGATAAAACTCGTGCTAGCCGGGTCACGGCAAGTCAGAACGCATTATTAAATGTAGTGATCAAGGTCACGGGTGAGCCTGATGCAACGAACAACCAGGTGGTGCGGGGCGCATTATCTGATATCTCCGATTATATGACTAAATTTGAATACGGCGATAACGAAGGGCAATCATACTTAAACGTGCAATTTGACAGCAACAAGGTCAATACCTTAGTCAGAGAAGCCGGTTTGCCACTGTGGGGCAATCGCCGTCCTTTGGTGGTCATTTGGTTGGCGATTGAAGATGGCTGGCGACGGGAGCTGCTCACTGCTGATACCCACCCGCAAGTCGAGGAGTTACTGTCGGATCGTGCCTCTCGTCGCGGGCTCCCCATTGTTACTCCTTTACTCGACCTTGAAGACAGACAACATGTCGAAGTCACCGACGTCTGGGGAAATTTCAGTGACTCGCTGGACATCGCTTCACAGCGCTATATGGCAGAACGCGTTGTGTCAGCGAGACTCTATAAGGATGAACGCTCCGGAGCGTGGGAGCTCGATTGGCGCTTCACCAATGAAGATCAGTTCGAGGCCACCCGGCACAAGGGCGACAAGCAACAGGTTATTCTCGATATGGTCGACGCTCTAGCCAGTGCCCTTGCCAGTGAGTATGCAATTGATGCGGCTTCTGGTTATGATGCACAGCAGCAGATGCTTAAGCTTTATAACACCACCAGTTTTGTTGATATTGAGTATGCCTTGCGGCGGTTACGTAGCCTAAGTGTGGTCACTGATGCTAACGTCAGTCATGTTGCTAAAAAGTTTATTGAAATAAATGTCAGTCATACTGGCAGTGTTGATGACTTGCGCAAAGCACTGACGCTTGATTCCTATTTTAGTGATTATCGCGACCCAGATAAGTTTTATTACTCCACTAGCAATGACGATCTTGAGTATGCGTGGCAATAACTGATGATGCAGCATTCGCAACTGGCATTGCCTGTTACTTTACCTGATGACGAAACCTACGCCAGTTACTTTGGTGGCGAAGACTCGTTAGAGGTTAATCACTTAAAAGCGGCCTTTGAACACCTGACACAGCAATTTCAATACACCTATTTGTGTGGGTTAGGGGACTCGGGCAAATCGCATTTACTTTATGCTACCTGTATCCATGCCCAAGAGCAGGGCTTGTCCAGTATGCTGCTGTCGTTAAGTGAGGTTCAGCAGTTTGGTGCTCAGGTGTTAGAGGGGCTCGATACTCTCGATGTGGTATGTATCGACGATTTGCACTTAGTCGCCGGTGATGAGGCCTGGGAAAAAGCCTTATTCAACTTTTTTAACCGTTTTAATGAGCCGGGCAAGCTGTTGCTGATTTCCGCCGATTTATTGCCGGACATGCTTAATATTACGCTGCCGGATTTAGAGTCACGGCTGAAATGGGGCACTACCTTACAAATCCGCTCGATGAGCGATGATGATAAGGCTCAAGCATTAACAAATAGAGCGAAAATGCGCGGCTTAGAACTCTCTGATGATTGTGCACGTTTTTTATTGACGCGCTTAAGTCGGGACATGCGCGCACTACTCGATGTATTGGACACACTCGATCATGCCTCTATGGCAGCGCAGCGAAAGCTCACCATTCCGTTTATAAAAGCCACTTTAAAGCTATAGAAAGCACCGCTCAGGGCTAGAATCAGAGCGGCCCTTTGGTTATCATAAGTGGTTAAATAAACACTTTAAATTATCACCCTAGTCAGGTATCCGATGAACTTAGAAGCGATTTTGGCTGACGCCTTAAAGGCGGTTGATTCAGCCAGCGAAATCGCGCACCTAGAAGATGTGCGCGTAAACTACCTTGGAAAGAAAGGTGAAATTACCGGGTTACTGAAAACGCTTGGTAAAATGGCGCCAGAAGAGCGTAAGAGCGCCGGCCAAGTGATTAACCAAGCCAAGCAGCAAGTGACTGAAGCGATCAATGAAAAGCGTGAAGCGCTGAACGCAAAAGCATTAGAGCAGAAGCTGGCAGCAGAAACCATTGATGTCACCTTACCTGGGCGCAATATGGCCAGCGGCGGCATTCATCCCGTTACTCGGACCATCGAACGCATCGAATCTTTCTTCGGGGAGTTGGGTTTTGCGGTGAAGCAAGGGCCCGAGGTGGAAGATGACTTCCACAACTTTGATGCCTTGAACATACCTGCACATCACCCAGCACGCGCGGATCACGATACCTTCTATTTTAATCCCAAGTTGGTATTACGTACGCAAACCAGTGGTGTACAAATACGTACCATGGAAACTGAGCAACCGCCTTTGCGTATTATCTCGCCAGGTCGTGTGTATCGTAACGATTACGATCAAACGCATACACCGATGTTCCATCAGGTTGAAGGTTTGATGGTAGATACAGACGTTAGCTTCACTGAACTCAAGGGCATTTTGCACGATTTTCTTCGTAACTTTTTTGAAGAAGATATGGAAATTCGTTTCCGCCCCTCTTACTTCCCATTCACTGAGCCATCGGCAGAGGTTGATGTTAAAGGTAAAGATGGCAAATGGTTAGAGGTTCTTGGTTGCGGTATGGTGCACCCGAATGTGTTGCGTTCAGTTAATATCGATCCTGAAAAATACACTGGTTTTGCCTTTGGTATGGGGGTAGAGCGCCTTACCATGTTGCGCTATGGCGTTAATGACTTACGCGCATTTTTCGAAAATGATTTGAAATTCCTAAACCAGTTCCGTTAAGAGGTCGTGATAAATGAAATTCAGTGAAAAGTGGTTACGTGAATGGGTGAATCCGGCCATCGATAGCGACGCACTTGCGGAGCAGCTGTCAATGGCGGGACTGGAAGTGGATGCATTAGAACCAGCTGCAGGCCAGTTTAGTGGTGTGGTTGTCGGCGAAGTTGTCGAGTGTGGTCAGCACCCCGATGCCGATAAACTGCGTGTGACGAAAGTAAACGTCGGTGATGATGAGTTACTTGATATTGTGTGCGGCGCACCTAACTGTCGTCAAGGCATCAAAGTGGCAGTGGCGAAGGTCGGCGCGGTATTACCCGGTGATTTTAAAATTAAAAAGGCCAAGCTGCGTGGTCAACCGTCGCATGGCATGTTATGCGCATTTGTAGAGCTAGGTATCAGTGAAGAAGGCGATGGCATTATGGAATTGCCAGCCGATGCGCCCATTGGCACCGATTTACGTGAGTATCTAAGCCTTGATGACCATATTATCGATGTTGATTTAACGCCGAACCGCAGCGATTGTCTGGGTATTAAAGGCTTGGCTCGCGAAGTGGGGGTGCTAAACAACCTGGACGTGAATGAACTGACGATTGCGCCAGTAGCGCCCACCATTGATGATAAAGTCAGCATTGAGCTAGTTAACGAGCAAGGTTGCCCTCGTTACCTTGGTCGCGTAATTAAGGGCATCAATCTTGATGCGCAAACGCCGCTGTGGATGGTTGAGAAATTGCGCCGCAGTGGTATTCGCTCTATTGACCCTGTGGTTGATGTCACTAACTATGTGTTGATTGAGCTGGGCCACCCGATGCATGCGTTTGACTTAGCCGCCATTGACGGTGGTATTAAGGTACGCAGTGCCAATGCCGGTGAACAATTGGTTTTGCTTGATGGCAACACTGCGAAACTCAATGAATCGACGCTAGTGATAGCCGACCATAATAAAGCCTTAGCCATGGCGGGTATCTTTGGTGGTGAGGGCTCTGGGGTCACCGAGAAAACCAGCGATATTTTACTTGAAAGTGCCTTCTTTAACCCTGTCGCTATTGCCGGTCAGGCACGAAGCTATGGGCTGCACACCGACGCTTCGCACCGTTATGAGCGCGGAGTTGATTTTGCGCTGCAACGTGACGCTATGGAACGTGCTACGGCTTTGTTACTTGATATAGTCGGAGGTCAAGCTGGCCCTGTTGTTGAGGCTGTTGCTACAGAGCAGTTACCAAAGGTCACAGCGGTTACTTTACGCCGTGAACGTTTAGACCGTGTGATTGGCTATCATATCGATGATGAAACTGTGACCAATATCCTGCGTCGTTTAGGCCTAGACGTACAATTCAAAAACGGTACTTGGCAGGCCGATGTGCCCAGTTATCGCTTTGATATTCGTATCGAGGAAGACTTAATCGAAGAAGTCGCTCGGGTCTATGGCTACAACAATATTCCTAATGTTGCGCCAATGGCGAAACTTAACATGACAGCTCACAACGAAGCGTCAGTGCCGGTTAAGCGTTTGCGCGATACCTTAGTGACGCGCGGTTATCAAGAAGCCATTACTTATAGCTTTGTTGATCCTAAGGTCCAGGCTGCCATTCATGGCGATGAGCAAGCATTGCATTTACCGCACCCTATTTCAGCCGACATGTCGGTCATGCGTCTGTCGTTGATGCCGGGGTTACTGAATGCCTTGGTGTACAACCAAAATCGTCAGCAATCACGTGTACGCTTGTTTGAGCATGGACTAAAATTCATTGCTGATGAACAAGCTGAAAATGGCGTGCGTCAGCAGGCCGTGTTTGGTGGCATTGTCTCGGGCACAAGTTATGGCGAGCATTGGAATGTACCAAGCCGCGCGGTTGACTTCTATGATGTCAAAGGGGACGTGGAAGCGTTACTGGCGTTATGCAATGACAGTGCGCGCTTTAGTTTCAAAGCACAGCAATGTGATGGTTTGCACCCGGGCCAAAGTGCCGCTATCTTTGTTGATGGGCAGCAGGTCGGTTTTGTTGGTGCTGTGCATCCACAGTTGCAAAAGCAGCTTGGTATTAACGGTGCAGCCTATGTCTTTGAAATTGAAGTAGCCGCAGTGGCTAGCCGTGTTCTTCCAGAAGCTGTAGGAATATCCAAGTTCCCATCGAACCGCCGAGACATCGCGATTTTGGTGGAAGATAAGGTTCATGCTGGTGATGTTTTAGCCACTATAGAAAAAGTTGGCGGAAATCAATTGGTTGACCTAAACTTATTCGATGTGTATAAGGGCAAAGGTATCGAGCCAAATTATAAGAGTTTGGCAATTGCTCTGACACTGCAGGCGGTTGATAGAACGCTCGAAGAGAAAGATATCAACTTAGTTGTCGACAACGTCGTGGCCGCATTGGCCAAAGAGTTTAACGCATCGTTGAGGGACTAGATATGGCGCTTACCAAAGCCGACATAGCTGAACACCTATTTGAGAAGTTGGGGATCAATAAAAAGGATGCCAAAGAACTAGTTGAAGCGTTTTTTGAAGAAATCCGCTCAGCTTTAGAAAATGGGGAGCAAATTAAGCTTTCCGGCTTTGGCAACTTCGATCTTCGTGATAAGAAAGAGCGACCAGGTCGTAACCCCAAAACCGGAGAAGATATTCCTATCTCGGCGCGCCGAGTGGTCACTTTTAGACCCGGACAAAAGCTAAAAACCCGTGTTGAAGTGGGCACTAGCAAATTAAAGTAATAAAAAAGCAGCCTTAAGGCTGCTTTTTACTTTTTATGGGATTTACTTATGAGCGGGGCGAGCGGAATTGTCCGCTCATGATCTGCTCGTAAGTAGTTTGTGCTAAGGTATCTAGGCGCTCTAGGTCATGCCCGTCATCTAAGGCCCTTGCGCGCAAAGGCGCAAAATCAATGTTTTCCACGCCGGCCTGTTTGGCCACCACTGCAAAGGTATACGCCAAATTATACTGTTCTTGCTGATAAAAAATATTGACCAGTGAAGTAAGCACTTCAGGATGGGGCTGTTGTTCAGCACCATTAAGCTCAAGACTACGGTATAAGTGATCCAACGTTTTTTGCGTATCCACTTTCATGTAGTAACTGGCCAGGTAAAACTGTGCATCTCGGCTGTTTTTTACTTTTGTGTCTTCTTGCATCGACAGCAGTTTTTGCAGTGCACTATTATCGTTGTTACGCGACCAGTGAAAATACAGCAGCCCTGGATGATTGCTACCACGGGTTTCATAAAGTAAGCGATTAATTTCTTTTTGTGCCGTGTGATAGCCCTTATAACGTGAGGCGGTCTTTTCTTTAAGCTTTATGTGTTCAATTTTTGAAGCGAGATTGACACATTGGCTGTAGCGTTCAAAGTCTTTTAATAATTGGTATTTTCGCTCCAAAGTCGGCTTTTCATACTCATGAAAGCGACTGATGATCACTTCTGCGCGTTCATGACGGCAGTGACTGTCTGTGTTTAAGTCATTACACATGGCCGGAGTTTGCTCACAGACTTCCCGCACTGTCAGGCTTGAGTCACAGCCGCTCAACGTTGTAACTAAGGCCAAGCCGATAATAAGTCGCATGGTTATTCCTTTTCTTTGTATTAGTGCGCTCACACCATCATGTTATGCGCTGGAATTGACGTTACTTTTCGTCAATGGGTGTAAAACCGCTTTAGTTATTGATTTTATTGTAGCTCAAAGCGTTATAGGGAGACACCTTGTACCCAAGAGTAATGTAGAGGTGGTTATTGCTCGCGCTTTGCATTAGAATATGCCCGCCTGCTAGGAGGTATATTGTCCTTGATCACGCTCTCACTTTGTGATGACACATTCCCTCCTCGGGCTATATCCGTTCAAAACAAATTTCAAAGGCAGAAACAATGACCTCATCTCACGAGCAAGAGTACTTGAACAGCTGGCAAGAACGCCAAGACTACGCTGAAAGTATGCAACCCATCATTGGTAAACTGTATCGCAACCGTGGTATCGAAATTGCCGTTTATGGCCGTCCTCTGGTCAACGCCAGCACCATCGATATTATCAAAGCGCACAAAACCGTGGCGCAATTTGAAGATTCTAAACTACGTCTGCGCGAAAGCTACCCGGTGTTAGAAGCGATCAGCAACATGGAACTTAGCTCTGGCCGTATCGATATTGGTAAATTAGCTTACAGCTTCCTGTATAAAGATGCGGCCAAAGGTCGCTCGTTAGAAGAATTTTTAAAAGACGAGCTTGCAGAAATCACTAATCCAGGTGAGCCAAAAGCACCGCGTGATGTGGTTTTATATGGTTTTGGCCGTATTGGTCGCTTGTTAGCGCGCTTGTTAATCGAAAAGTCAGGCCCGTATGCCGACTTACGTTTACGCGCCATTGTGGTACGTGGTGGTAAAGATGGAGATCTTGAGAAACGTGCTAGCCTATTGCGTCGTGATTCAATTCATGGTCCGTTCAACGGCTCTATCACCGTTGATAATGAGCGTAATGCCATTAAAGCTAACGGCAGCTACATCCAAGTGATTTATGCCAACTCGCCAAGTGAAGTTGATTACACTGCATATGGTATTGAGGATGCGTTAGTTGTCGATAACACTGGTATTTGGAAAGATGAAGCAGGCCTAGGCCAACACCTAGAATCAAAAGGCGCTTCGAAAGTATTATTAACAGCACCGGCAAAAGGCGATATCAAGAACATTGTTTACGGTGTGAACAACCAAGATATCAAACCAGAAGATAAAATTGTGTGTGCTGCAAGCTGTACCACTAATGCCATTACGCCAACGCTAAAAGCCTTAAATGACAAGTTTGGTATTAAAAATGGTCACGTTGAGACCGTACACTCATACACCAACGACCAAAACTTAATTGATAATTACCACAAAGCCGAGCGCCGTGGTCGCGCTGCTGCGCTCAACATGGTTATTACCTCTACTGGTGCGGCGAAAGCTGTATCCAAAGCCTTGCCGGAACTTGAAGGTAAGCTAACCGGTAATGCTATTCGTGTGCCGACACCGAATGTATCAATGGCTATCCTTAACCTTAACTTGGAAAAGGGGACCAGTGTTGAAGAGCTGAATGCCTTCTTACGCGAGACCGCGTTACACTCAGAGCTACGCGATCAAATCGATTACACCGCCTCAACAGAAATCGTCTCTACCGACCTCGTTGGTAGCCGTTACGCCGGTGTGGTGGACTCCCAAGCAACTATCGTTGATGGTGAGCGCGTTGTGCTTTACGTTTGGTATGATAATGAGTTTGGTTACAGCTGTCAGGTTGTGCGTTGTATGCAAGACATGGCTGAAATTGCCCACCCAAGCTTGCCACGCTAATAAAAACCAAGTTAGTTCACAGCCGGTCGCTTTTTAGCGCACCGGCTTTTTTGTTGTTAATTGTTGCTCTGCAGGGGCTGTGCTAGTCTGCGAGCATCACTACTTCTCATGTCTGAAAGGATAAAGTATGAACATCACCAGTAATTTCGATAGTGGTAATATCAAGGTTATCGCCTGTGAATCGCCACTGGATATCCAACTTGAGATTAATAAAGACAATCAGTCCGCGTTTTTTCAATGGTTTCACTTTCGTCTAGAAACCACACCTTTCGTTGAACACTGCTTGCATATTAATAATTTAAAAGAGTCGGCATACCCAGAGGGCTGGGATGGCTACCAAGCCGTTGCGTCCTATGATCGACAAACATGGTTCCGCGTGCCTACGCGTTATGACAACGGCACCCTGATTATCGATTTTGAACCAGAGTGTTCTCAGGTGTTCTTTGCTTATTTTGCTCCTTACAGTTACGAGCGTCATCTTGATTTAATTTATTGGGCGCAAAGTCATGCTATCTGTGATGCTGAAAACCTCGGTACCACCTTGGATGGTCGTGATATGACGGTGTTGCGTATTGGCGAGCCAAGCGATGATAAGAAGGCTATTTGGATCACCGCTCGTCAACACCCGGGTGAAACCATGGCCGAGTGGTTTGTTGAGGGGTTATTGCATAAATTACTCGATGACGAGGACCCTCATGCGGCGAAGCTGCTATCTAAAGCGGTATTCTACATTGTTCCTAATATGAACCCTGATGGCAGCGTGCGTGGTCATCTGCGCACGAATGCTGCTGGTGTTAATCTGAATCGTGAATGGGCCACACCGAGCATGGACCAGAGCCCAGAAGTTTACCTCGTACTAAACAAAATGCGCGAAGTTGGATTGGATATGTATCTCGATATCCACGGTGATGAAGCTCTGCCTTATAACTTTGTTGCTGGCGGCGAGGGGATCCCAAGCTATGACGCTCGCCTCGAGGATTTAGAAAACACCTTTAAAGATGCGCTTTTGACTATAACACCAGAATTCCAAGATGAATTCGGCTATGACAAGGATGCCCCTGGTGAGGCTAACCTAACAGTGGCTTCTTGCGCCGTGGGTGAGGAGTTTAAAGCCTTGGCTTATACCGTAGAGATGCCATTTAAAGACAACGCTAACTTGCCAGATATAGACTACGGCTGGTCAGACAGACGGTCCTATCAGTTTGGGCAAGACACGTTAGCCGCCATTATCGCGGTGGTTGATAAGCTAAGATAACAAAAAGGCGCGTTTAAGCGCCTTTTTTATGCTTCATTTTAATAACAAATGCTTTAACATATTCGCAACCTTGTGAGATGCTGTCATAGTTCGCAGTTAGACATAATAATAAAAGAGGAAATATACCCGTGGATGCCCTAGGAAACTTCTTTGATACCCTCGACTCCATGCTTGGTGGTTCCGTTTGGTTCCCCTATGTATTGCTTGGTGTGGGTTTATTTTTTACGATTTATCTAAAATTCCCTCAGGTTCGCTACTTCAAACATGCCGTGCGCATCGTCTCTGGTAAATATGATAAAAAATCGCACCAGGGTGATACCACGCACTTCCAAGCTCTTTCTACTGCGCTGTCTGGAACAGTGGGCACTGGTAACATCGGTGGTGTTGCTTTGGCCATCTCCATCGGTGGCCCGGCAGCACTGTTTTGGATGTGGATGACGGCATTTTTCGGCATGACCACAAAATTTGTGGAAGTAACGCTATCGCACAAATATCGCGAGAAAACCGAAGATGGCACCATGGCAGGGGGTCCCATGTATTACATGGATAAACGCCTAAACATGAAGTGGTTAGCTATTTTATTTGCCATCGCCACCGTTATTAGCTCCTTTGGTACCGGTAGTCTGCCGCAAATTAATAATATTGCCCAGGGGATGGAAGCCACTTTTGGTTTTGAACCTATGGCCACAGGGGCCGTTCTATCTATCTTACTAGCCTTAGTGATCCTTGGCGGCATTAAACGCATCGCCGCGATTACTTCGAAAATCGTACCGCTAATGGCCGCTGTCTATGTAATTGGCGCGCTCTTGGTCATTTTCTATAACATCGAAAATATAGGCCCTTCGTTTGCTTCGGTATTTACCGAGGCTTTCACAGGCTCAGCCGCTGCCGGTGGTTTCTTGGGTGCCAGCTTTGCTTATGCCTTTAACCGAGGTGTCAACCGAGGTCTGTTTTCAAATGAAGCCGGTCAGGGCTCGGCGCCTATCGCTCACGCGTCAGCCAAAGCCGATGAGCCCGTATCCGAAGGCATGGTGTCAATTTTAGAGCCGTTTATCGACACTATTATCATTTGTACGTTAACCGGTTTAGTGATCTTGTCATCAGGGGTGTGGAACGAGAAATTTGATACACACTTTGAGCGCAGTTCAATGACCGTGCTGCAAGGGAACTACTCAGACCAAAGTGATGAAGACCGTACCGATCTCTACAACTACCTTAACGGTAACGGCAGTGACGTTGCGCCTTACAACGGCACTATCAACGTAATTAACGGCAAAGCTATAAATAAAGATTTCACCATTTTGCACTCACGTTCAGTGGCTGAAGACCTTCGTTTTGGCATTACTGAGCGTCACGTCTACACCGGTGAAGTGGAAGTGAAAGATGGCCAGATAGTCGACGACAGTATCAGTGTGATGGGTAAATCTCTGGTGCACTCCGCCGAGCTGACCACTAAAGCCTTTACGCGCGGCTTCTTGGGCGATAATGGTAAGTATATCGTGTCTATAGGCTTATTGCTGTTTGCCTTCTCCACGGCGATAGCTTGGTCTTACTACGGGGATAGGGCGATGACCTATTTGTTGGGTTCGCGCTCGGTGATGCCGTATCGCGTATTTTATGTTGCCGGTTTCTTTTGGGCGTCATTTGCCGACACCACTTTGGTATGGAAACTTGCCGCCGTAGCCATCGTGGTGATGACCTTGCCGAACTTGTTTGGCATCATGTTACTGCGTAAAGAAATGAAAGACTCCGTAAAAGACTACTGGCAGAAATTGGAAAAAGACAAGAGCAATTAAAACCAGTACAATGAGGCGCCAGAAGGCGCCTTTTTTATGGGCGCGTAGTTGCAAATAGGAGTAAGCATGGCCATCATCTCATGTCCACAGTGCCAAAAGTCGATTTCCGACAAACATCAGTCCTGTCCCCATTGCAATATCGCTCTAGAACAAATGAACGAGCAAGACCAGCGCCGTTTAGCCGCGCGAACTAAACTGCAAAAGCAACAGGGGTTGATGAATCAATCTTTCATTGCTTTGATCTTTTTCCTTGGTGGTTTCTTAGTATTGTATTGGCAGCAGCCCGAGCCTGGCTCATGGCAGCAAAATGCCTGTTACGGCGCTATCGTTCTCGGGTTTATCTGGTATCTAATTAATCGCGTTCGTTTGGTATTTTTGAAAAGAAAGAAGTTATGAATATTGAGCAGTTAGTCCAAGCAATTACTCCGCAAACCTTTGAGCGCCTGCAGTATGGTGCCGCCACTGGTAAATGGCCAGATGGGACACCCCTAAGTGACGAACAAAAACAACAAACGGTGCAGTTGGTCATGTTGTATCAAGCCAAAGTACTTAAAAGCGACGAGCAGTTCACCGTCGGTGAAAATGGTGAGCTAGTACAAAAATCCAAACAAGAACTTAAGAAGCAGTTCAAAGCAGACAATGAGATAGCCAGGTTTAGTGAAAATGATCTTTAAGCAGTTATTCAAACCAAAGTGGAAGCACCCTAATGAGAGCACGCGACTAGGGGCATTGTCTCAGCTCGATAACCAACAACATCATGCTATATTGCAGCAATTGGCCAGCCAAGACCCGAGCAGCAAAGTGCGCTCGGCAGCACTAAAAAAACTCAATGACATCGATTTGTGGTGGCAGGCTTGCCAAAGTGACGCCGAGCCGGGTATTAAGCGCTTGGCCAATCAAAAAGTGGCAGAAGTGCTATTGCATTCACCTCAGGCTTTGTCGAGCGCAGATAAAGAGCGATACTTAGAGCGTTTCGCCAATGAGAAAACGTTAGAGCAACTAGCATTAGCAGAGAAAACCACAGCAACGAAAGTTAAATTAATTAATCGCCTTAATAAACCGCAGCTCACCGAACAGGTGTTCAGAGGTGCAGACGAAGCCTTGCAGCTGCAGTTGTGTCCGTTAGTGATTAATGCCCAGTTAGCAGATAAGTTGGTTAAGCATGCTCAAGGCGAAGCGAAAGCACGGTTGGCACAGGCCATTGAAGAGCAGCAATTAGCAGCGCACATGCCACAACAGGTAGCGCAGCAGAGTAAACTCTTATTGGCGCAGCTGAACGCTTTGCGCGATAAAAACGACTACCAACTGGTCACGACTCAATACACTCAGTTCAGCCATCAGTTTGCTCAACTAGAGACGCAGTGGCTCGATGAAAAATTGCGAGCGCAAAACGATGAGAAATTTGCCGTTTTGAAAAACAAGCTTGAGCGTCATATCGCTATTCTTGGCGAACAATATGAGCGTCAACAGGCGCAACAACAAGCGCAGCAACGCAGTGTGTTGGCATTGGCCAATTTAAGCGCGCTAGCGGAAGAGATCAGCAATGCTATGGCACTGCGTTTCGATGGAAATGAGCAAATTCAAACCGATTGGTTACATGCCAAAGTAGCGCAAGCTGAAGATATGTTACAAAGCCCCGATTTGCAGCCTGGAGCTGAGCTGACTAGTCAGCGCCAAGAGCTCAAGCGTTTATTTAAGCAAGTTGAACAACTTAGTGCTTACGAGCAAGATGTGGAGCAGTTGCGGGGGCAACTAAAGGAATATCAAGCTATGGCTGTTGCTGAAACCTCAGCTCAGCTTGATGCAGCGCTTACGCGTGAGACTGAGCTTGGGAAAGAGATTCAACAGTGTTTGTCGGCCTTACCCAAAGAGCTTGCTGGCGTATGGCGCCAATCATACCAGCAAGCCAAAAAAGCATGGTTTGCGCAGATGCAGCCACTATTAGATACGCAGCAGCAAACCCTTAACCAAGCGCGCAAAAAGGCAAAAGACTTGCGTCGTTTAATTAATCAAGGTCGCTACCGCGTTGCTTTCGGCGTGTTTAATGGTTTAGAGACGCTGTATCAAGAGCTCACTGAGCATTACCGCCAACAAGTCAGTCGAGAATATGAAAGCTTGAAAACAACCTTGAGCGAGGCTGAAGATTGGCACCAGTATGCTGGGCAATCACAGCAAACGCAGTTGCTCGAGGCCGCGCTCGAGCTGGCGCAATCACCTTGTGAAGATGCCAATGAGCGTTTAGCCGCAGTGAAAAAGTTACGTAAAAGCTGGCAACTATTGGGCCCGCACGTAGAGGCGCAAGCCAAGCAAGAGTTTGAACAACAAATCGAAACCGCGTTTGCGCCCTGTCGCGACTATTTTGCTGAGCAGCAGGCACAAAAGGAACAAGCGGTGGCTGAGCGCGAGGCGTTGATTGCGCAGATGCAAACCCTCGATGCTCAAGCACAGCAAGCGGATCATGATATTGTATCTTTAGAAGCCCAATTTAATCAGCTACTAAAGCAGTGGCGCGGCGCTAAACGGTTAGAGAGCAAGCTTTATCATAAGCTCAACAAAGCGTTCAACGAAGCGCAAACGGCGATTGCTGAGCGCGTACAAGATTATTACCAGCATAATGCCAGTGCCAAAGAGGCTCTGCTTGAGCAGGCTCATCAGGCGCAGCAGCAAGATGTGTTTGCCGCCACCCATACATTGAAGGACTTGCAACAACAATGGCAGCAAGTGGGCTTCGCGGGTAAGAGTAAAGAACGTAAATTATGGATAGCGTTTCGACGTATAAATGATGCCGTTTTTGCCCAGCGTGATGAGGCCAAAGAACAGCGCCAGCAGATACATAATGATTTGCTCAATGAGCAACAAACACAGTTAGCGCAACTGCAACAACAACTGAATGCATGTAAGGAAGCTGGGGATTACCAAGAAGTGGTGCATACTGTATCGGCGCTCAATGTAGAGCGGCCGTTGCAGGATATGAAAAAGCAACTACTGGCACAAGCCCAACAGTCGCTACATACACTTCAGGCGGCACAGCGCCATGCGCACTATCGACAGCTACGCAGTGCACTGTCGCAAGGACAGGCGCTTGATAAGCGTTGGTTAAGCGACAGCACGCTAGCATTATCCGCTGAACAATTACTTGTTCGCCTAGAAGTGACAGCTAATATTGACAGTCCATCCAGTGACGCCAGTTTGCGTATGCAAGAGCAAGTGACCATGCTTGATGAAAAGCACCAAGGTGTGGCTTATGGCCTGGATGATTTGCTTATTGCCTGGCTTAACGCCGTTGGGGTTAATGAGCAACATCAATGTCTAGGGGAACAACAACAGCTTAATCGTATTGTTAGCGTGCTCGAAGCCGTGGAGAGTCAATGAAAAAGTTTTTAATCGTCGCCGTTTGGTTACTTAGCTTAGCGGGGTGTGCGTCGCACGCCCCTGTGTCGGTTTATTCGCTCAGTGCAACGCAATTGGAGCAGAACTTGCAATCTAATAGTGAGCGGTTGCAAGGTGAGGTCGAGCTTATGGGCATGCCTATGCGCATGCAAGTGAACGATGTCGGCGTTGATATTGGGCCTAAGCAACACCCTGACAGTGTGCAACTCAATGTTGATAACACTGTATTTGTCCAAGCTTTGGCATTAAAAGTTCCTGTGCGTGTACGCTTGAGTATTGCCGCAAAGCCAGTGTTCAACAATGATGACGACGCGGTTTATCTGCAAGACTTTACCGTTATTAATGCCGACGTTGATGCCATGGGATACCGAGGCAAGTTAGCACCGCTGTCGCAACAGGTGCAAGACATCGTCACGCAAGCACTACGTCAATACCCGGTCTATACCCTCAATAGCCAAGATCCGAAGCAAGCTTTGTTATCGCGCTTTGACCTTGCTCTGGCTGTCAAACCCGGTGAAATTACCCTAACCAGCGGATTATAGTCAGCCGCCTCTGTTTATCTCCTTGCCAAGCGAGTATAGTAACGATATGTCGTTACCTCGCTTGGAATGAGTAATGGAGCAATCACTCAAACACTTTCTTCATGATCCTAGGCTACTGCTTGATGCTGCAGGAGAGGGAATTTATGGCTTTGACCGCGATGGTAATGCGGTCTTTATCAACCCCGCAGCAGAGCGTATGACCGGCTGGCAAGCCAGCGAGCTCCTAGGTCAGCAGATCCACCGTTTTCACCACCATAGCCATGCTGATGGCAGTGATTATCCAGCCTGTGAATGTCCAATCTATCGCACCGTGGTTGACGGCCAACCCCGGACGATTAGCAACGAGGTGTTTTGGCGTAAAGATGGTAGTCAATTCCCAGTGGAATATACCTCCACCCCTATTTATAAAGATCAACAGCTTATTGGTGCTGTGGCGATATTTCGTGACGTATCTCAGCAGCGCAGCACTGAGCAGGCGTTACGCGAAGCACTCTCACGAGTGAATGAGCTTAGCGAACAGTTGCAGGCAGAAAATCGCTACTTACTAGAAGAGATCAATGCGCAGTGGCAAGACAGTGATTTAGTGGGTCAATCGGTAATTTTTCAACAAATGATGCAACAAATTGAGCTGGTGGCTAAAACTGACAGTACGGTACTGATCCTCGGTGAAAATGGCACCGGTAAAGAGCTGATTGCGCGACAGCTACACAATCGCTCCCAGCGTTGCAACGCACCCTTGGTTAAGGTGAACTGTGCGGCTTTTAGTGCGAGCTTAATTGAGTCCGAGTTATTTGGTCATGAGAAAGGTGCGTTTACCGGCGCTCAGCAGCGGCGCAAAGGGCGCTTTGAATTGGCGCATAAAGGCACGTTATTCTTAGATGAGGTCGCAGAGCTGCCGCTAGAGGCGCAAAGCAAGCTGCTGCGAGTATTACAAGAACAAGAGTTCGAGCGGGTCGGGGGGCAGCAAACTCTGAAAGTAGATATTCGCCTTATCGCCGCCACTAACCGCGATTTATGGGCCATGGTTGAACAAGGCAGCTTCCGCATGGACTTGTATTACCGCCTCAATGTCTTTCCGCTGCGGGTGCCAGCGCTGCGCGAGCGCATTGAAGATTTAGAGTTATTAGTGGCGCAGTTACTCAGTAAGCTATCACAGAAGCTGGCCAAGCAATTCACTGGTATCAGTGCGCGCAGCCTTAATCGTCTTAAGTCCTACCACTGGCCGGGCAATGTGCGTGAGCTGCAGAATATTCTCGAACGAGCCGCTATTCTCACGCAAGGCCCAGTTGTGCATATCGATGACATGCAATTATCCGAGGCGACGCGCGAAGAAGGCACAGAGATAAGAACCCTTGATAGTGAGCAGAAGCGCTATATTGAATATGTGTTATCTATGTGCGGTGGACGCATCAATGGTGAAGGTGGAGCCGCGCAACGGCTCGGTTTGGCACCGAGTACACTACGCTCAAAGATGCAAAAATTGGGCGTCTACCGCGAGTAAAAAATAGGCAGGGTGTCGATATATCGACAAGGGTGTCGATATATCGTTATTTTGCGTCCAGGTTCTTTTTTAACTCACTGAAATTTAAAGCTTTTAATGCTTGTTGTTATGGCACAAGACTTGCGAATACCCGCTTGTTCTCAAGCAATGACAAGCAAGTATTATGAAGTTTGATATTAAAGAAGAAGATCTCATCATTAAGCCCTATAAGCAGTCTGGGCCTATTTATGTTCGTGAACAAAAAGGCCGTTACCAACGCATTCGTAGGGTTATGAGTTGGGCATTAATGATTGCCTTTATTGCCCTTCCTTGGATTTCTTACCAAGGCCAGCAGGCGGTGTTGCTGGATGTGGCGCAACAACAATTCCGGATATTCTCTATTACGTTCTTTCCCCAAGATTTTATGATCCTAGCTTGGGTATTTATGGCAGGTGCCTTCGCCTTATTTTTTGTGACTAATTGGCTGGGGCGCGTATGGTGCGGCTATATGTGTCCACAAACGGTGTGGATGTTACTGTTTACCTGGGTCGAGCACCGCATCGAGGGGACCCGCAATCAGCGTATAAAGCTCGACAAACAGCCTTGGGGCTTTAGCAAAGTGATGAAAAAGGCAGCCAAGCATGCAGCTTGGCTGGGCATTGCATTTTTCACCGCAACCACCTTTATGAGCTACTTTATTCCCGCCAAGGAGCTTTATTCACAGTTGCTAGCCTTTACTTGGGGTGGGTTAACCAGCTTTTGGGTGTTTTTATTTGCTTTATGCACCTACGGTAATGCCGGTTGGCTGCGCGAGAAAATGTGTATTTATATGTGTCCTTATTCGCGTTTCCAATCAGTGATGTTTGATAAAGACACCCTGATCGTCAGTTACGACAGTGAACGCGGTGAAACCCGAGGACCGCGCAAGCGTAAAGCTGCACGTGAAGAGCTCGCACTGGGGGATTGTGTTGATTGTAAGCTGTGTGTCGAGGTGTGCCCGGCTGGTATCGATATTCGCAATGGTCTTCAATATGAGTGTATTAACTGTGGTTTATGTATTGATGCCTGCGACCAAACCATGGATAAATTTAACTATCCTCGGGGTCTTATCAGTTACACCAGTGAGCGCCAACAGGAGGGAGGTAAAACCTCTATACTGCGGCTAAAGCTATTGGGCTATGCAGCGATGACGGTGCTGGTATTTGTGGTTATGGCGTGGTGGTTGAGCAGTCGCACACCCTTGGAGGTGTACGTTAGTCGTGATAGGGGCGAGTTGTCGCGTACAGATTATCGAGGCTGGGTTGAGAATCCCTATCGTATCTCGGTGGTCAATAAAACCCAACAGCAGCAAGCGTATCAAATCAGTATTGCTGGCTTAGAAGGGGCGAAGCTGGCGGTGCATGGCGACCTTTCTTTAGCTCCGGGAGAGCAGAAAGAGATCCCCGTGACAGTCAGTATTGATGGCTACGAGCTGGCCAAAAAAGTGAGCACTTTGACGTTTGTTGTTGAGCAAGCGAGCGATCCGAGTACGCAGCAGCGCAAAGAAACACGCTTTTACAAATAAGCACTGTGAGCTACTACGCTCATAAAGGTAAAGAGACAAAAAAAGGGTCACAGAATGTGACCCTTTTTTACGCTGAGTGCCTAATTATAATGCGGCAACAAAGGCAATGGCGCTATTGGCCGCCGCCACTTGGGCATCGATGCAGTTTTGTTCAGTTGCCTGCGGGCTATCTGGGTACACCTCAGTAGTCGTGACGTAAGGCGCTGGCGTTAAGCCCATGCACAAACCTAATTTACGTCCAGCGTATTCAATAACACCCGGTTGCACCAAATCAGCGCCGATAAGCTGGTTATTCTCATCGGCAGGGGCGATATGCGTGACCTTGGCCACGGCATCGATAATCGCGCGCTGAAATGACGCTTGCGGACGCTCGCTGTCGGCGACAAGGTAAAAGCCATCGGGGATATTCCAATTATGGTTTACGATTCCTTCGCGTGCTGCAAGCGCCGGACGAAACTCGGAATTATCGCTGTCAGTGGTTTCGTGCAAATCAATATGCAGCAGAATGTCGCTACTAAAAGGAGCGATAAAGTCTAACAACAACTGCGCTTCAGGCACCGAAGAGCCTTCAAAGAATGAGCGGTTCGGATCATTGGCATCCGGATTCCAGCGGTTAATCGTCTCGTAACCCCAAGGGCTGATGCAGGGCACAACGAGGATATTGAAGTGAGCGCTTTGCGCGGGCTCAACCTGCTTGGCAAAGGCGAGAGCGCCGTGAATACCACTGCTTTCATAGCCGTGCACGCCACCGGTCACTAAGGCAATAGGGCGGCCTTTTTGCCACTGCTTATGCTTCAGTGCGAACAAGGGGTAACTTTGCTCATAGGGTAACTGCCCATACTCAATGATATCCCAGTTGCTGGCTAGTGCCTTAACTTTGGTTACCACTTCATCGGCGTAGCTGCGCTGAACAGTTTGTTGTGCTTGCCATTGTTGACGGTGTTCGCTCGACCATGGTTGTCCAGCGATACCAATTGGATATGTGTGTTGCTCGCTCATAACCCTTCCTTAAACTCTATGGTGATGAGCGCAGCTTAGAGAGGTGTACGTGAAAGTCAACTCTGGCGAGCTGACTTGCACATTCGTGTTAGCTGCCCAGCACCAAGGGATTAAGCTGCTGTTTTACATATCGCAGCGCTTCATCATAACAGCTGAAGATGATATCGCGGGTGTTGCCTTCTAAATGCAGCGATTGACGTACCTTGTCTAGCTGGCTAATGGCAATCGCCGAGTCAATTACAAAGGCCGAAGCTTGACACCCATGAGCACGCATGTGCTTAGCCAGTGCAATCATCTTTTGCTGCGCATCTGGGGTTGCGGCGCTTAAACGCTGAGAGTTGCTAATGTAACCCCAATGGGTCAACGCGTTCTCGTTGATGATTGATTGCAATTGCGATGCGAATGATTCGAGCATGCGGCCATTAATCGCGCCAACAAAAGACGCCGTGACGATTTGTTCTTGCAAGCTGAGCTGATACGAACCATTTGTACCGTTGTAGTTAAACATTCACACTCCTTTTTGAAGAGGCGAGATTTTAATCAATCTACTCGTGATGTAAAGAGGAAAAACGACTATTTTGTCTAAAATTAATACGATTTCTTTGTGGTTTACTCTGGGTTAACATTCACACTTGCGCTATCCCCCATAAATGCTGATAATTTCAGAAAATACAGAAAATAAGGCAGCGCGCATGGAATTGACTGAAAAGATGCAAGCATTCGTCATGCATTGCGGAGAGATGGGAAGCCGCTGGGGGTTTAATCGCACAATAGGGCAAATGTACGCGCTATTGTTACTCAGTGAACAGCCACTCAGTGCGAATGAACTTTCGCAGACGCTTCATATTTCCCGTGGTAACGTCAGTATGGGCATTAAAGAGCTCAATTCGTGGCAGTTGATCGCCACCAAACATAAGCCAGGGGATCGTAAAGAGTACTATCAACCAGCAGGGACGATTTGGCAAATGGCTAATCGCGTGTTTGAGCAGCGCCAAAAACGCGAAATTGACCCAACCTTAAGCCTATTGCGCGATAACCTTCTTGATGAGCCTAATAACCAGGCAGAGCAATACGCCCAGCAGCGTATGCTGGAAATTCATGATTTGTTGGAAATGATCACTCAGTGGGCCGGTGAGCTGCAACGGTTAAGCCCTGAAAAACTCTCAACGTTGATGAAACTGGGAGCGGGGGTTACCAAAATGCTTGATATGCGTGACAAGCTCACTGGTAAATCGACTCCTGAAAGTTAGCTTGGTTGAGTCAGCAGAGGGCAAGGCCGACGTACAGGGTGATTGTTCAAAATTACTCAATGATATAGTTAAATGTCGCTATATAACTAAAAAGTTGAGCAAAAAAGCCAGTTTTGAGTTAATAATAAGTTAACAGACATGCAACCAGCCAGATAGCCAACCTGAATACTCAGGTTGGTTTTCTTTTTTATAGGGCTATTCAACGCGAAACTGTCTCGCTTCGCTGGACAATAGACAGCTAGAGCGCTAATTTAACTTCGATTCTAACAACAAAATACGAAAAAATTATGCTTAAAAAATCTCTCGCAGTTGCGGTATGCATTGCCCTAACGGGATGCAGCGAAAAGCCTGCTTCACAACAGCAAAATGAACAACTAGAACAGCCTGAAAAACAGGTCGCCCAGATAAACTACCCTGACACTCGCAAAGGCGACGTTGTCGATAGTTATTTTGGCGAGCAAGTTGCTGACCCCTATCGTTGGTTAGAAGACGATATGAGCGAAGAGACCGCTAAATGGGTTGAGGCACAAAACCAAGTCACTTTTGACTACCTTGAGCAAATTCCTTACCGAGATGAGCTTAAAGAGCGCCTTAAAGCGCTAATGGATTACGAAAAAGTTAGCGCACCCTTTAAAGAAGGTGACTACACCTACTTTTACAAAAATGACGGCTTGCAAAACCAATATGTACTTTATCGTCAAAAAGCAGAGGGTGAGGCAGAGGTTTTCTTAGACCCTAACACCTTTAGCGAGGATGGCACGACGTCGCTTGCTGGCATTAGCTTTAGTGAGGATGGCTCTTTAGCTGCGTATCAAATCTCAGAGGGTGGCAGTGATTGGCGTAAAGTGATTGTGCTTGATACCGAGAGTAAAAAGCAGCTGGGTGAAACCTTAGTCGATGTTAAGTTCAGCGGTATTTCTTGGTTAGGCAACGACGGCTTTTATTATTCAAGCTATGACAAGCCAGAGGGCAGTGAACTGTCAGCAAAAACAGACCAGCATAAACTGTATTACCACAAGCTAGGTACGGCGCAAAAAGACGATCAACTGATCTTCGGTGGTACCGAGGCGCAAAAGCATCGCTATGTTGGCGCAGCGGTGACTTCGGACGAGCGTTTCTTGGTTATTTCCGCAGCGGTATCTACATCAGGTAATAAGCTCTTTATTAAAGATTTGACAGATGAAAACAGTGAACTGGTCACGGTGATTGATGATATTACCTATGACACCAGTGTCATTGACAACGAAGGTGACAAACTGTTTTTAGTGACCAACAAAGATGCGCCAAACAAGCGTGTGGTTACGGTGGATGCGAAGGACCCAGCTCCTGAAAACTGGCAAGATTTGATCCCTGAAACAGACAATGTACTCAACCTATCAAAGGGCGGCGGTTATTTCTTTGCTCGCTATATGGTCGATGCCATTTCACAAGTTAAACAGTTTGATAAAAGCGGTAAGCTAGTGCGAGAAATCGCGTTACCGGGTGTCGGCACGGCCTCTGGCTTTGGCGGTAAACAAGAGCAACAGACCTTGTATTACACCTTCACTAATTATAAGACTCCGGGCACTATTTTTAGCTTTGATGTACAAAGCGGAGAATCTCAGGTTTATAGAGAGTCAGGTGCTAAATTTGACCCCTCACAGTACGAGTCTAAACAGGTATTCTACACCTCTAAAGACGGCACGAAAGTACCCATGATCATCACCTATAAAAAAGGCACTAAGCTCAACGGTGAGGCGCCTACTATTTTATACGGATATGGTGGCTTTAATATTAGCCTGACGCCGCGCTTTAGCGCCACAACGGCTGCATGGCTTGAGCAGGGCGGAGTATACGCGGTAGCTAATTTACGCGGTGGCGGCGAATACGGTAAAAAATGGCATAAAGCGGGCACCCAGTTAGAAAAACAAAATGTGTTTGATGACTTTATTGCTGCCGCAGAGTTCCTTATCGATAACGACTACACCTCCAGTGAGCGTCTTGCTGTACGTGGCGGTTCAAATGGTGGCTTGTTAGTGGGGGCCGTAATGACCCAGCGCCCTGATTTATTCAAAGTAGCACTCCCAGCGGTTGGTGTTCTTGATATGCTGCGCTACCATACTTTCACCGCAGGTGCGGGATGGGCGTACGACTATGGTACGGCGCAAGATAGCAAAGAAATGTTTAACTACCTAAAAGGCTACTCACCGGTTCACAATGTAAAACCAGGTGTGCACTATCCTGCAACGTTAATTACCACAGGCGATCACGATGATCGTGTGGTTCCAGCGCACTCATACAAGTTCGCTGCAGAGCTTCAAGATAAGCACCAAGGGGAGAATCCAGTGATGATCCGCATTGAAACCAATGCCGGGCATGGCGCTGGCACACCAACCAGTAAAACCATTGAGCAATACGCTGATATTTATGGCTTTACTCTCTACAACCTGGGTATTAAAAAGCTTTAATAACTTATCGCGTTGTACACGTATCGAAGCCGAGCCTAGCGCTCGGCTTTTTTGGAGCACTAGAGCATGTCATTAATGGATTTTCACTCGTCTCGATTGCAACATCAGCCATTGCGAGCAGCACATTGGCCAGTGTTTTATGCCTTACATCAACATCCCGAGGTGATGCGCTATGTCGCGGATATAGGGGATATTGACGAGGTGCAAGAACGCTTTCAACAACGTTTAAACCCTACGAGTACGCAGCCTTGTTGGTATACATGGGCCATCGCAAAGCGAAGCGGTGAGCTTATTGGGGTCACGGGGTTTTATCGTCACAGTGAGCACCTGGCAGAGTTGGGATTTATGCTCCTACCACAATACCAAGGGCAAGGGTTGGGTAGTGAGTCGCTGCATGCGTTGCTTGAGCATGGACACAGTCAGTTTAGTCTGCGCGAATATACAGCCACAGTTACTGCCGGCAACGAGGCGTCACGAGCGCTTTTATTAAAGCAGGGTTTCACTCAGCACTGCCAAGGCTATAACGGCTATTATATCAATGGCGAAGAAGTGGAGGATTGGCTATTTAAGCGCACTTTCAGCGATGGTGAATAAAGTTTTGTGCATTTACGCACACTTAGCATTGCGCCAGCGCCATGTTTTTTTCGCAACGGCTGATTTAAGCTATTAGCAGTTATTAAGGAGAATGAGCGATGTTAAAAAATACTCAATATGGCTATGGATGGATAGCTATATTTCTGCACTGGTTAGTGGCTATAGCTGTGTTCGGGCTGTTTGGATTGGGCTTGTACATGGTTGACTTGAGTTACTACGACAGCTGGTATAAAGGCTCATTGGATTTGCATAAAAGCATCGGGATTACGTTAGCGCTGGTGTTTGCGCTGCGTTTACTGTGGCGTATTACCCAGGTGACTCCGCGTGCGGCTGATCCAACCTTGGTATGGCAAAATCGCCTAGCACACATCGCCCATGGGCTACTCTATGTGTTGTTAGCTGTATTACTGATGACCGGGTATTTAATCTCAACTGCAGATGGGCGCGGTATCGAGGTGTTCTCATTATTCACTGTCCCTTCAATGGGTGAATTCATTGATAATCAAGAGGATATCGCTGGATTAATCCATGAGTATGTGGCTTGGAGCTTAATTATTTTTGCTGCATTACACGCCCTAGCGGCATTAAAACATCACTTTATTAATCGAGATCGCACTTTGACGCGTATGCTCAAAGCGACAAAAGGAGATAATCATGAATAAATCACTTACTAAACTTGCGCTTGGTGCTGCTTTGCTCACATCCAGTTCAGCCGCACTTGCTGCTGATTATGTGATCGATACCAAAGGGGCGCATGCCTTTGTTAACTTTAAAATTCAGCACTTAGGTTATAGTTGGTTATATGGCCGCTTTAATACTTTCTCGGGCGACTTCAGCTATGACGCTGATAAACCTAACGAGTCAAAGATCAATGTGGTAATAGACACCAGCAGTATTGATTCTAACCATGCTGAGCGTGATAAGCACTTGCGTGGTGACGATTTCTTAAATGTTGATGAGCACCCTAAAGCGACTTTCAAAAGCACCGATATCAGCTTTAGCGATGATACTAATGGTAAAGTAACGGGCGAATTTACCCTCAATGGTGTAACCAAAACCATCAGCTTCGATATAGAAAAAATTGGTGAAGGTGATGATCCATGGGGTGGCTACCGCGTCGGCTTTTTAGGGCATACCCAGCTAGCCCTTAAAGACTACAATATTGATTATAACCTCGGACCAGCATCGACTCATGTTGACATCGAGCTATCAATAGAAGGCGTTCGTAAGTAATATTTTCGACTTACTGTGCTTTTAGCCGCGTTTGCAACTGTTGTTGTAAGCGTGGTTTCAATTGTGGTGGCAGCCAGCGCATCATTACTTGCTGGTAGCTATCGGTTGTTGTTATTTTCTCTAATGCGGCGTTGATAATATCAATATGCTCAGATCCCAAGGCGGTATTGCTGCACCCCACGTAGCCGTGACTAATGGCGGCGACCTCGGCGATAGGAAAAATAGCCATTTGCTCTTTCACTCCCATTTTTGATGCCAAGTAGTAATGCTCGCTCGGGTAACCAACGAGCATATCTAGCCGTTCTTTGATCAACATATAAGTCAGGCTGGCGAGTACGTCTTTGCCCGGACGGGTTACTAGGCTGCCGCGTGGACTGTGGTTGATGATGTGGTCAAGTTCTTTGCCATAAGAGCGGTTCATCGGTAACCCTAACCGCAGGCCTTGCTCGGCGAGCAATTGGCTCAGCGATACCGGCTCACCTTCTACCAACCCTAACGTATTAGCAAGCTCCTTACGCATCACCAATGCAGGAGAAAGTCCCACAGTTGAGGCGTTATTAGTGAACAACAGCTTGTCCAGGCGACGCTGGGTTTTGTACAAGGATAAGATACAGTAGGTATTTTGCGGGTTGCTGAGCTCATGGATAGCACGACTGCCTGGGATATGCACATAGTCGAACCGGTAATTAGACAGTTGTTGCTGCAACAGGGCGATGGTTTGCTAATCTCGCCCTTCACCTTGATGTGTATCACTCATAATGTAATAGGGGGCAAAGTCAAACACTAGCCAGCGTATCGTTTGGCGCTCATTTGCTTGTGCTGCGAGTGTGTGCACGAAGGCTAAGAGCAATATAAGTGGATACCGACGCAACATAAAGCTTACTGCATTTATTAATACCTTGTTCATTGAGTGTAGCAGCTTTGTTTATGTTTCAGAATCAAGAACATAAATAAATATAAACTTTATCGTGCTTGCTTTATAATCGTTGTTTGCCTAGCAGGGGCGCGATGATGGCTAAATTACTGTTACTCTCCGATATTTTTTCTAACACGCAGGCGACACAGGCGCTCGCCAAGAGCCTCGATGCGACATTACTATGTGCCAACGACACAGCGTCGCCAGCTACACAGCAACATCAGGCCTATCAGCAGTTCCTTGCAAAAGGTGGCCACGATGAGTATTTGCACCGTGTTATGCAGACCCTTGAGCGCTTTAGGCAGGTTGATGTCATTGGTTTTAGTGCTGGGGCAAGTGCCGCATGGCGCGCGATAAGTCAAAGTCAAAATGTTTCTCGTGCCCTGTTATTTTACCCAACGCAAATAAGGCACCATGTCGATTTAGTGCCAAGCTGTAACACGGACATTATTTTTGCTCGTCATGAAAGTGCATTTGACGTAAAACCGCTGATGGCGAAACTGTCACACCCGCGCATCCATTGCCATCGCAGTGCCTATGAGCATGGCTTTATGAACCCACTTGCATCGAGCTCCAGCGCTCAAGCTCGTGATTACGGCAACGCCCTTATTGCCCAGTGGCGGCGCCGAGGTTAACCTCGTTGATGGTTAAGCGCGCTATTTGGGCATGATTGATAGTAGGAAAGTCACGGCGCAGTCGATAGCGACTATACAAGTTTGAGAACACCCTTGTTCTTGCTATGCCATCAAGGGCACTGATAAATTCTTTGGCGCTGCTGCGTGGGCGAAAGCAGCAGTGATTATAACGGACAATGATATCGCTTAGCCTTAGCTTATGGCGTGCAAGTTCATTTTCTACTTCGATAAAATAGGCCACGCCAGACCAATAAACACGTTGATAGGCTTGGCGTCGCCACATGGTAGCACTGACTTCACTAAGCGGCCCTCGCTGGATGCGTGTGTTAGCTTTACCGCGCGCCAACCCTGCTTGTAGACGGTGTTCGAATTGCCCGCGATTGTATATGCCTGCATGCAGCATAGTGTAGTTTTGCATCAAAGTGGCAAACCCTTCGCTTAACCACCTATCTTCGGCGGGGAGATAGGGCATGTATAAATGCGCCAATTCATGGTAAATAGTCCAGTCTTTGCGTATACGCTTTATATCGGCAAAACGCCCAATTTCGAGCACCACTTGCACCGGTGGCCCGCGCTTTATCTCCCCCCAAGGCACAGCTTCAGTGGTAAACACAGGTTGGCTGATGCTCACGTGAACATGTTTATAATTAAGGGCTCCAAGCTGGTTGTGGGTATTGTCTACTGCGGCATTTACCCACGCTTGTAGCTGTTGTTGGCGCTCATCACTTGCATAGCTTTCGAAGTTCAATTGCCAATGCGTATCTGCACTCGTGCAGGGAGTTAGAAAGGCCAAGACTATGATGGCAACATAAATGCGCATATTAATCCTATGAATGCTAAACAAAGTCACGGTTGATTAGCGAATTGTACTGCTGATTGTTATAACAAGATCTCTGTAAGTTGAACTTTATTACAATCATTATGATGCATAACTTCGAGGTGGGCTATATTGATGGCGATGGTATCGGCCCGGAGATAATGCCGTATGTACGCGCCGTAATTGATCAGGTGATTGCGCATACCTACGATGGTCAGTATGGCATTCACTGGCATTCTTTATTGCTCGGTGAGCAAGCGGCGAGAGAGGGCGATGGCGAATGGTTTCCTCAGGCCACAATTACGCAGCTAAGAGCACTCAAAGTAGCCTTAAAAGGACCGATGAGCAGTGCCATTGGTGGTGGGTTTCGCTCCTTGAACATTGCCTTGCGTGAAGAGCTCGATTTATTTTGTAATATGCGTGTGATTAAAGCACTCGATGGCCTGCCAAGCCCTCTGAAAAACAGTGGCGCTATTGATATGGTGGTCTTTCGTGAGTGCAGTGAGGATAGCTTTGCAAGTATTGAATTGGCCGCTCAAAGCAGTGATGCGTCGCGTTTAATCGAGGTATTGGAGCAGGAGTTAGGTTATTACAAGCTTCGCTTTGCTGATAACTGCGCCTTAGCGATTAAGAACTGCTCGCAAGCCGCGACCGAGCGACTGGTCGCGCAAGCACTCAACTATGCCTTAGCGCATCATCGCACAAAGCTCACTATTGTACATAAGAGTAATGCTTGGCAGCTTACTGAAGGGCAATTCCAACGTTGGGCGCTGGCCTACCTGCAGCAGCATCATGAGGTTACACTAAGCACCTGCAAGCAGTATTATCAGCTACGTAGCAACACTGGCCAAGGTATTGAAGTCGAGTTCATGATGCTCGATCGGGTAATGCAACGCTTACCGCAGTATGCATCAGAGTTTGACGTGTTGGTGTGTAATAATCTCGCAGGGGATTTGATTGCCGACTTAGGGGCGGCGCTGGTCGGAGGGGTAGGCATTATTCCCAGCATTAATTGTAATAACGAGATGGCTATCTTTGAGCCCAGCCATGGTCCATTTCGACGAATCGCAGGCCAGGGTGTTGCCAACCCCTGTGCAACGCTATGGGCGGGTGTGTTATTGCTACAACACTTAGGCCTGGACCAAGCAAGTTCGCAGTTATTTAACGCGCTTAAGCATGTCATCAGCCACTACCCGCAGTTGTTTCAACTCGACACCCGTACTCATAAACTGCCACAGGTGTCCACAGACGAGGTGATCACGGCGATTGAGCAATATCTAAGCCGCAATCGCTCCGCGCAGTAACTGTCGTGCCCGTAAGCGAACCGCATCGTTATTGCCTAATTTCGGTGCCAGCCCTAATTCATCAAGCATGACAAATAAAATGCTTACGGGGACCGGACAGTTGTCTTCATCGAGAATATCTGCAGCACGTGAGTCGACTTGGGCAGCGTTAGGATAGTGCTCGCGCAGGGCATCCAATGTGAGAGTATTATCGCCACAGGCTCGACAATGGCCGCCAAACTCGTCGTTCAGTTGTGCCAGTGCTTGGTAAAATTCTTCAATATGGATGGCATTGCCGCAAGCATCTAACTGAACACGAATAAAGGTATCAAGATCAGCATTAATGTGGATGCAGTCATAGTGGGTGTAGTGTCGTTGTTGCATAGTTGCCTCCGTTATGGCTCATTTTGTCAGCGTCACTATAACTGTATGGGTGAACGTGCTATTTATGAAATGGGTGGTATCCATTATTAGTATTGATGAAATCAATGTGCAAACTTCAGCAGTTGTTGGCGGAGCCAAACATGAGCATTGTTATGATGGACAAGCGGGCTCCAAAGCATGGATACACTGATGGGCACGATGGGAAAGGGCACCGGGCAAATAGCGAGGTTTTGGCTGCTCGTCGCGACGAGATGTTCAGCTAAGCGTTTCGGTAGCGTAGCAATAAGCTGAGAATGTTCGCACAGGCTCGGTATTAAACTATGTTGACGTGCGTACACACGGATATTCCGGTGCTCACCCAGTTGCATGAGCGCCTGGTCAACCCAGCCAAGCTTTTGGGGCTCACGATTTTTGACCAAGGGTTCAGGCCCAAAGCCGCTGCGGTTAAGCCAAATATGTGGTGCTGATAAGTAGTTCTCTAAACAGGTATCCTGTTGTATTGGGTGTGACTGATCGCTCAGGCAACAGTAATTGTCGCGCCACAAGGTTTTTTGATGGAATGAAGACGGTAGACGCATGAAACGGTCTATAGCGATGTCTACCTGACCTTGCTCTAATTCACTGAGAGTGACATCACTGGGATTAACTAAGTCTATGTGGATGTCTGCATAATGACAACAGAGCTCTTTGATCAGGGGAACCAACATCGAACTGACAAGAAATTCATTGGCCATTACTCGGAATGTGTGGCTATTTGTCTTGGCATCAAAAGGCTGCTGTTGTGACGTGATCCCTTGTGCGAGAGCGATGAATTGTTCGAGTTCGGGTTTGAGTGCCAATGCTTTTTGCGTGCAAAGCATGGTGCTGCCGCTGCGTACAAGGAGTGGATCAGCAAATAAGTCACGCAACCGCTTGAGCGCGTTACTCATCGCACTTTGGGTAAGAGCGAGGCGGTTTGCAGCCGCAGACACACTACATTCCTCTATCAACACATTCAAATAGACCAACAAGTTTAAATCAATTTGTCTTAGGTTCATGCTCAGGTCGTACCCCTTATTACTGCTGTTATTTACTCTAGCTTAGCCTGCTTTATATAGCTAACTCACTAGAAAATAACTGCTATTTCCAGCAGTGATAGTGAGCAATTTTCACTTTTACCGACCCTTAAAGGGCCGTATCCTGTAACTAAAAAAGGAAGGTTTATGTTGAAATATATTGTTGGAATTACCTGTGTATTTGTGGCTCATGTCACCGAGGCTCACCCGATAGAGGGGAGCTGGCAATTTGTTAAAGGGGAGTATTACAGTGAGGGGCAGGTGTTCTATGCTGAGGCTCCTGATGTGACTTCAGTAAAAGTCCTAAGTGGCGGCCACTTTAATTACATCACGCAAAAAAATGGCGAATTTCATTATGCCGCTGGTGGGCGGTATGAGATTACAGAAGATGCATTCATAGAGCATGTTGATTATGGCAACATTCCCTCTTTGTTAGGCAAAGAATTGGTTTTTGACTATGAGATAAAAGAGCAGTTATGGCATCACACGCTTTATCAAGAAGGTGAACTGGTAGAGTATGAAGTATGGCAACGAGTTGCTCAGTGAGCACTAAAAAGGCGCTGTAATAGCGCCTTTTATCCTATGCTGACTGGATGGAGTCCATATCATCATCCGAGTTCTTTTTTGCGCTTTCACCGTCTTCCTCAGAACGCAAGCGTTCAAGTTCAGCGTGAGTTTCGGCTAAGCTCAGCTCTAACTCGCCTAGGCGGCTTTGTGCCAAGGTTGCACTTTTAGATAGGCGCTCGAGCGTGGAGCTTGAATTTTGCTTAAGAAAGGTGATTTGTTCTTTCAAGCGTTTATTCTCAGCTACAGTGTCTGCAGACTCGCTGTCCTTAGCCACCAGTTGCTCTTCAAGCTCTTTGATCTTGTGCTGATACTGCTCGTTACTCGCAGTAAGGCGCTCGATGGTAGAGGCAGAGTTGGTTTTTAAGAACCGTACTTGCTCGTGTAACTTCTCATTATCCTGCTTGGCCTGCTCAGCTTCACTTTGAATAGTGCCGAGTTGTTCGCCTTGCTCTTTATTTTGCTCCCGTAACTGACGAATATCTTCGCGTTGGCTAGCTTGGTGCTTGGCGGCTACTGCACTTTGTTCTTTCAGCAGGTTGTTTTCATTTTTCAGCTTATCAACAAGTGGCTGTTGCTCTTCGAGTTGCGCCTGTAATTGGGCAACGCTGGCGTCAAGCTGAGCTTTAAGCTCCTCGAGCTGTTGGTGCTGATGGCTTAACTCATCATGTTGGCGTTGAATTTCATCACGCTCTTGCGCCAAAGCCGCATAGTCGTTGTCAAAATTCTCAATACGCTGTTGCAAGCCTGCAAGTTTCTGCTGATGCTCTTGCTCAGTGTCTTGCGCCTGTTGGTGTAGCTGTTCAATATTCTGTGTTTGTTCAGCCAACTGCGCAGCTTGCTCGTCGAGCTGGCTCTGGCGAGCATCGACCTGCTGTTGGAGTTGTTCATTTTGCTCAGCAAGTTGATCGTAATTTTGTTGTAGATCTTCAAGGCTTTGAATGGCTAATTGCTCAGCCTCACGCATCTCGTCAAGCTGTGCTTGCACGGGCTCGACTTGCGCATCGGCAAAGGCCTGCGTTTGCGCCTTGAAGGCATGGATAAACTGTTCAGAAAACTCGATATCTAAGTCGGTCACTTTGGTAGGCTGTTGACTATCTTGTGGCCGGGCCGAGCGATCCTCGCTACGCCACTGACGGTAATGTTCGAGTACGGTAGCGCGATCTCCATCCACACGCTCGAGCAATGTTGCTAACGTGATTGGTGTACCGGCTTGGTGCAATTCATCGCACACTGCTTTTATTTCACTATATTGTGTCATCAACCTATCCTCCCAACAGACATTTAGGATAGCATTAAAACAGCCAAGAAAAAGTGCTTCTAATAAAAATATCGGAGCTAAAAGATCCTTGGCTGCTCGTAATTACTATTTTAGTTGTAGGTTTGTCCCTTTAAAATTACGTTTACATCATACTACGATCAAACGGTATTACACAATGCTAACAATTGACTTAAACGAAAATAAACAGCTAGTTATAGCGCAAACGCCCACTGTAGCAGCGGCTCGCGGACAAGTGTTAATAAAAGTAAACGCAGCGGGAGTGAATCGCGCCGATCTTTTACAGCGTCAAGGAAAATATCCGCCACCGCCAGGTGATAGTGAGATCCTCGGACTCGAGGTGTGCGGAGAGGTGGTTGCATTGGGTGAGGGCGTAGCGTCGCAATGGTTAGGGCAGCATGTGATGGCGCTTTGCGCGGGTGGGGGATACGGTGAATTTGTAGCAGTCGATGTACGTCATTGTATGGTCAAACCGGCGACATTCTCCAATGCTCAAGGCGCGGCATTTTGTGAGGTGTTTTTAACCGCTTTTGATGCCATTGCACAGTACCCAGAGTTTGGCGCAGAGCACACGGTTTTAGTACATGCTGGTGCGAGCGGTGTGGGCACTGCGGTTATTAGCCTTGCAAAATATTTGCAAGCGCAGGTGGTGGTGACCGTCGGCAGTGATGAAAAGAAACAATTTTGTTTAGCTCATGGCGCAGATAAAGCGATTAATTATCGTCAACACAATTGGCGTGAGGTGATGAAGGCCGAAGGGCTCAGCGCCGATCTCATTATTGATCCTGTTGCCGGTGGGTATTTGAATGACGACTTGTCGGTGCTTAATATGGATGGTCGTATTGTCGTTTTAGCGCTGCTAGGGGGGCGCTATAGTGAGCAATTTGATGGTGCCAAGCTATTGCAAAAGCGAGCTCAGCTGATAGGGTCGACGCTGCGTAATCGTACACCCGATTATAAGGCGAAACTGGTTGATAACCTAAAGCGTACGTTTGGCGATGCATTAAATAGTGGCCACATCGCGCCAGTCATTGATTCTATCTTCCCTTGGGAAGAGGCCATGTCAGCGCATCAAGTTCTAGAAGATAATGCTAATTTAGGCAAAGTGGTGCTTACTCATGAATCGTTAGATGAGCGCTAAAGCAGCCCTAAATTGAAAAGGCCAGCATATGCTGGCCTTTTGGCGGTATTACATAACCCGCATACCGGGTTTGGCGCCATCATGGGGCTCAAGAATATATATATCCTCTTTGCCTGGTCCAGCAGCCAACACCATGCCCTCAGATAGGCCAAAGCGCATTTTTCTTGGCTTAAGGTTTGCGACCATGACCGTGTGCTTGCCAATAAGTTGCTCGGGTGCGTACGCTGATTTTATACCAGCAAAAACCTGACGCTGTGGGCCCCCTAAATCAAGGGTTAGCTTGAGCAACTTGTCAGCACCTTCCACATGCTCTGCATTGGCAATTTTCGCGATGCGTAAGTCCACTTTAGCAAAATCATCAAATTCGATTTCATCGGCAATAGGGTCTTTATCAATCTCACCATTATTGGCATCTGGCGCTGGTGTGGCAGCAGCTGGTGCGAGGCTTTCTTTTGACTGCTCAAGCATGGTGTTCACTTTGTCCATATCGACACGTTGCATTAAGGCTTTAAACTTATTGATCTTATGATCAACCAAAACGGTGTCTACCTTATCCCATGCTAGGTCATCGTTGAGGAAGCTGCTCACTTTTGCGGCCATACCAGGTAGGATAGGGCTTAAGTACGTCATCAGTATGCGGAATAAGTTGATCCCCACACTGCACACATCGTGAGCTTGCTTCGCGGTATTTTCGTCTTTGATTAAGACCCACGGAGCTTGCGCGTCGATGTACTGGTTGGCTTTATCCGCCAGCGCCATGATCAAGCGCACAGCGCGGCCATATTCTCTGGCTTCGTAGTGATCAGCGATGCTTTGGCGTGCAGCGGCAAACTCAGCGATAAGCTCAGCTTCAACGTTATCACTCGAGAGTGTACCGTCGAACTTTTTGGTGATAAACCCGGCGCAGCGGCTCGCTATGTTAACCACCTTACCTACCAAATCAGAATTAACTCGCTGGGCAAAATCTTCGAGATTTAAATCTAAGTCAGTGATGCCACTGCCGAGTTTAGCGGCGAAGTAGTAACGTAGATACTCTGGGTCCAAGTGCTCTAAATAAGTACGCGCTTTAATAAAAGTACCTTTTGACTTAGACATTTTTGCGCCATTGACGGTGACAAAGCCATGAGCAAAGATATTACTTGGTTTTCTGAACCCTGCGCCCTCAAGCATAGCTGGCCAAAATAGGCTGTGGAAATAAATGATGTCCTTACCGATGAAGTGATAGAGTTCGGCGTCTGCGCCTTCTTTCCAGAAAGCATCGAAATCTAAGTCGCTTTTATCACAAAGATTTTTAAAGCTGGCCATGTAACCTATAGGCGCATCCAACCAAACATAGAAATACTTGCCAGGTGCACCGGGGATTTCAAAACCAAAGTAAGGCGCATCACGACTAATATCCCATTGCTGTAGACCATCGGCAAACCATTCATCGAGCTTATTGGCCATCTCTTGTTGAATTGAGCCGGAGTGCAGCCATTGTTTGAGCATGCCCTCAAATTCGGGTAAATCAAAAAAGTAGTGTTCAGAGTCTTTTAGCACTGGAGTGGCGCCGGACATCACCGAGCGCGGTGACTTCAGTTCGGTGGGTGCGTAGGTCGCCCCACAGACATCACAGCTATCACCGTTTTGATCTTCGGCATCACAGCTAGGGCAAGTACCGGTAACAAAACGATCTGGAAGAAAAATACCTTTTTCGGGATCGAACAGTTGTGAGATGGTCCGCTTTTTAATATAGCCCGCATTATCAAGACGGGTATAAATCAATTCACTCAGCGCTTTATTTTCATCTGAGTGCGTGCTGTGGTAATTGTCAAACTCGATGTTAAAGTCAGCAAAGTCACGCTGGCGCTCAACACTGACTTGGGCGACCATTTCCTCAGGGGTAATGCCTTGCTTTTGGGCATTGAGCATAATGGGCGTGCCGTGCGCGTCATCAGCACACACATAGTAGGCGTCATGGCCTTGGGATTTTTGAAAACGGGCCCAGATATCAGTTTGAATATACTCTAACAAATGGCCTAAATGTGTTGGGCCATTGGCGTAAGGCAGGGCGCTTGTTATGAGAATTTTTCTCGTTGCCATAAAGTGCTCATTCCATCTCAGATAGGGTTACTCCCGCTAATATCGGGGCTTATAATGATCATAAGCGTCTCCCGAGTATCAGTGGGGTGAATAGACTGGTGTTAATGCCCCGAATGTTACATAATTTGGCGGCACTTTTCATTACGCTTCGTTAATTATTTATGCAGTTATCATGTTAGGATTTGGTTCAAAAGTGAAATCCGCACTTTTCGGTAGTCACAAGCCAGCAAAATGGCCGTCTCAATATCAACAGTGTTTAGCGTCGTATCGTAGCGCCGCATTTCCAGTCGGGGTTCCCCCAGACGCTATTAGTGGTGACAGTAGCGAGACCCATTGCCATATCAATGCTCCTTTTGCATGTGCTCAAGAGGCAGCGGCGTTGCGTCAGTACATCGCTGAGCATCTTCAACGTGATGTGCGTGTTGACATCGACGTAACACTGCAAGAATCGCCGCGTCTTAAAGCCATTAAGCACATTATTCTCGTGGCCTCTGGCAAAGGTGGGGTTGGCAAGTCGACCTGTGCTGTCAATATGGCGTTGGCGCTTCGCCGAGAGGGATCGAAAGTGGGTATTCTCGATGCCGATATATACGGCCCTTCTATCCCGCTGTTGTTGGGCTTGCAAGGTGAAAAACCTCAGGCTAAGGATGAAAATACTTTGCTGCCATTTGAAGTTCATGGCATCAAAGCACAGTCTATCGGCTTTTTGGTAGACCCCGATGATGCCACCGTCTGGCGCGGGCCGATGGCCTCGCAAGCTCTGTCGCAACTGCTCATGGAAACAGACTGGGGCGAGCTTGACTACTTGTTGGTTGACATGCCTCCAGGTACTGGCGACATTCAATTGACTATGTCACAAAAAGTACCGGCCAGCGCTGCCATTATCGTCACAACACCACAAGACCTAGCCCTTGCCGATGCCCACAAGGGTGTAAAGATGTTTGAAAAAGTGAACGTCCCCATTCTCGGTTTGATAGAAAACATGAGTCAGTTCCAATGCCCGCACTGTGGCGAAACCAGCCACATTTTTGGTGCCGATGGAGCGCAACAGCTGGCACAGCGTTATGGCGTGCCTATATTAGCGCAGCTGCCGCTTGAGATGGGCATTCGTCAATGCTCGGAACAAGGCGCGGACTTGGGTGATGAATATCCTGAGCTAGGCCACTACTTTGCTCATGCGGCGCGTATCAGTGCCAGTGAGCTTTATTACCAACAGGGCGCTAAGCAGCGCGTTGAGATTATTTTTACGGACGACTAACCATGCGTTTATCAGATACCCATATAAAACAGTACTTGGCCGAGCAGCGAATTCAAATTACCCCGACGCCAGGTGAGCAAGCCATCTCTGGCGTCAGCGTTGATTTGCGTTTGGGTAATAAATTTAGAGTATTTCAAGATCATGCCGCCCCGTATGTTGATCTCAGTGGCCCAAAAGCGCAGCTAAACGCGGCTATGGAATCCATTATGAGTGATGAAATCGTGCTGGGTGAAGGAGAAGCCTTTTTCCTTCATCCAGGGGAACTCGCCTTGGCAATCACTTACGAATCGGTGACCTTACCGGCTGATATTGTTGGCTGGCTCGATGGACGGTCATCGCTCGCCCGCTTGGGCTTAATGGTTCATGTGACAGCCCACCGTATCGATCCGGGATGGTCGGGCAATATTGTCCTTGAGTTTTATAATTCAGGCAAGCTGCCGCTGGCGCTGCGCCCGAATATGAAAATTGGTGCCATGAGCTTTGAAACACTCACCAGCCCAGCTGAGAAGCCATATAATGCCCGTGAAGATGCAAAATACAAAGGACAAGACGGTGCCATCGCCAGTCGTATTGGTGATGATGGTCAGCAATAACCCTATGCTGTATTACAAAGTATTTAAATTTCATGGAAAAATCGTGCACCTCTTCCATACTGTACAAGGAAGACGTTGCACGAGGGCTCAATGGTAAAGCTGCATAAACTGAGCGCACATTTGTGGGTCACGGTTATCGTTATGCTGGGATTTTTGGCTCCAGAGCATAGTGGTGCGCTGGCTGATGACCAACAGCATGTCAGCGTCGAGATGATGCAAAGCGAGCAGCCCCTGTCATTAGCTCAGGTAACTCAACAGCCCTTTGTAGGAAGCCGCACGGTAGCGATGGGCGAAGCAATGCTGCTTAATGCGGGAGGGGATTATTGGTTCAAGATTGCTCTGCCTGCTGATAGCTGTCCCAGTGCAAGCTGTTACTTGCGCGCGCAAAACCCCGCCATTTTTAATATCGACTTTTATCTTTTTGATAATGGCCGGTTGCTGAGTCACAGTGCCGCAGGGTCATTGGCTTGGCCACCGGGGCGTGATGTTGGCGCCTCGATGGCCATTAGTGGCGCACAAGACCGTATTGTGTATGTGCACGTGCAAGCGCAGCGCCATGCGCTTTTTGCACTCGAGCATCAAACACAACTCGCATTTAATAAAGAGCAACAGCAGCATTGGTTTGGGTGGTCGTCCTTTTCAGGGTTGATGCTTGGCTTCGTGATCTACTGCGTCGCTGTGTGGCTTGCCTATCGCGCTGGCTACTATGGATTTTTTGCTTTGTACATCGCCAGTAGCAGCATATTTCTACTGGCCCAAGTTGGCATTACTAAATTTTTAACTCCCCAGAGTGTGCACAGCTTTTTGGTTCACTACACGGCGCTTAACGGCGTGATTATATGCATCTCTTTATTACTTTTCTTATCGCGATTACTCAGGCTAGATGAGCGTGCGAAAACCCTGCATAAAGTGTTTATAGGCGCGTTGTGGGTTGGCTGCGTTGCCGCGAGTGTGAGTCCCTTTATGGCGTTGGCTCACCAAGGAGTAATCATGGAGGTGTTGTTTGGTGCAACCCTAGTGTTAGCCATTATTGCTAGTGTCAAATACAGTCCGATGCAGCGCTGGGGCAGGTTATTGGCGTTTAGTTGGCTACCTTTGGCCGCAGTGGTCCTAGCGTTAGCGTTATTTTATCTGCGACCTTATGAAGTGGGTATTTATTTGTACGCCGCGTTTGCCTTTGCCTTAGTATTGAACTGTTTACTGATAGGCTTTGCGATGACGCTGCGAGAGCGTGGGCAAATGATGGCCCATCGCCAGATAGTGTATACAGATTCTGGAACCGCTCTGGCAAATAAGCAGTTACTCAATAAAACCTTGAAGAGCGCTCGTCACGAGGCCATCACGCTGGTTATGTTTAAGCCTCGGGGGTTGGTGCAGTCGCGCGCTAATTTCGGTATTAGTCACGCGGACCGTTACATTAAATCGGTGATCCACCATGTTGAGCACCAACTTGATGGGTTACCGCTATTGGCGCTGGGGCATCAGAATTCTGCTGTGGTGTGTCGCTTTAGTGACGATATTTTTGCTTTAGGGATTTGTGGCACACTGGAGCTCAGCACTATTGAGCAAGTGGTATGCGTGATCAATTCGGTATTTAATGAGGGCGTCGAGATTGATGATACCCATTTGATAGACCAGGTTGACTTTGGGGTTGCGAATTATCCACTTCATGCCCAATCTCATGAGCAATTAGTGCGTTACGCAATGCAAGCTTTATATCGTGACCGGTTACCCGGGCAGTTGTGGCACCTGTACTCTTTGGAAGACAGTATTCGCTCGCAGCGGCGCTTAAGCTTAGCCTCAGATTTAAAAACCGCCATCAGCGATAACCAATTTCGTATTTATTTGCAGCCGCAAATATGTCTGCAAGATCAGAGTGTCTATGGTGCCGAGGTGTTACTGCGTTGGCAACACCCTAAATTGGCTTAATCACCCCCGACCAGTTTATACCCATTGCAGAGTCGGCGGGGCAAATTATGGAAATAACCGAATGGGTGCTAAGTGAATGTATTGCATTGCAGGCTAAACTCCAAGAGTTCGCCCCCAAGCATGTTATATCGATTAATATCTCCGGTCGAGACTTAAGCAATAAGAGTTTGCCGACGCATATTCTCACCTCACTACAAGAGCAACGGGTCGCACCATCGAGCATTATGTTGGAGCTGACAGAGTCGGCGACAATAGGTGGTCAGCGTAACGCTAAAACAGTGTTTGATGAATTCCGGCGCATTGGTGTTAAATTAGCCATTGATGACTTTGGCACCGGCTATTCATCATTGGCATATTTAAGTTACTTAGGCTTTAACGAACTCAAAATCGATAAGCAGTTTGTGCACAATATTGCTGACTCTCCAAAAGATCAGTCAATATGCCAAGCCACCTGCGACCTTGCGCAAAGTCTTCAAGCGATGGTGGTCGCAGAAGGGATTGAGTCACTGAGCGATGCGCAGTACATGCGTAGCTATGGTTGTGACATCGGTCAAGGGTATTATTTTGCTAAACCTATGCCGGTTGCTCAGTACATGCAATGGCTTAGTCAGCATCATGACTTCGGCTTAGGGCTTGACCCAAAATCGCAAAGTAACGGCTGAAATAGGGCGCTAGCAGGCGCGCTTCATCGTCAGTAGGGTAGCCGCCAAGCTTTGCCAACTCACCTTGTTTAGTACCATTGACCAAATACTGGTTTTGCAGCGTATGGCTTTGAATATAATGCTCAAAAGCGCGTGCGCTAAGCTCTTCAGGCATCGCAAAGTAAAGGCGTCCAGCGGAATTATCAAGGTCAATGGCGCGCTTCATGTAATCGGAGCTATGATGCGCGCTGGCATCAAGAAATAAATGCCGGAACAAAGAGTTTAACGCTTGGTTCATGGGGTGTGTATAGATATCTTCGCGCGTCAGCCATAGTTTGCTGGCAAAGGCGAGCCGGCTGACCTGCGAAGTGAACAAAAAGCGGCTAATGTAATGATCAAATGCATGCCACCATTCATGAGCCAATGCACCACAGCCTGCGTTTTTCGCCAATGCCAGGGTCCGGGTGGTACTTTGATAATGGGCTTGGACACCGAGCTGGCCGCCTTGACCGAATGCCAGCGTTAAAGTTTGCCGCAGGCCAATCGCTTCGGGAGGGATGGCTAAAATCTGGGTTAGGTCCGCAAGCGCATCGTACACTAGATTAGCGGCGCGCTGACATTCCTCAGCGCTCACCCAGCGGCCAAGAGATATGGCTCGAAAGCCAAACGTGGCACGCACTTCAGCAAAATCGACATCAACGCCAAAGCGATAATCAGGCCCTCGGCGGTACTTTTTTGCCATTAACTGACTCATGATGAGTACCGCTGACGAACATGCGCAGGCATGTTTTTGAGCTGCTCCTGGACGAACCCAGCCAATAGTTGCTTTAGGGGCTGTGTTGATAGGCCCTCAAGCTGAGCCAAACAATAATTCGTCGCTTCCAACGTCGACAGGCTATCGTCACGGTTTGCTTTACGGATCCGGTACTCGCTTGCAGGTGGCTGCGCGAAAGTCAAACTAGGCAGGGCATGGAGCCAAGGGTTCAACTGCCACAACCGATGTACTTTACTCCAGGTGCCATCGAGTAGAATAATATGCTTGATGGTACCGCGCTGCTCGCTAAGTTGCTCTATGGCGTTTGCTTGCTCACTGGGGTAGACAACCGCAACGCCCTGATCAAGGATGCTTTGCACAGCCAAAAAATCCCCGGGGTTTTCACCGGTACAGACATTAATTCGCTTTAAAGCGAGCTGAAGAAGCGGCGTGGTGCTCTTAGCTTGGCTGAGCTCGTGGGGATGGCGTAAAATCCACACAGTGATGGTATTTTCAACCGCAATAACATATTTACACACGCAGTGAGAGCTTGGGTAGTGACACTGAGTGCACAGATTCCGAGCCATAAATGCCCCATTAAATTGCAAACACCGCTATTGTAATTGCTTTAAGTGCTTGCTCCAAGTTGTCCATTTGCTAATCTCAGCTTATGCTTTAAGAAATAACCTTAGGAATTAGTATCATGGAAATAAAAATAGATGAGAATGCGCTGGTTGCCATGAAAAGTTTATTGGCCGATCAATTTGATGCGACGTTGACCTTTTGCTTTAGTGAATTTACCCGCTTACATGGTGCTTTTTTGCAAAGCTTAGATAGCCAAGATAGTGAAGCGATACGTAACATTCACAGCTTAAAGTCGAATGCGGCGCAATTCGGTGCTATCACCTTAGCAGATACTGCGCGACGTATTGAGCAAGGGTTATCTCAAGGTGAGCGCCAGTCATTACAGCAGGATATTGATAGTTTGGATGAGGTCATCGCCAGTAGCGTCGTGCAAATGAAGCAGTGGCAGCAACAGAGTTGAAATTAATTCATTAATAACCCCCTGTCGCTACTGGTAATTTCCCTTTGGGCCCGATAATCTAACTGAGCATTTCGATTAAGGGGGAAGTATGTCCGAGATACTCAAAAGCCAGAAGTTACAGGGTGTGTGTTACGATATTCGTGGTCCGGTTTTACAAGCCGCAAAGGCCATGGAAGATGAAGGGCAAAAAGTCCTTAAGCTCAATATCGGAAATCCTGCCGCGTTTGGCTTTGACATGCCAGAGGACATGCTCCGAGACATCATCCGTAACCTGAGCTCAGCACAAGGTTATTGCGATTCAAAGGGTTTATACTCGGCGCGTGTAGCCGTATATCAGCATTATCAACAACGCGGCCTACACAACCTTAGTGTTGATAATATCTTTATTGGTAACGGGGTCAGCGAGCTCATCCAAATGGTGACGCAAGCGCTGGTTAACAATGACGATGAAATCCTTATTCCTGCCCCTGATTACCCCTTGTGGAGTGCCTGTGTGACGCTCTCAGGAGGCAAAGCTGTCCATTATCGCTGTGATGAGCAAGCCGATTGGTTTCCTGATATCGACGATATTCGTAGTAAAATCACCAATAAGACCAAGGCGCTGGTATTAATTAACCCCAATAATCCCACCGGGGCTGTGTATAGCAATGCGCTCTTGCATGAACTTATCGCACTCGCTCGCGAGCACAATTTATTACTATTAAGTGATGAGATTTACGAGAAAATCCTATTTGATAATACGCCACATAGCTCTATTGCAGCGTTGTGCGACGATGTCCCGGTGATCACCTTTAATGGCTTGGCGAAAACTTATCGCGCAGCGGGTTTACGTATGGGGTGGATGGTACTAAGCGGGCCCACCAAAAGGATGGCAGACTTAATCAAAGGCCTAGAGATGCTTGCTTCGATGCGCTTATGTGCCAATGTGCCAGCACAAAACGCAATTCAACAAGCGTTAGGGGGCGTGCAATCCATTGATGCGTTAATCGAGCCGGGTGGTCGTTTGTACGAGCAGCGTACTATCGCTTGGCAAGGGTTGAACGATATTGACGGCATTAGTTGTGTCAAACCCAAAGGCGCGTTGTATGGCTTTGCTAAGGTCGATACAAAACGCTTTAATATCACCAATGATGAGACCATGGTGTTAGATTTGCTTACGCAAGAGAAAATTCTGTTGGTGCATGGGCGCGGTTTTAACTGGCCTGAGCCGGATCACTTCCGCATTGTGTTCCTGCCGCACAAAGATGAGTTACGACCAGCGATGGAGCGCATCGGGCGCTTTTTCAGTCGGTATCGGCAAAGCTAGTGGGGGTTATCAAGCCAGCCTATCGTTGGTGTGAAGCACCATTGGGTTTTTAATGCCCTAAGCCGTGAAAAATTTTACCGTTTTTGCCTGTCTGCTACTAAATAATTAAGCACACATGGAAACCACTATGCCCTCACTCTCTCGGTATGCTCCTTGGTTGTATGCGCTGCTGAGCATGCTCGCATTTGCTGCTAATTCCTTACTCAATCGTGAGGCTTTGGCCATGGTGCATATTGATCCGTTGAGCTTTGCCGCCATTCGCACCGTTAGCGGCGCTTTAATGTTAACACTCCTGGTGATGTGCTCTACGGGTCGGCAAGGCCAAAAGAAATCGGTGCGGGCTACAGGGGGCAGTTGGCTCGGGGCAATAAGCTTAACCGTTTACATGTTTGCTTTTTCGATTGCATATATTAGCTTAGATGCTGGCCTAGGCGCCTTGCTACTGTTCAGTGCGGTGCAGTTTTGCATGATCTCTTGGGCCCTGTTACACAAAGAGCGCTTCAGCGCTTTGCAATGGGTGATGCTACTGGTGGCGATGACAGCCTTTTTTATTTTGCTGAGCCCACAGGGCACGGATGTGCATCTAGGGTATAGCGGAATTATGATAGTCGCCGGTGTCGCGTGGGGCAGCTACAGTATACTCGGGCAAGGCCGCAAAGACGCGACCTTGGCAAGTGCAGATAATTTTCAACGTGCGGCAATGCTTTCAGTGCTAATTATGGTTGGAGTGTTGGTATCACAACACACCTTATTTGCTCACCCCAAAGGGCTTGTGCTTGCTTTCGTCTCGGGCGCTATAACGTCAGCGCTCGGGTATGCCTTGTGGTATCGGGTTATCCAGCGCATTAAAGCCAGTCAAGCGGCGGTGATGCAACTCAGCGTACCGCCGCTGGCTATGTTAGGTGGGGCTGTCTTGCTCGGTGAGCGCATTGATGGCACTGCCATGGTCAGTGCCGCCGTATTAGTTGCTGCAATCGGCGTGTTTATTATCGCGCGGCAAAAACAGGGCCAACATTAGTAACAAACTGCGTACACAGGGTATCGAGGTGCGCCATGATTGTCTCATTGCCAGCCACGTCACTGTCGCGCAGGGCATCGGCGATGGTGCTCGGATTCTGCCATGGCAGCAAAATACTGGCGCTGGTTATATGGCTAATGTGCCACGGCTCCGGCGCCACGCCTCCGCGATAACAATCGTAAGGTCGGTAAAAGCCGTACTCGGCCATGTGCTCATCCAACCAATGAGATAACTGAGCAAAAGGCCCTGTGGGTGCATATTCTTGCTGCGTTAATGCCAGCGCATAGTCGTCGCTGACAGCGCCACTGTCCCAGACATCAAAGTCAGTACCAAAATGATGCCGACTGGCACCGGGGAGAGCTGAAAATAACATAATAGCTTGGCATCGTTGCAAAGTATTGAGGTGCGACAACTCAACTACCTGCTCATTGATATCTAATACACTGCGGTGGCCATTAAATTTTGCATTCCAGATAGCAGCTTGGCGTGAGAACGAACGAAACGCCGAGGCTACGCGTAAATCAATACCGTCCTTTGCAGCCCCGCGCTGCAACCGCCTCAAGTCGTGTAGCGCCTCATGGTGGACAGATTGCTGTTGATAACTGACTAAGTGCTCGTCACTTCGCCCTGTGGCACACATCGCTAGATTCATGTGAGTAAACGTTCCAAAATTCCCTCATAAATGAGCGCAAGGTTGTCTAAATCAGCACAACTGACGCATTCGTTCACTTGGTGAATAGTTGCATTACGCGGCCCAAGCTCGACGACTTTTGCCCCTGTGGGGGCGATAAAGCGGCCATCAGAGGTACCGCCGCTGGTTTGCAACTCGGCTTGATAACCCAATTGGCTATGAATTGCCTGTTGGACAGCGTCAATCAGCTCACCCGGCTCAGTGATAAAGGGTTCACCATTGTGCACCCAACTGAGCTCATAGGGGAGCTGGTGTTGTTGTAACAATTGCACAACGCGTTGCTGTAGTTGTGGTGCCGTTACTTCGGTGCTGTAGCGAAAGTTAAATTGCACCTCTAAATCCCCTGGAATTACATTTCCCGCTCCGGTTCCTGCATTGATATTGGAGATTTGCATGCTGGTGGCAGGGAAGTATGCGTTTCCCTCATCCCACTTTTCAGCGCACAAAGCGTCTAGAAAACCAGTGGCGCGATGGACGGGGTTATCGGCTAAATGGGGGTAAGCTACGTGCCCTTGTTTACCTTTCACGGTTAAAAACGCAGTTAATGAGCCACGGCGGCCATTTTTAACGACATCAGCTAGTTTATCTGTGGATGAAGGCTCGCCGACAATACACATGTCTATGTGCTCATTACGTGCTTGCAGTGTGTCGATAACCCGAGTGGTGCCATTAATGAAGGGTCCCTCCTCATCAGAGGTGATAAGAAATGAGATTGAACCTTTATGATTAGGGTGTTTTTTTACGAAACGCTCGGTTGCTACCACCATCGCCGCCAATGACCCTTTCATATCAGCGGCACCGCGCCCGTGTAAATAACCATCGTGCTCTGTGGCCGCAAAGGGTGGGAAATGCCATTGGCTCTCATCGCCGGTAGGTACCACATCGGTGTGCCCGGCAAAGCAGACATTGGGCGACTGATTATTACGTCGTGACCAGGTGTTTAGGGTATCAACAAAAAACATCGGCTCATTGTTAAAGCCCACCTTGGCTAAACGTTCACTGATCACATGCTGGCAACCGGCGTCATCAGGGGTCACCGAGCGCCGGCGCATCAGCTCTTTAGCTAGGTTTATGACATCACTCATAATTAGCTCTTAGCGAACATGTTGTCGTAATCGGCCGCTTTATAGCCAATTAATGCCTGATCGTCAGTGCGTAGAATAGGGCGCTTGATTAATGCTGGATGTTCAACCATTAATGCCATGGCGCTGTCTTTATCAAGCTGCTGTTTTTGCTCATCACTGAGTTGGCGATAGGTGGTGCCTCGTTTATTGACCATGGTTTGCCAGCCAAACAGGGCTTCGAGTTGTGCCACCAGGTCACTGTCGAGACCGTGTTTGCGGTAATCGTGAAATGAATAATCGACGCCCAAACTATCTAAGTGCTTTTTCGCTTTTTTAATGGTGTCGCAATTACTAATGCCGTAAAGAATGATGCTCATGAAATCTACTTCTTGTGATAAATGAATAACAAAGGCTCAGCGCAATGTGCCTGCTTGTGGCTAAATAATATCTCTGCGCTAAAACGTGTTTGGGTCACTATCATAGCGACCCGAGGTGCCGATTTAAACTGGCGTAGGTCAAAGTAAGCGAGTTGCATCCCTTTGCGTACAGGGGTGCAGTTAAGCGCCGATAGTTTTGCCTTGTTCGTCAGCGTGGGCTCATCGCTGTGTAAATGCACTAATATATGCACGCCGTTATTGCTTTTAAAGCGCCATTGTTTGGCACCCATATCAACGCTGAGTAGCTGACCGTCGCAAGGGGCTACCAACTTATGTGAATGCATCTCGATACACACCCCAGCGCCAAGTAAACCATGTGCCATAAGTGCACTGGGCAGGCAATTTAAAGGGTGCACCTGGCCGCTCACAGGAGCACACAGTGTTAGGGTGGGTGAAGGGGGTAACTCAGCTGGCAAGCAAAATTGACTAACTTGGCTCATGAACGAACGGTGTAACCTTCTTTTTTAAGTGTCGACATGGCATTTTTTGCCTGTACGCGTTTAACCAAAATATAGTCTGTATCAAAGGTAGATACAGCAAAAATGGAAATGTTCGCTTGTGCCAACACGCCGGAAATATTAGACAATATACCTGTAAGCGAAAAGCCAAGGGGACCGAGTACTTCAAAGGCCACCCAGCCTGGTTCTTGCTCTAAACTATCAAGCTCAATATCACTGTTGCATACAACGGAAAGCTCTTCAGCTGTTTTGGCAACGAAATAAAACTCGCTTTGGGTAATGGCTTTGGGGATCTCGCTGGTGCTCTCAAAGCTATGAATCGTAAAGTCGTTCGCAAGCAATTGTAGCGTTTGTTTAGCCATAACGATCCCCTTTAAGGTTAAAGTTAACTTATACCGAAAATAACTCGACGGGTCTAGGGACTTTGCTTTTGCTTAGTTAGATTATAAGCAAATCCAACATAAATGGGTATTAAGAGTGGGGTGAGGTAAGGGCCATGGTGACAAAATAAGTTGCTAACAAAAGCTGTGGATAAGTTTGGGGGTAGCGTGGTTAATAGTCTGTAACTTTATGAAAAGGCAGCACTTATTTATGCTGCCTGATTATTGTTCAGGCGTCGCTCAGTTGCTCAGCCGCTTGTTGTGCTTGAATTGCTGTCAGTGCGATGGTGTAGACGATGTCATCCACTAAGGCACCACGGCTTAAGTCATTCACCGGTTTACGCATGCCTTGAAGCATCGGGCCAATACTCACTAACTCGGCGCTTCGTTGTACAGCTTTATAGGTGGTATTGCCGGTATTCAAGTCAGGAAATATAAACACTGTTGCCTGTCCGGCGACCGGGCTATTTGGGGCCTTTTTGCGCGCTACATTTTCCATGATCGCGGCATCATATTGCAGGGGCCCATCAATGATCAGGTCGGGACGTTTTTGTTGCGCTAATTCAGTGGCGGTCCGTACTTTTTCGACGTCGGCGCCCGCGCCCGAGCTACCAGTGCTGTAGCTGATCATCGCCACCCTAGGATCAATGCCAAAAGCGGCCGCTGAATCTGCCGACTGGATAGCAATATCTGCCAATTGCTCCGCCGTTGGGTCTGGGTTAATAGCACAATCGCCATAAACCAGTACTTGATCTGGCAGCAACATGAAAAAGACCGATGATACCAATGATGAGCCTGGCGCCGTTTTAATCAACTGCAGCGGTGGGCGAATGGTGTTGGCCGTGGTATTGACAGCCCCAGACACTAGCCCATCGACTTCGCCTTCGGCTAACATCATGGTACCCAGCACAACGTTATCTTGCAGCAATTCCTCGGCAACAACATGGGTAAGGCCCTTGTTCTTACGAAGCTCAACCATAGGTGCAACGTAGTTAGCGCGGATGCTGTCAGGGTCAACAAGTTGAACATAGTCATTGAGCTCCACGCCCTGTTGCTCAGCGATACGCGCGATCTCTTGAGGGTCGCCTAATAGCACAGTCCGGGCAATGCCGCGCTCACCACAAATAGCCGCAGCCTTGATGGTGCGTGGCTCTTCGCCCTCCGGCAGGACGACGGTTTTGTTGGCTCTACGAGCCTTATCGGTAAGCAAGTAACGGAATGCTGGCGGCGAGAGTTTACGTGTTTTCTGCGAACTTTGCGCCAAGCTATCGAGCCACTGACTATCGATATAGGTGGCTTGGTGCGCCTTAACTTTATCAACGCGCTGCTCATCATCGCAGGGCACTTCAAGGTTAAAGTTATGCAGCAATAATGACGTGCGCCACGTATCGTGCTCGGTAGCCAAAATAGGCAGGCCGGTTTGTTCCATAGCCTGCTGGCACAGCGCCATAATACGGGGCTCAGGTTCAATATCACCGGTGAGCAAAATGGCTCCTATCTTGGTGCCGTTCATCGCCGATAAGCAACCTGCAACTAACACATCTGAACGGTCCCCCGGTGTAACCAGTAACACTCCGGGAGAGATATGGTTAAGTAAGTTAGATACGGTGCGCGCACAAAAGGTTACGCGACGTAAGCGCCGATGCAATAAATCGCCTTGATGAATCACTTTAGCATCAAGATACTGTGCTAAATCGATGGCTCTTGGAGCGACCAGCTCGAAATCCCACGGGATGCTACCAAGCAAGCGAAAGGGTTGCCGGCGAAATAGCGGCATCGAGGCTAAACGGTGCAGCTCATTTTCTAGTTGCTCCGGGTTGAATTGCTCAACCAAGTCGGCCCGTGCTCGGCCTTGTTCATCAAGCGGCGCATTCACTTTGTTAAAGATACAACCAAGCACACGCGGGTGACTGATGCCACCGTAATTGCCAGCGGCTATCTCAATTTTGTCCTCTAACTCCTCTAAAGAGTCATTACTGGGGGTCACTACAAACACAATATCAGCGCCAAGAGTCTGGGCTATTTCTCGGTTCACACGCCCCGCATAAGGTTGGTTTCTGGTTGGTACCATGCCCTCAATGATGGCAATTTCATCATCATGAATTGCACTTTCAAAACGCTCAACGATCTCTTCAAGCAAGGTATTTCCTTTGCCATCGCCAATCATATTTTCAGCGTAGGTCAAAGAAAATGGCTCCGGTGGATTGATGCTAGAGCCGATTTTCACGATCGCAGTCGATTTCTCAGGTCCACACTCGCCACGACGGGGTTGGGCAATGGGCTTAAAGAAGTTTACTTTGATGGCTTTTTGTTCCAAGGCCCTCACTAAGCCCACGGATACAGAGGTAAGGCCGACCCCCGTGGAGACGGGAATTAGCATAATACGACGTGACATTATGATACTCCTTTTGCTAGGCGAGCGGCATCTTGGCAAATCATCCACTCCTCATTGGTGGGGATCACCACCGCCTGAGCACGGCTGGTTGCCGTGGTAATAACGCCTAGGTTGCCAAAGCGGGCCGCAAGGTTACTCTCTGGATCAACATGGATATCTAAAAAGCTTAAATGGGCGAGCACTTTAGCACGAATAATGTCTGAGTTTTCGCCAATGCCACCGGTAAAGATAAGTGCATCGAGACCAGCAAGCGGTACTAAATAAGCAGCAATCTGCTTAGCCAGTCGGTAACAGAAAATATCCAGGGCCAGGGTAGCCTTGGCATTGCCAGCTACATGCGCCTCTTCTATGGTGCGACAGTCATTGGATAATTCGCTGATCCCCAACAAGCCACTTTGCTTGTTGAGTATGTCGCTGACTTCTGCACTGGCATAACCTAGTTGGTTAGTCAGAAAGTCAAACAGTCCCGGGTCGATATCACCACTGCGAGTGCCCATCACCACGCCCTCTAAAGGAGTGAGCCCCATGCTGGTGTCAACACTGCGGCCATTTTTTATCGCACACACCGAGCAGCCATTGCCGAGGTGGGCAGTAATGATGCGGCTGTTATCTGCATCTAATCCAAGCTCTTTAATAGCCATTAAACTCACATACGCATGACTGGTACCATGAAAGCCATAACGTCGCACACCATGGCGCTCATATAATGAGTAAGGCAAGGCATACAAATAAGCATGCTTAGGCATCGTTTGATGGAAGGCGGTATCAAATACGGCAACCTGAACGAGCTCAGGAAATGCCGCCTGTGCAGCACGAATGCCCGTTAGGTTTGCCGGGTTATGCAATGGCGCCAATTGTGCCGTTTGAGTAATGGCATCAATAATATGGGGAGTGATAATCTGCGAGCCAGTGAATTGTTCGCCGCCATGCACCACACGATGACCTACGGCGATTAAATGTTGGCTCAAAGAGAAATTACCAATAAGCGTGACCAGGGTATCGATCGCTGTTTGGTGATCGGCGCCCTTAGGTAAGGCGTTAGTATGCTTGTCGCCAGCAAATTTATACTTTAAGGTGGCGTCGTCACTGTGCAGACGTTCTGCTAATCCAGTGAGTAGTTCATCGCCAGAGTTGGCATCCATAACAGCGAACTTCAAACTTGAGCTGCCACAATTGAGTACGAGGACGTGTTGTACAGACATTAAATAGACCTGTGGTTGAATGTAGGAACGTGAACCCATCAATGAACTTAGTCGGGCGCCAAAAGATTAGCTATAATCCTTAGGTGAACCTAGTGCAAAACTAGACTAAGGTATAATTGATAGGTGATATATATTTTACCTTAATTTCAGACATAGCGTTAGTTGTTAGAGGCGCAAATGCAAAAAAGTCTTATTTCGCAAATACAGCAAGGTCACCAATACACAAAAGTGTGGCCGCTACGGCGTGAGCTAGCGCCGCTGTTTATAGAAAACAGGGTGGTGAATGCCACGGCCTTCGCTATCAAAATCATGCCTGCGGTGGCACTGACAAGTTTAGTGATTCAGCTTCAGGTGTTGGGGCAACAGTTTTTGGGGCCCGCTCTTGCATGCGCCTTACTGATCTTGTCTTTACCGGTGCAAGGTTTATTATGGCTCGGAAAACGTGCTGAGACACCGCTGCCACCAAGTATGGCACTGTGGTATCGTGAACTTCACGAGAAGATGGCGGCACAAGGATATCAAGGAGCACCAGCAAAAACTAAACCTTGCTATATGGAGTTGGCTAAGTTGCTCCGTGATATGTTTGAAAAAATGGACAAAGCCTTTCGTCAGGATATTTTCTGATACACCGTAATGAAAAACTCGGCGTCGATAGTCACCTCATCGGCGCTTGCCAAATCTGCCATTTGAATTTCACTGAACTTCCATGCAAAGGGTGTCATCAGGGCTAAATCTCTGGCTTCTTCTCCAGGTAATGAAATTTGCTGTTGTAACAACTGTTGCCGTTGCCGATTGAATCCGGGCGGTGTGTCAGGAGCAGTGTGCTCGCGCACCTGTTGATATATGAGCGCTTTTAACTGCGCTAAGTGTCTTGGCCCTGGCGAAACAACAATAAGGTGGCCGTTGTCCTGTAACAAGCGTGCGCTTTCATCGGCGAAAATAGGGGCAAATACGCTGCTCACCACACTGGCGCAGCCACTGGCCATGGGCATTTGTTTGGTTGACGCCACGGCAAACTGACAACCAGGGTAGCGCTTGGCTCCATAACGCACGGCAGGTTTTGCAATGTCAATGCCATGAACAAGCTCTGGGTCTTGGAATTGTGCTGCCATCGCTGCGCTATAGTAGCCTTCACCGCAGCCCATATCGACAACATAACCTGTTCCTGAATAACACGCCGAGACTTCTTTTGCCAGCGCATCGCGCATAAATTGGTAGTGGCCCGCATTTAAAAATCGTCTTCGCGCCTGCACCATGTCCTGATTATCTCCAGGTTGTTTGGATTTTTTAAACTGTACCGGGAGCAAGTTGACGTATCCCTCTTTGGCATAGTCAAATTGATGGCCCTTGGCGCACACCAATGCTTGGTTTTGACGTTGCAGCGGTTGCTGGCAAAGAGGACAACAGTAAGCACTCATTGAGAGAGGTATTCCTTATCATAAAAGGTGCGCACCCAGTGTGGCCGATAGATCACCATCAATGTCATGGCCATGCCATTTAGCATCGCTTCGGGAAACCAGATCAGGGCGCTTAAAAATAGGTAGTTTTCAGTGAGCGTTACCCAATCATAACTACCGATAAACCAAAAATAGCCGGCACCGACAAAAATTTTCAGGCAATTAGCCAATGCTGCACACAAAAAGCTACAAACAAAAATATAGATGAACAGATGCCGGGGAAGGGCGTGATACACCACAATAAATAATAAATAGCTAAAATAAATAGGGATCAGCGCCGTCAGTATGATGAAGGTTGCTGCACTTTCAATACTGACCACGGAAAACGCCAGCAACAAGGCCGTTGCTAATACACTGGCCAGTGTCGCTAGGCGCCAGCCTAAGATCAGAGTGACCGCAGTGACGCCAAGAATATGGATATCTAGGCCCGGGAATATACCTGCCTTGATACGCCAAAGTAGTGCCAGTACTAAGGCGCAGGCAAATAAGCCTTTTTGCCGAGCAGGATGCGCTATCAACCCGGTTAAACTGGCTTTATCGATGCTCAGGGCAAGGATAATTGCAAGTATGATATAGCTCATGGCTGCGTTTAAAAAGTGCTCCAAATTGGGGCGTGATCAGAAGGCTTTTCAATGCCTCTTAACTCATAATCAATGCCGCTGTCACTCAGGGTGCTCGCCAATGCCTTGGTCGCCAAAATTACATCAATTCGCAGTCCTCGGTTATCATCGAAGCCTTTCGAACGATAGTCAAACCAAGAAAATTGGTCGTCCGTATCTGGGTGGCATTGGCGATAGGTATCGACCAAGCCCCAGGCCAGCAGTGTATCCAGCCACTCGCGTTCTTGTGGTTGAAATGAGCATTTTCCGGTTTTTAGCCAACGCTTTTTATTCGCTTCACCAATACCGATGTCTAGGTCGGTTGGGGAAATGTTGATATCCCCCATAACGGCTAATTTACTGTCAGCGTGGTAATGGCTATCCAATTCAGTCATCAAATCAGCATAAAACTGTCGTTTATAAGGGAACTTGGTTTCATGATTGATGTTATCGCCTTGCGGGAAATAGCCATTTAGCACCGTAACATCATCACCATGGCTATCTTCCACAGTAACGGCAATCATGCGTTTTTGATGATCATCGGTATCGGTAGTGAAGCCTTTTTTCACCTGCTTAGCGGGGTTTTTAGTTAGCATTGCCACGCCGTAATGACCTTTCTGCCCGTGAAAATACACGTGGTAGCCCATGGCTTCAACATCGGCGACAGGGAATAAGTCGTCATGTACTTTAATCTCCTGAAGGCCAACGACATCAGGGTTGTGTTTTTCCAATAGCGCCTGCAGTTGGTGTAATCTTGCGCGAATGCCATTGATATTAAATGAGATAAGTTTCATGTCCGGAGATCCTTTTGCACTAAATAACGGCGTTGTTGGCAGTATACCAAGCCCGTCGACAAGTAAAAATGGCTACGCTTTTGTTTCGATTAAAAATGCAGTCTTACTGAACGAGTCGACTTTTTTAAGATGATTGAATTGTGAGCAAAAAGTACAGCTATTAAGCATTTGTTACATGATAAATGTGATTACGTATATGAATTGTTAATTCTTTAAAATATTTTTAATTGCATAGCTAATGCAGTTGACATCGTATTTTGTGGATATAAAATTCAGTTCAAATTTTGATCACCCGTTCATTTTTGTGGAGTCTTACATGACCAAACTAACTGCCCTTGTTATCCCTTGTTTATTCGCTACTTCAGCTTTTGCCAGCACAGAGCGTGTTTATTTTGCTAAAAACGACAGTATTGAGTCTCAGGTCTGCGTAGCAGCTGCGAACCAAGGTTTAGCGGCAGCAAAAGAGCTAGGTGCAAAACATGGTATTCGTGTAAGCCGAGTATCTTCTAGCTTGTACTGCAACGGTCAAGATATTCGTGATATCGCTAAAAATGTGACGGTTGAAAACGCAAATAGCGACACTGCAGTGAGCCTTTACGCTAAAAATAATCAGCGAGAAACACAACTATGTTTGGAAGCGGCGCAAAAAGGTTTAAGCACATTAAGCCTACAGAACAAGCGTCTATCTAACCTTCGTTGTAACGGCCAGCCGGTTAAAGAATTTGTTAAGCGTTACCGTAATGCTGCAATCTAATGAGTGATTGAGCTCGCTCAGTCATTTTCCACAAGTTGGATATCAAAACGCACCTTGAAAAAGGTGCGTTTTTCGTTGCATCGTTGATAACTAAGTCAATGCGGATAGGGACAATTAATCAAGATGACTAAATACATTGGCGTTGGCCTTATCGGCGATATAATCTATCGCCCGCTGAGCGCGAACACTGTTGCCAGCCTCATCAAGTTTTGGTGAAAAAGCAGCAATAGCAAACTTGCCTGGCATCACCGCGATAATGCCACCACCGACACCACTTTTGGCCGGTAAGCCTACTTGAAACGCCCAGTCGCCACTGGTTTCATAAAGCCCTGCGGTAGCCATCACCGCCAGCACACGTTGAACATTTTCTGCTGTCATTAGCGCTTCGCCAGTGACTGGGTGCGTGCCACCATTCGCGAGTACGGAAGCCATCATCGCGAGATCTTTGGTCGTCACTCCCACTGAGCATTGACGTGTATAGATATCTAAATTCATATCCACATCACCGTAGAAACGGTCATAAGACTTAAGCAGTTCAGCAATAGCGAGGTTGTGGCCATTGGTTGCCGACTCTGATTGATATACCTCGTTCATCACCGCCAGCTCTCGGCCAGCAAATTGATCATACCAAGTAGCAATCGACTGCCATTTTTGCTGTGTCTTATCACCCTCTAGCAGACTCACTGTGGCCATGGCCCCCGCATTGACCAGTGGATTGACTGAGCGGTCTTGGTTCAGCTCGATGGCAGCAACAGAATTAAATGGCAATCCTGTGGCGTTGACGCCGATTTTATCGACTATTGCTGCGCTGCCTTGCTGCTCCATGGCTAAGGCGAGCGTAAATACCTTCGAAATGGACTGAATTGAAAATGTGGCGTCAATATCCCCTTGAGTGAATACTTGACCATCAGCGGTGACGATAGCAATGGCAAATAAACTGGAGTCCACTTTGGCCAAAGCCGGAATATAATCGGCATTGGCTCCTGCATTGGTATCTTTGTATAAAGCATGAGCAGTATTGAGCACTTGCTCGACCTTCTGTGGGTCATAAGGGCGAGCCAAACAGGCGGTACTGCACAAAATAATGAATGATAAAAAGGCTGAACTTATCCACGTTTTCATTGTTTCACTGTCCTATTAAGGGTGTTGAGCACACACCCGGGCCGATAAAAAGGCCATAACATCAGGGCGGCGATTTAAGCACGCGCCTTATGAACCAAAGATTAAATGCTTGCTAAGCGATAACGCTAGTAAATCATCGCTTCAATACTTAAAGCCAAATGAGGTTTGCAGGCGCAGGTTATCAGCCTGCTCACCGGCAAAATTTTCTACTTCCCCGTATTGTAGCTCCACGCCTAAACGGGACATCATAGTGGGGTTCCAAATAAGGTTAATAGTGCTGTAGAGACTATTATTAAATGCTCTAGCGTGTTGCGTAGCAAGGTTATCAACGTCGACGTAGCTTACCCCTAGGCTAGATGTAAAGCGCTCACTCCATTGCTTATCGAGATACACAAACCCACCACTGATACCGATTGCTTGTAAATCACCGTTGCTGTTTAAGCCTGCATCGCTGCCCCCGGTGATAGTGCTGTATATACTGCAACACGGGTCATTGATATAGCGGGCGATGCCTTCGCCAGTTGCAAATTGGAACTTCAATAAATGTGCCTTATCAAGGGCATAATTGCCGGTGACATTGATACCCCATCCAGTTACCGAGTCTTCTTGGGTCGATGTTTCAAAGCCTAAGCTACGTAGTAATAGGGCGGCTTTTATGTAGCCATCTGCGAAACGCTGCTGATAACTGAGTGTAGCGTCTGGCCAATCGTTCTGCTCATTGAAAGAAAGGATCGTGGGGTCGATATCTCGAGGAAATGCCAAGTCGGCGTCAGAGCGCTCCATGGTCACCATCCATGTTGCCCCCGATGCGCTCTGTTCAGTGCGATAGCGGATTTGTGGCTGACGGGTGAACACCATGGCAGTGGGACCCCAATAATCAATGATGTTGGGGAAGGAATTAATGTCCATAAACCCGGAAAAGGTTTGTCCTGCTCCCCAATTCCCAAGCTCACCCCACAGGTGAGTCAAGTGAAAATCGGCATTACCTTGGTCATCAAACATATCGAATTCAAAGCGCGTGGTCATATCACCATAGTGGGTGGGCGTATGGCTGCGAAACGACAGCTTAGATTGGCCGGCGCTCAACAGCGTGTTGTCGTTGGTGGTGTTGTCATCATAAGCAATAGAAGAGGTTTGAAAGCCGGCACGATTCGTCATTTCGCCGTGATTATAGATAGCATCAAGCCAAATTTGTCCACCTAGTTGCAACGTCGTCGTTGAGTCGCTTAAGCGAATACTTTTGGCGGGGGCGGCAAACCGGTGACTCGGTCGGGTGGTGTCATTAAAGAGCACTTGCTGCGCCTCTATCGCTGAGACCTTGGCATTATTAGCCACTACTTGGGTGCGTTTTTGTTCGCGCTCCAATGCAGCGATTTTTTTATCTTTAGCAGCCAACTGCTTTTCTAGCTCGCTGAGGCGCTGTTCAAGCGCACTGAGACGCTGCTCTATACTTTGTGCATGACTATTGGCGCTGTAGCACAGCGCAGACAAGAGCGCTGCGGTGACAACATTTAATGGCAGAAATTTCATTGGCTCTCCTAAAGTTCAACACCCAAAGAAACAATCATCTTGTAGTCATCCTGCTTGGGAATACTGCCATCGGCATTAGCTACGGGGGAGGCAAGATGATCCCACACCAATGATAAGTCCAAATCTATGTCGTTAGTTATATCGATAGAAGCGCCAGCAAGAGCATGTTGAGCATTACCACCTGAGGCGTTTTCAGCAAAGGTGAAGCGATAGTCAAACTTTAAATCTACATTGGTGCGCCATTCGTAATCCAAATTTGACTCAAAATAAAAAGAGGTGGAGGAATTACTGGTATCTTGCCCCGCAGCGACATCACTAAACTCGGTTCGTTGATAGGCTGGCCCCGCACCGATATCCCATTCCAGTTTATCTGTGTCTATTAAGTAGTAGCCAAAACCAGCACCCAGGGTGTATTTGTTATCGATATTTTGAAAAGGGTCGCGGTAATACTCAAAAAATACCGGGCGAAAATACAGTGAGCTGGTATAAAACCAATCAAAGGTGCCATTCGCTCGGACATTGTTTTCAGTCACCTTATCGTCGTTTGCTGTACGATCTGCCAGCGCGGTAATGAGTAACCGGTTACTGGCCGTCCGACGTTTTATATCAACACTGGCCGAGAGCTCGGTTTGTTCGGTATTCCCTCTGCTTAAATTCGCGCCTACGCCGACCTTGATAGACCAAGCGCTTAGCTCGTCTTCGGCACTAGGAGCAATAGAAACTAAGTCTTGATAGCGATATTGCGAAGGACTGTTTCCCACAACCACATAGCCTCCGGATATATTCAGCGACCCTTGTTGCACAGTGCCGTCATTAAAGCGCACGCTGTGAGAGCGCCCAGATATGACCATATAAATATCTTCTTGATCAATGATCAGGGTATCGAGAATATCGCTTTCAAATTCCACCTTTTTGTCATAGAGCGATTTCAGCTCTCCTTTAAGCCACTCTCCTGAATTTAGGCGTAACCAGTCGTATTTATCGGCTTGTTTGATAACGACCTGACGTTCCTCAAGTAAGGTATCAGGCAACGAACTGATTGTGTTGGCGTTATTGCTAGTACTTATGAGCAACGCCAGTAAGCATAAAGGGTAATGCATTGGTGTCGGTCCTTGAATACTCAGACGTTTTCGTTATTGCTTCATTAGTTTAGACGAACATAAAGCAATTGCTGTGTTCCTATTATGTAGTTAAACACCGATGGTCGGTGCAAACAACCGTTGATAAGTTTTGTATGCATACTCATCGGTCATGCCACTGAGGTAATCGCATAGCACGCGTAAAGGGTTGTCGCCCTGTTGCTCAGCTTTACGATAACTCAATGCGGTTGTCTCCGGCAGCAAGCGTAGGGGATCACTGGCAAATGCGGCAAATAATTCCATGATTAGTTTTTGTCCTTTAAATTCAATTTGCTGCATATGGGGGGCGCGAATAAGGCGTTTATAAATAAAATGTTTGAGTGCGTTTAATAAACTCATGTAAGCGCTGGGCAGGATCACTTGATAGCGCAAAATATCGCACCCACAGCGGCTGTCTGTTTGCTCAAGTCGGGATTGGGTAATGAACAAGTTAACTAACTCACCAATGATGTCTTTGCGCTGCGCTTCACAGCCAAAGAAAAGCCGTTCAGTGATGCGGCTGTCATCTAGCCAAGGACAATCGATTTGAGCAAGTGCTGGCTCGCCATGAGCCTGCCAATCGTGGACAGTGATTTGCTCGGTGGCAATCGCATCTTCAAGATCATGCACCGCATAAGCAATGTCATCTGCCAACTCCATAATGGCCGCATCGAGTGATTTATAACGGGTTTTGTGGCGATATGCATCATACTGCTCATGGCTGGTAAAGCGTTGGCGTTGTGAGTCATCGAGCGGCGCTAAAATCCAATCAAGCAAATCTTGGTCATCATTGTATAAGCCTTTCGCCGGGCGCCAATCGTGCGCTTTTATAAATTGTTGTTTGGCGTTTTGCTCTGGGTGAGTGTGCCAAAGTGTATCAATAAGCGCTGGATACTTTATAAACCCCAGTAAAGTGCGTCGGGTTAGGTTCATGCCGTAGCCCTGAGTGTAGGGCTCTAACTTCGCGACGATTCGCAAGGTTTGCGCATTGCCCTCGAAGCCTCCGTGTTCGCGCATCATATAATTCAGGGCAATTTCACCGCCATGGCCAAATGGTGGATGACCAATATCATGGGCTAAACACAAGGTTTCAAGTAATGACTCATCAGGAAGACAAGTAATATCTGGATGTTGTCGACTGAGATGACGTAATAGACCGCTGCCAATTTGCGAAACTTCCAAAGAGTGGGTTAAGCGAGTGCGATAAAAGTCATTCAGGCCAATACCCATAATTTGGGTTTTGGCTTGCAGGCGGCGAAACGCTGCGGCATGAATAATACGTGAGCGATCCACTTGCCAAGGTGAGCGATTGTCATTAGGGCGGTGTTTGTGTTCATCGGCGCGCCGTTGTTGCCAGATATGCTGCATGGCTTCCTCAATCTGATCCTTTGCACTGTGCAAAGTGTAAACTATAAATAAAACAAAGTCTTTTCAATCACCCGAGTGTTCAGATTGCGTTTTTAAAACAACCATGTTCGCGATATAATGCCGCGTTTTTTGATCTGGCCTTGGGGGCTCGTGGAGGATTCATGATAAAAAAGCTTGGACTGCTAATAACCGTAATAATCTGTGTGACTGCATTGTTGTACCCGTTCATATGGGGAACCCGTGTCGCAGACACCCAGCCACGTGAGGAGCAGCCCACTGTGGAAAAGCCAACAGTGCCGGAAAAACCTCTGCACAACGTTAAGCTACCTAATTTTGCTGCGATAAAGGATGTAAAACAGAAAAAGGCGGCGTTCTTCGACTTTATTCGCGAGCCTATTGAAAAAGCGAATGCTAAGTTACGCTCACAGCGTGCAGTGTTAGAAATTGCCCTGATGATGACCCAATTTGATGAGCCACTTACTGAAGTGCAGATTGATAAAGTCAGCGATATTTTCGCCGAATATGGGCTGGGAGATGAACAAATTAGTGAATTATCACTGCGCCAAGCATTGCGCAGAGTGGATGTGATCCCTAAAGAATTAGTCATGATGCAGGCGGCTAATGAGTCGGCATGGGGCACCTCACGTTTTGCCCGCATCGGACTTAACTTTTTTGGGCAATGGTGCTTTAGTAAGGGCTGCGGTATGGTGCCAAAGCGCCGCAACCAAGGGGCAAAACATGAGGTTGCAGTGTATCAGTCAGTGCAAGAGGCGGTGAATGCCTATTTTTATAATATCAACACCAACAGCGCGTATCGTGAATTACGCGATATTCGCGCCGACTTACGTCAAGCACAACAGCCAATCGATGCCAAGGCACTGACGTATGGGTTGATGTCTTACTCTGAGCGCGGTGAAGCCTATATTGAAGAGCTGCAAGCGATGATTGACCATAACAGGACTTACTTCGATGAATAAATGCCTTTTTATTGCCACACTAATGTGTTCAATGGCTGTGAATGCGCAGCCAACAGATGAGCATGTGGTGATGTCTTACGATGGCTTTTACGACCGTATGGAGGTTGTCAACGAGGGCAATTTCCAACACGCTAAAGTCGGCTTTTACTTAAAAACCTATGAGAATGCAGAAAATTGCGTACTAAAGGAAGGCAAAATCGTGACCGAGCGCGAACGTTTTCCTTTAACTTATGACGATAACGGGCAACTGTTCTTGCCCTTTGACAAGCAACTCGATACCCATAAAGCTATGGTCATCGCCACACCACAATCAGGGCAGTGCCAGTTGAGTATGCAAATTGAAGCACCAGGACCGTTTACACGATTAACCCATGCCCAAGCTTATACCATTGAGCAAGAGTTTGATGATTTAATTGGCGACTTATCTGGCTTTTTTGTCGGTACGCTGATGCCGTTTTTGCTACCTGAACATAAAGGGGTGCAACTACACTTTGCTGATACGCTGCCGGCGAAGGTGCCAGACAGCTGGCAGTGCCAAGGCTTGCAATGCAAGGTGCCGATTGAGCAGCAGTGGCAAGACAATAATAACACCTTAGTAGAAGGCACGCAGATTCACCGAATTACGCCATGGATAGCGCAGTAGAGAAAGGAATAAGGCCGCTTTAAAAGCGGCCTTATTATACTCTTACAGCTCAATGGCTTGAATTTTTACACCACTGTCAGAGTGTTCTTCTTCGGGCACAGTTGGTGTGTCGAACTGGGCTTTATCCAACGCAATATCGCCGCCATCTATTACTTCACCGGTTTGCAGCTGTGCAAAGTTAAACAGCGAAGTATCAGCCATATGTGAGGGCACCACGTTTTGCATGGCGGTAAAGATGCTTTCAATACGCCCAGGTGATTCTTTATGCCACTGCTGCAGCATCGCCTTGATGTTCTGTCTTTGTAAGTTTTCTTGCGAGCCACACAAGTTGCAAGGAATGATTGGAAACTCTTTTTGTTGTGCGTATGCACTGATATCAGCTTCTTTACAATAGGCCAGTGGGCGGATCACCATGTGCTGGCCGTCATCGCTCATTAGCTTGGCTGGCATGCCTTTCATTTTTCCGCCATAGAACATATTTAAAAACAAGGTTTCAATCATGTCATCACGGTGGTGGCCCAGAGCAATTTTAGTTGCTCCGAGCTCTTTAGCGGTGCGATATAAGATACCACGGCGTAAGCGCGAGCACAGCGAGCAGGTGGTTTTACCCTCAGGCACTTTATCTTTAACAATCGAGTACGTGTCTTCTTCAACAATTTTGTACTCAATACCTAAACCATCCAAGTATTCGGGCAGCACATGCTCAGGGAAGCCGGGTTGTTTTTGGTCTAAATTCACCGCAAACAGCTCAAAGCGTACCGGCGCTGAGCGTTGTAGATTTTGTAAAATATCGAGCAGGGTGTAGCTGTCTTTACCGCCGGATAAGCACACCATGATGCGGTCGCCTTCTTCAATCATATTGAAGTCAGCAATGGCTTGACCTGTATGGCGGCGTAGCCGCTTTTGCAGTTTATTGAAGTTATATTGCGCTTTGGCTTGTGCTGAATGCGACACCTAGACACCCTTGTTACGGCTCATTTTAAAGGCGCGTATTATAGGCATACAGTGCAGCGGCATCAAGAAAAAGGCGGCATTAGCGCCGCCCAAATGACAGATAATGTGTAATGGTTGCAGATTAGTCCTCAAGCGGGGAGTGATAGCCATCGGGTTTCAGCGCCAGGACATCACAATCGAGACTATCGATAACATGCTCAGCAGTGTTGCCGACAAGAGCTGCACTAAGACCGGTGCGGCCCACAGTGCCCATCACCACAAGTTCACTGTCGAGTTTTTTCGCAATCCGAGGGATTACATCCTCCGGTAAACCTTCCTCCACATGTTGATGATGCGTAGCGATACCATGTTGAGCACCTAATTCTCGCGTTGAATTGAGATGATGCTCTTTCACCGTTTCGTTGTACTGTGAGGGATTAAACTCCGGGATCTCAATGGCAATATTCACCGGTGTTGCCGGGTAAGCATTAACTAAATGCAGGTCGCCCTGGGCAAGTTGAGCGATAAATTTAGCGTCTTGAACAATGCGTTGATTAAGCGCTTGGTGTTGCTCATCATCACTGGAAGCATTAACCGCAGCCACCACTGCACCGCCAACTGGCCAGTTATGGTCTTTCACTAGCAGTAAAGGAGCCGGGCATTTACGGATCAAGTGCCAATCGGTAGGCGTAAAGATCACCGACTTTAGCGTGTCATGTTGGTGTGTGCCTTTGACGACTAGATCATAATCATGGCCGAGCACTTCGCGAATAATGGCTTCGAAAGGGCGGTTATGCCACACCACTTTGGTGTCAAATTGCACATCTTGGTATTGGTGAGTGAGGGTTTTCAACCACTGCTCTTTTTCACTGAGCACCGCTTTGCGCATGGCTTCGCGCTCTTCGGCACTGAGCATTGTGGTCATTTCATAAGAAAAATCATAGATGGACAGGAACGCGGTGATTTGCGCACCGCTTTTTCGCGCCAGTTCGATAGACCGAGACAAACTCTGTTGCTGCTCCACGGTGGGATCAACCACAGCTAAAATACGTTTAATTTTATCCATTGTGCGCCTCCTGCATTACCAAGCGAATTGTAATATACACCATTTCAGTGTAACGCAATTAACGCAATTGAAAAGGGGGCGCAGTCTGTGAGTTTGAGTTAGATCAATCGCTTGGCAAACTTATCGCAGCCGTGTGGGCCAGGGTTTCATGATCTTCAATGGTGATGAACTTACCGTCCACACGGATGAATCCCCCTTTTTGGAAGCGGCTTAATAAGCGGCTGATGGTCTCAACTGTTAGGCCTAGGTAATTACCAATTTCACCGCGCGTCATAGTGAGACGAAACTCTCTAGCTGAGAAACCACGCTCGCTGAAGCGGCGTGATAAGGTGAACAAGAAAGAGGCCAGGCGCTGCTCAGCCGTTTTTTTGTTTAGCAGCAATAACATCTCTTGGTCGTAGTTAATTTCGTTACTCATTAAGCGCATGATCTGCTGGCGCAGCTTCGGTAACTTCCCTGCTAATTCGTCGAGCGTAGCGAAGGGGATCTCACACACCATAGATGTTTCTAGGGCTTGGGCGAAGCTTTGATGTTTCATGGTTTGAATACCATCAAAACCAACTAAGTCGCCCGCCAGGTGGAATCCGGTGATTTGTTCCTCACCTTGCTCTGATAGAGTAAAGGACTTAAACGAGCCACTGCGCACGGCAAAAATGGACTTCAGTTCGTCTCCAGATTCAAACAGGAAATCCCCCTTGTGCAGCGGTTTTTTGCGCTCAATGATATCGTCGAGACGATCCATTTCATCGCCATTGAGGCTATACGGCAGACACAGTTGGGAAATAGAGCAGTTTGTGCAACTAATGGCACAGTTTGACTTACCTGCGTATTTACCTGAAAGGGTTGGTTTTACGTCCATTTTACTATCCAAGGTGAACTGAATGTTTGTGTTAAATCTACGTCAGTAGAGGTTGGCTTGCAACAATAAGGCTATACAACCCATACCAAAGTAATAGATTACCAAGTGCTAGGCGCACCCATGGGTGATTGAGGCCACGCTTTATAAATTGGGCGCCTAATCCTAATGCCAACATGGCAGGAAGTGTCCCAAGCGCAAAGCATAACATAAATAGTGCGCCATTAATCGCGCTTTGGCTGGTTATAGCCCAAGTTAGCGCGCTGTAAACTAAACCACATGGCAGCCACCCCCAAAGTGCACCATAACCCAGGGCCTTGGGATAGGTATTAATTGGCATTAGGTAGCGGTTTAATTTTACGATATGGCGCCACAAAGCCCATTGTCCGGCTTTTTCAACGGGGCCAAGGGCATTAAATAGCCGCATCACGTACAGGCCAACCAATACCATAAAGACTGCGCTGAATAAGCTTAATACTTGGCTGAGGGTGTTACTCTGCTTGGCAAAGGCAGCACTTAGCCCTCCTACAAGCGCACCCGCTAGGGTATAGCTAAATAGCCGACCTATGTTGTAAGCACTGGCTGCACCGACGGCATTGAGGTCCTTACTGGCCAATTGAAAACTACCGGCGATACCGCCACACATAGCAACGCAGTGGCCGCTGCCGGCAAGGCCCATAAGTAAAGCAGCGATAAAGTTAATCTCGCTCATTGCTCTTGTCGTGCTCTTCTTTGTCGTCCTCAAAGAGAATGCTGTGGCCTTGTTTATCTAAATCGGAAAATTGCTCGCTTTTGACTGCCCAAAAGAAAATGCCGATGGCAATAATCACGAACAAAATAGCGATAGGGATTAACACATAAATAATGCTCATAGGCGTAATAGTCGCAACGAGTTGGTAATAACAATAATGGAGCTGGCAGACATACCTATGACCGCCATCCACGGCGCCACGAGGCCCATCGCTGCCAAAGGTAAGATAGCGCCGTTATAACACAGCGACAGTGCCAAGTTTTGACGAACAATTCGGCGTGTTTTTTTGGCAATGGTGATAAGCTTAGACACCGAACGTAAATCACTGTTTAACAATACCACATCGGCGGTGTTTTTCGAAATATCGGCGCCGCTATCCATCGCAATCGATAAATGTGCGGCGTTAAATACCGGACTGTCATTGACGCCATCGCCAACCATGGCACAGATATCTCCCTGATTATGCCACGATTGCATCAGAGCTAATTTGTCTTGTGGCAGCAGCGCACTGTGACATGCATCTAATTGTAGTTGTTGGCTTAATTGGGCACCTTTATCGGAGGGGTCGCCAGTGAGCATCACGCGCTCAATGCCTTGTTGTTTTAACTCCTGTTGCAGCTCTTGTGCATATTCTCTTACTTTATCTTGTAAAAAGAATGCGGCCACGGCGGATTCATTTACATATAACACCGCCTGCGCGTTTTTAGGTTGCGGGCCTGCAAACCAGCTTGCTTTACCAATGTGCACACGCTGACCTTGCCAAATACCAGCCACTCCATAACCTGTGTGTACTTGAGCATCGGTGATGACTTGTTGGGCAGCAGCACTCGCACTCTCGGTAAACGCTTTGGCTATGGGGTGCTCGGAATACGCTTCTAAAGCGCTGGCCAATGCATGTGCTTGTTGCTCGTCGTAGGCGTTATCTAGTATTTCCGTGTGGTCAATAACAAAGCGCCCTAACGTCAGGGTGCCCGTTTTATCAAAGCCCACCTTGGTGAGCTTGGTGGCTGTCTCTAACACATGAGACTGTTTGATTAACACCCCGCGCTTGGTGAGGTTGGCCACGGCACATGTTAGTGCGGTGGGGATAGCCAAACTCAGTGCACATGGGCAAGTTGCAACCAACACCGCAATGGTGATCCAAAAGGCGTGCTCGGGAGCAATACTGTACCAAGCTACTGCGGTAATCGAGGCAAAAACGAGTAAGCAGGCAACAAACCACTGGGCAACCTTGTCGGTTACTTGGGCAATGCGCGGGCGTTGGCTTAATGCTGAGTGTTGCAGTCTGATGATTTGGTTGACCAAGGTGTTTTGGCCCACTTTGTTGATCTCTATCGTCAATACGCCGTCATGGTTGAGAGTGCCAGCATGGACTTGGTCGCCTACGCGCTTAGTCACAGGGTGGTGCTCGCCGGTCATCATTGACTCATCAACACTGGAATGCCCCGCAATCACCACGCCGTCAGCGGCAATGGTTTCGCCGGCTTTGACGCGTACGATATCACCTAGAGAGAGGAGTTTGGCACTGGTTATATGCTCTTCATTATTCTCTACTTTACGCGCTGTTAGGGGCAGTAATTTTTGCAAGTTAGCGGTAAATTCACTGGCTTTAAGGCGGGCGCGAAACTCTAAATATTTACCCAGTAACAGCAAGAAGGTAAACATACAAATGGATTCGAAATACACTTCGCCTTGCTCCGTCAGTGTGGCATAGCAGCTGGCAAAATAGGCACCAAATATCGCCAAGGATACAGGGACATCCATATTCAGTTGTTTAGCGCGAAGACCACTGATGGCATTGGTTAAAAAGGGCAGTGCAGAGTAAAAAATAACGGGCGTAGCAAGGGTTAAACTGATCCAACGGAAGTATTGCTCGAAGTTCTCCTCCATGCCTGAGAACATGCCAAAGTACATGGCAAAGGCGAACATCATCACCTGCATGGTCATCAGGCCCGCGACGCCAAGGCGACGGATAAAGCTCTTGGCCGTTGCCTGTTTTTGTGCCGCTTCACTATCAGCTTGAAAAGGGTAACTCTTATAACCGATCTCAGCGAGACTGGTGATCAAGGTGCTGAGCTTGACCTGTTCGTCGTTCCACACCACCATAGCGCGATGAGTGGAGGTATTAACATCAACACGTTTTACGCCCTGATGGGCGAGCAACTGCCTTTCAATAAGCCAAGCGCAGGCAGCACAACTGATCCCTTCGACACTGAGCAGCACCTCCTTATCGTCGCCTTGATGAGCCACAAACTCTTGCTGAATACTTTCTTGGTCGTAGCTTTTTATAAGTGCAAGTTGCTCTGGCACGAGCTGTTCGACTTTACCGGCAGACTCTGTGCGATACTTATAATAATCGGTCATGCCTTGGTCAACGATGGTCTGGGCGACAGCTTTACAGCCAATACAACACATGGGCTGCGCATGACCTTGAATGGTGACCGATTCATTAAAGCCAGCCGGAACTGGCTCAAGACAGTGAAAACACGTCTTTGCGCTCATTTACTTATACTCAGGGTCAACTTTTACGGTGCCGTTCAAGGGCAGCTGAATATTTTCTTTTAGCTTCCAGCTGTCATCAAAAGGAGTAATAAACACAGTGTAAGCGCCCTGTGGGATAGGGGAGTCTAATAGCGCTGTGAATTCACCACGGGCATTTTGCGTGAGCCTAAAACGAATATCTTTTTCTTCAATGGTGCGGTGATACAGGCCGATATTGAGCGCTGCAACTTTTGACGCGTCGCCTTTGGTAAAGCGGAACACCACACGCTCTTGGTCAATATCAAGGTCGCCGTGTAAGTAGAGCGCTTTGGCTTTATTAAACTTGCTCAGCTCGAGGTTGATGGCCTTGCCTTTTTTGTAATAATCATCCACTACCATATCAGGGCCGTTGCCAACAGCGAAGGTGATAAGACCGATGCAGGCTATTATTGTCACTAGTGGGAAAAACAACAGAAACCAAGGCCAAAACTGCTTATACCAAGGGGGAGACACTGCTTTCATAACGCACTTCATATTGCCGAATAGTGGCTGCTATTTTACGGTATTAGAACAAAAATTCCCAAAAAAAAGCCTCCAAATTAGGAGGCTTTTTTGATTTCAATTAATCTAAGCGATTATTTTTCCTGAGACAGGCTGTATACGTATGCCGTTAACAGGTGAACTTTGTCCTCGCCAAGAATTTCTTTCCAAGCGGGCATAACACCGGCGCGACCGTTACGTAGCGTCTCTTCTACTGAACGTTTAGAGCCACTACCATACAACCAAATGTTATCGGTGAGGTTAGGCGCCCCAAACGGTAGGTTGTGAGCAACAGAGCCTTTACCATCAGCACCGTGACAGGCAGCACACATAGCGAACTTAGCGGCACCGGCTTCAGCGTCTTTTTGGTTAACTGTACGTCCGGAAAGGCTAAGTACATAGGCGGTCATCTCTTTGATACCTTGGTCACCCAATGCAGCTTCCCAGCTTGGCATGGCTGCTACACGACCGTGCAGTAACGTTTCTTTAATTTTATCTGGCGAGCCACCATATAACCAATCATTATCGGTCAGATTAGGGAAGCCGTCACCGCCACGAGCATCAGAGCCGTGACATTGCGCGCAGTTTTGTAAGAACAAACGTTGACCAATTTCTAACGCCTTTTCATCTGCTGCTAAGTCAAGTACATCACGCTTGGCAAAAGACTCAAAGATTGGGCCATAGCGTTTTTCAGCGGCACGAATTTCATCGTCAAGCTGAATACGGTAGCCATTTTCTTCGGCTTCACTGACGGCTTGCTTTGACTCTTCTAAAGACGTAATGCCTTGGTTCGAGCTTTTCCACTTAAATAGGCCTTCAAAGTTACCTAAACCAGGGTAAGCAGCAAGGTAAAACACTGCCCAAATAAAGGTGGCGAAGAACATGTATGTCCACCATTTTGGTAGTGGGTTATTCACCTCTTCAATGCCATCAAATTCGTGGCCACAACTTTCACCCTCTTTTACACCCACGTAGTTTTTCAAGTTCCAAACTAGTAGAGCAAAAATGAGAGCTAGACAGGCCACTGTTAACACGATGACCCAAATACTCCAAAAGCTAGTCATTTCTCAGACTCCTTTTCCTCATGTGTGATTGTGTTTTGGTGTTTCTTTTCGTCTTCAAACACCGAGTTGGCTGCGTCGTCGAAGCGCTTCTTACTGCGCTTACTGAATGCCCACAACACAATCACGATAAAAAGTACCATTATTACCAGAGTTAAAATGCCTCTGAACGTGCCGTAATCCATAATAATTACTTCAAGTGTGTGCCAAGTTGCTGCAAGTAGGCGATTAAGGCTTCCATTTCGGTTTTGCCTTGCACCGCTTCTTTGGCGCCTTGAATGTCTTCATCCGTATAAGGCACGCCAAAATCCTGGAATACTTCCATTTTCTTAGCCGTTAACTCGCCATCAAGTACGTTTTCATCCAACCAAGGAAAAGCTGGCATGTTTGACTCTGGAACCACTGCGCGTGGGTCCATAAGGTGGGCGTAGTGCCAATCGTCAGAGTAGCGCTCGCCTACACGTGCAAGGTCAGGACCGGTACGTTTTGAGCCCCATTGGAAAGGGTGATCCCATACCGACTCACCAGCCACCGAGTAGTGACCATAGCGCTCTACCTCGTCACGGAAAGGACGGATCATCTGTGAGTGACAGTTGTAACAACCTTCACGAACATAGATATCACGGCCTTCAAGCTCAAGCGCTGTGAGTGGGCGTAGCCCATCTACAGGCTCAGTGGTGTCTTTTTGGAACATCAGCGGGGTGATTTCCACAAGTGCACCAAAGCTAATCGCGAACACCGTTAGGATGGCCATCAGGCCGACGTTCTTTTCAACAATTTCGTGTTTGTTGCTAGAGTTTTTATTGCTCATCATCTACCCCTTAAGCTGGTTGTGCCTGTGTATCGTCAGCGATTGCGCCTTTTTTGGCAGCAATGGTGCGATAACAGTTATAAGCCATAACCAACATACCCGTTACGATGAATACACCGCCTAGGAAACGCATGATGTAGAAGGGATAAGACGCTTCTAGTGATTGTACGAAGCTGTACATTAAGGTGCCGTCTTCGTTCACTGCTCGCCACATTAGACCCTGCATTACACCTGAAATCCACATTGCCACGATGTAAAGTACAACGCCCACAGTGTGTAGCCAGAAATGCGTGTTAACCAGCTTGATGCTGTACATACGACCATGGCCGAACAATGCCGGGATTAGGTGATAGATTGCACCAATAGAAATCATCGCTACCCAACCAAGCGCACCAGAGTGTACGTGACCTACGGTCCAGTCAGTGTAGTGAGATAGGGCGTTTACTGATTTGATAGCCATCATCGGGCCTTCGAAAGTCGACATGCCGTAGAATGACAGTGATACCACCAAGAAACGCAGTACTGGGTCAGTGCGCAATTTGTGCCACGCGCCTGATAGGGTCATGATACCGTTGATCATGCCGCCCCATGAAGGTACGAATAAGATCACCGACATCACCATACCTAGCGACTGTGTCCAGTCTGGCAGAGCAGTGTAGTGTAGGTGGTGAGGACCAGCCCAAATGTATAGAGACACAAGTGCCCAGAAGTGTACAACCGATAAACGGTAAGAGTACACAGGACGCCCCGCTTGTTTAGGAACGAAGTAGTACATCATTCCAAGGAAGCCCGCTGTCAGTAGGAAACCTACTGCGTTGTGGCCATACCACCATTGCACCATGGCATCAACCGCACCGGCATAAATGGAGTATGACTTGGTTAGCGAGACAGGCACGGCCATGCTGTTAACAATGTGTAAAACGGCGACCGTGATAATGAAACCAGCATAGAACCAGTTTGCCACGTAAATGTGTGACACCTTACGCTTGATTAGCGTGCCGAAGAACACCACGGCATACGAGACCCACACGACGGCAATCAGAATATCAATTGGCCACTCAAGCTCAGCGTACTCTTTTGAGCTAGTAATACCCATAGGTAGGGTAATTGCTGCAAGTACGATGACAAGTTGCCAGCCCCAGAACGTGAAGGCCGCGAGTTTGTCGGAGAAAAGACGGGTTTGGCAGGTGCGTTGCACAACGTAGTAAGACGTTGCAAAAAGGGCACTGGTGCCGAAAGCGAAGATAACTGCGTTCGTATGTAACGGACGAAGTCGAGAGTAAGTTAGCCATGGGGTATCGAAGTTCAACGCTGGCCAGGCAAGCTGGGCGGCAATCAGAACACCGACACTCATGCCAACGATGCCCCAAATCACTGTCATAATAGCGAATTGGCGAACAACTTTATAGTTGTACTCAGTTTGTGATGCTACTGTTTGGCTCATTGTCAGGTTTCCGCTGCATTATTATGCGATTAGAAATGAATTACCTATTCTATGCGAATAGGCCCTACTGATTGTGCTCCAAGCCCGCTATCTAAAACCCTCAACACTTTGAGCATTTCAGAAAACACACTCGAAACACGCTTATTATTTTCGGCCGAAATGATAAAATTTTTGACCTTAAAAAGATAGCGCAAATGGCTAAAATAATGACTTCAATCAAATTATCCCAAGAAGTTGGGGAAAATTTAACTGACTTCTGGTGTAATAAAGCATCAGCCGAATAATGTGTTAGCTACAAGTACGTAATACAGTGACAGAATCGATTACTTCACCACGCTTTGAGCGTGAAAAAAAATACCGCCCAAGCGGCCACCCCCTTTGCTCTGGTGTTGGCGTGCTGATCTGCACATTACTGCTTATCGCCGGTTGTGACAGCGACTCGACGACAAGTATAGAAAATCTCAGTACGAATACCAGTTGTTGCGAGTATCAGCAGCAAACACATCAAGACATTACCTTTGCCTTGAGCACTGAACAGGTTCACCCTGAGAACCCGTTCGCGATAAAACTAACACTGCCTGAGCACACTCAAGTAATTAAAGCGCACCTAGAGGGTGTAGGCATGTACATGGGACGTATCCCGGTTTTGTTCAACAAAGTGGACGCGGGCAATTGGGTTGCAAGCACTCAAGTAGGGAGTTGCAGTGAACCAACAATGCGGTGGCAACTTGTTGTTAAAACTGCACAAAACACTCAACCGCAAACTCATCACTTCCAATTTATCTCGACCCCAGCATATTAACTCGACCCCAGCATATTAAAAGGCGAAGGCACTGGCTCACTCGGTGTCGGTAATTTGGTTCGACAAGTCTTTATTGCGCAGCGAATATATGTGTGTCTGTGAAGTGATATGCATAAAAAATCATCCAAACCTGTATTAAATTCATTCAAGTTAAGTGTTTGCATCATTCTCACGTTGATTGCGATCGCTGTGCGCTTATAAAAAATAGTGGAGGTTTTTGAATGGGGTAATAAGTTTGTGTGTATAGGTTGTAAATAATCATTTAAGTTAAAACAATTACTGTCGGTTACATTGAATTACAAAATGCGTACACATAGTTTCATTAGTCAAATAAGTGTATGAAAGTGGGGTGGGTTGCCTGCTTTTGCTGGTTTGTGGGTTGATACATTTATAACATTTCTTTACATGGGTAATGTATCTATATACCTATAGCTTGGGTGGGTTAAAATTAAATCTTTCATTCAGTTATCGTTCATTTAAATAGTCCTAAGTTGCGTCTCGTTATGCAGTACCTTCATATAAAAATGAACTGCTATCGGCCCGATATGGGTAAAAATTCAACAAGTAGGGTTTAATATGAAAAAGACACAACTAGGGCTAGCCGTTGCTGCGGCACTGCCTATGTTCTCAAGTGTTCAAGCAATTGCGGCAGATTCTTCAGCTGAAGCAATTGAAAAAATTCAAGTGACCGGCTCACGCATCAAGCGTGCCGACATGGAAACTGCTAGCCCAGTCACATTGATTGGCGCCGATGACATCAAAGCGATGGGCGCAACCAGCATCGACAGCGTTTTGCAAAAAATGACTGCGACCGGCGGTGCCATGACCAACCCAGGTATCAATAATGGTTCAGGCGGTAACGCGCGTATCGACCTACGTGGTCTTGGTTCTCAGCGTACGCTAGTACTTGTAAATGGTCGTCGTATGATTAACTCTGGTACTGGTGCAGCGTCAACTGTTGACCTTAACACTATCCCAGTATCAATGATTAAATCAGTTGAAGTACTGAAAGATGGCGCATCTGCAGTATACGGTACTGACGCGGTAGCGGGTGTCGTTAACATCATCCTTAAAGACAACTTCGAAGGTCTAGACATGAACCTTAACACTGCGATGAGCGGTGAAGGTGATGCAGAAGAAAGCTCATTCGACATTACACTAGGTAGCTCTTTTGACCGTGGTAACGTTGTAATCGGCATGCAATACACAGATCGTGGTGAAGCATCTCAAGGCGATCGTGATTTCTCTACCTGTCCTCTTGCTGAAGGTGAAAATGGCTTATATTGCACAGGTTCTTCGTACAACGAAGGCGGTCACATTTGGAACGGCAATGGTGAAAAAGGTAAAACTGTTGACGCTGAAGGTGAAGACATTGAAGTTTCACTTATCGACGACAATGGTGTAACTGGTCGTGGCAGTGAATATCATCGTTACGGCAAAGAAGATGCTTACAACTACTCACCAGCTAGCTACCTTTACACGCCAATGGAGCGTTTAAACCTAACTGGTATCGCTACTTATGACCTAACTGATGACACTCGCCTATTCAGTGAGTTCACCTACACCAAGCGTTGGTCAGAGCAACAAATGGCGCCTCAGCCAGTTTGGTTTGACTTTGACTACACAGAGGCGATGGGCGATGCATTGCTAAGCCAAAGCTATGACAAGCGTGTAGACCTTGATGGTGACGGTTACCTAGATAAAGATGCTGATGGTAACTATGTAACTCAAGAAACAAATTACCAATACGGTGACACTATCTCTTACGGCCGCCGTATGAGCGATACTGGTGCACGTTTCTTCGAACAGTCTGTAGACACAGTTCGCGCAGTAATTGGTGCGGAAGGTTTCATTGGCGATTACGCATGGGATGTATCAGCTAACTTTGGTCGTAACGACTCAGTTGATAAGCTAAGCAACCTACACAACGTAGGTTCACTTACTGACAGCATCATGTTTACAAATGACGAAGGTCAAGTTGAAGGTACATTTAACCCGCTTGATCAGGCTGCATGGACTTCTGAAGATTTCCGCAAAAATATTTACACCGAAGTAAACAACGGTGGTAGCCAACTATTCATCTTGTCTGCGTCTGTATCTGGCGAAATGTTCGAAATGCCAGCGGGTTACTCAGCATTTGCTGCAGGTGTTGAGCGTCGTCAGGAAAAAGCGTGGTACACACCTGATTCACTAACAGCTCAGGGTCTGGCTAACGATCCAGCAGTTGAACCTACTTCAGGTGGCTTTGATGTAAACGAAGCGTATGTAGAATTCGCTCTACCACTTCTTGCAGACGTGCCTTTTGCTGAAATGGTTGACCTAAGCGCAGCAATCCGTGCGTTTGACTACAGCACGTTTGGTAGCGATGAAACATGGAAACTAGGTCTTACTTGGAAAGTTAACGAAGAGCTAATGCTACGTAGTGTTGTTTCAACAGCATTCCGTGCGCCAACGGTTGACGAGCTATACTCTGGCGACTCTCCGTCCTTCGAGCAGATTAACTTCTCAGGAGCGCAAGAACAGGCTGAAGTCACTGTAGGTGGTAACCAAGACTTGACTCCTGAAGAAGCTGATACGCTAACTGCAGGCCTAGTATACGAGCCAAGCTGGTTCGAGGGCTTCTCAATGACTTTCGATTACTACGATATCGAAATCGAAAATGCGATTGCTAGCGTGAGCTCAGAGACCATCCTTCAACAGTGTCTTGCAACAACTAAAAACGCGAATAGCGCACTTTGTCAGTCAGCCAACGTTACTATGGACTCAACTGGCCGTGTTAAATTCAATAACAAGCTACAAAATATCGGTTCAGAGCAAACATCTGGCTACGATATTAACCTAGCGTACACGTTTGAAGCAGCAGGTCTTAACTGGCGCACAAGCTTAGACACAACAGTTCTTGATGAGTATGTTGTTGAAGTAGACGGAAAAACCACTGACTATGCTGGCTTAATTACATCAGGCGACGGTGGTTTTGCAGAGTTGAAGTCTAACTTTACTCTAAACATTGCTGGCGATAACTGGGATGTGCAGTATCAAGCTCGTTACATTAACGGTATGGATAGCCAAACCAAAAAATGTTTGGAAAATCCAGCAGCTTGTTATGCACCAACTACGCCAAGCGTGACTTATCATGACTTAAGTGGTTCATACATCGTTTCTGACATGGTTACTTTGACTGGTGGTGTGAACAACTTGTTTGATAAGCAGCCACCGTACTACACAGGTAACAATGACTCAAACACTGACCCGTACACTTATGATGTACTAGGTCGTCGCTTCTTCGCAGGTGTGAACGTTAAGTTCTAAATTGCGCTAAGTTACGAGTGATAAAATGCCCATCAGCTTGCTGATGGGCATTTTTTATGTGTCTAAACAATGGTATAACTAAGTTGAATTCAGCAACCTAGGTGCGGCTACTTTGCATCATCATATTAGCTTCAAACAAGATGAAGGCCTCAGGCTGCAAATCAGTCAATCACTGTTGCCAAAGTCTCATTCGCTCGTGGAGTTGTATCTTTGCATTCCCAATGAAATGGGGATCAATCCTAATACTTTAAGTGAAGAAAGCTTTTATCATAACCATGTAAAAACGCGCATGGCTTATAACGCTAGTGGCATCCACTTGCCTTTGGTGCGCAGTCGTTTTATAAGTAAAAACCGAGGCGATGAGCAAGACTATCGGCAGAACCTCAACTTGTATTGTTATCAGGTAAGGTTGGCGTTAGATACCGATGTTAATGAAGCGTTGGCCATAAAGGAGCCGGATGCATTTTTTATTCGTGTTCAAGCCATGCAACAAGAAACTGAACGGCTGCTAAAGCGTTTACGGCGGTATAAGCCCAAAGAAGAAAAGCTGTTGTCGTTTTTTTACAATGCCGATAACTTTCTTAGTTGGCACGCTGAGCAAGTGATTTTAAAGCTTCTTGATAAGGGACCGAAAAGCAGTGAGCATGCTGTTGAGCGCAAGCAATTACTTCAGTTTTGTGAGGCAGAAAACGGCTACCGCGAACAAAAACGTTATAACTCTGTATCCACTGTGGATGACCCCAATCGGCTAGCGAATAAAATGCATTTGTTGCAACGTTTAATCGAGCATGGGGTGGTACTCAGACGAGAAACGCGAAACTTAAACACCTTATTAAGACGAATGGTTAAAGGCTCAGTCACCGCGATTATGATGGCCTTTGTCATGTTACTGGTGCTGACTGCACGGACCAACTTCACTCAGGTAACTATTGGTTTAGTCGCTTTATTAGGCACCATTTACGGGCTCAGGGAGATCTTTAAAGAAGACATCACGCGTATTATTTGGCGTCGTATTATTATGGGCCGTGCTAAATGGTTACAGTCTTTTTATAACTCCACTACGAAAGTGAAAGTGGCGAAACAAAAGGTCTGGTTGGAATATATAAAACCAACGCGGATCCCCAAAGAGATAGCGGCTATCTTCTCTAAGCGTCGACAGCAAAATAAGCAGGCAGCGCAATGGATGTATATGCGCTTTGAGTGTGATGTGCCCGTGAACACCTTTATGCCAGGCTACGATGCCTTGCACCAAAGCATCAACATTAGCATGGCGCCGATGGTGCGCTACTTACGTAAAGGGGAAGGGCGAGTATACGAGTACAGTGGTAAAAAAATCCGCAAGCATGCCGTTGAAAGGCGTTATCAAATCAATGTGGTACTCGTGACGCGTGATGATAACCACGAGGCTCAGGCCCAGCGCTATAAAATTACCCTCAATCGCTCACAAATTGTTGCCCTGGAAAAAATCGGCTCACCCAATGCGTGAGCCGTGGCCTCGTTACAGCCCTTTTTCTGAATAGAGTGTTACTTTGTCGGAAACTAAGGTTATTTGGATATTCTTGCTTTCAGAGCCCCAAATACAGTTAGTGTGAAGCGCTTTCTTTTCACACGCATCAGCTTCTCCAAGCAGGGCTTCGACTTCGGTTTTATCCATGCCGACAGACAGTTGCTCGTAATTCTCCAGCGTTACTTTCGAGCAGGCACTCAAGGTGAGCACGGTGGCTAAAGAGAGAAAGAGAGATTTTTTCATTGTTTTTCCTCACATTGAATTAATGGTTAAAGCGCCTTATTTGCACCAGCATGCCTAGTTGTGGGTGGTCAAAATAATGGATTTCGCCGGAAATAACACGACGAAATTGCGAGAACTCGCCACTTAAGTGTGTTTCTGTATCCCCTGTCTGACGCAATGTTAACGCCGAGGTAATATAGAGGTAATGGTTTAGATGCACCTTTAAAAAGCCATCTAACTGCCAAATTAAGTTATATTCTGGACGTATTGGGCTCAAAAAATCTGCGCTATTAGGCACATTTTTTGGCACTCGAGCAATTAGCTCACCCCCGTACAAACGGAATTTAGGGGCCGTTCGTTTCGATTGCCCAGGAAAGCGCCAACCTGTGTGCAAAAGCACTTGCCTACCAATGCGCGCCAGTTGATCACGCTTATCGCTAAATTGCAATTGCGATTGGGCTAGCACATAAGGCGTGTCGGTATGTTCATACACCTCACCATCGACGACCTGAGGTAAACGGGTCAGTGCGCTAAAATCCTCTTTGCTGTATTCACACGCTGCGGATACTTGGTTGTCACTTGCAAGCAGAGGTTTGGCAGGCGTAGTGGGTGGGTCAATCTGCCCTGCTAAGCACTGCTTGGTGAGGGTCGTGATATAGCCCTCAGTGATAATATCGTCATTACTGTGATAATCATCGAGCTTGGCATTGTCATTCGCTAAGGTCTCACTGATTAACGCATCAGGTTGGCTAAACACCAACACCTCAATTTCGAACCAGCGCCCATCGGCGGCGTAACTCAGGCTACTAAAACAGGCTGCCATCAGCGTGGCCATTATTCTTATCATTTACTTCCTACCTTGGCTTCGAAATCCGCAATCATCGCGGTGATCAGTTTTAAGCGCTCTTGAGCATTGGCTTCATCAATCATAAAGCGTAACCGATTGGCGCCTTCCATTCTATAGTGCTGTGGATCAGCTTGAATTAAACCAATAATAAACTCGGGGCTAACCTTGGTCTGTTCACTAAATTCAAAGTACCCGCCTTTAGGATTGGCCTCAACCTTAGTGATACCCAAGGCCCCAGCGCGGATTTTCAGTTGCTGCACGGCAAATAAATTCTTGGTGGCATCAGGGAGTAGGCCGAAACGGTCAATAAGTTCGACCTTCAGCTCATCAAGGGCATCAAAATCACTGGCACTGGCGATACGCTTATAAAGCCCCAAGCGTAGATTAACATCACTGATATAATCATTGGGCAATAGCGCGGCGAGTTTAATATCGACTTCGGTGTGTGATTTAATCAGCTTATCTAGGGTGGGTTCTTGGCCATTTTTTAGCGCTTCCACCGCTTGCTCTAACATCTCCATGTACATGCTAAACCCGATGGTCTGGATTTGCCCGCTTTGCTCATCGCCAAGTAGTTCACCGGCGCCGCGAATCTCTAAGTCATGGGTGGCCAAGGTGAAGCCCGCACCGAGGTCTTCAAGGGACTCGATGGCCTCTAAGCGTTTTTGCGCGTCTTTCGACATCGCTTTAGGGCCCGGGGTGAGCAAATAGGCATAGGCCTGATGGTGGCTGCGGCCGACGCGCCCACGCAACTGGTGCAATTGCGCTAAGCCGAGACGATCCGCGCGGTCCATAATAATAGTATTGGCACTGGGGATATCAATGCCGGTCTCTATGATGGTGGTACACACCAACACATTAAAGCGTTGATGGTAAAACTCACTCATAAGGCTTTCTAGTTCACGCTCGCGCATTTGACCGTGGGCGACCGCGACACTGGCCTCAGGCACGACTTTGCGAATATCATCGGCAGTGCGCTCGATGGTTTCAACGTTATTATGGAGGAAATACACCTGACCACCGCGTTTAATTTCCCGCAAAATAGCTTCACGGATCATGTCATCGTCTCGTTGGCGCACAAAGGTCTTCACCGCTAAACGTTTGGCTGGCGGCGTGGCAATAATGGATAAGTCACGCATGCCACTCATGGCCATGTTTAGGGTTCGCGGAATTGGCGTGGCCGTTAGGGTGAGAATATCGACATCTGCACGCAGGGCCTTAATTTTCTCTTTTTGACGCACCCCAAAACGGTGCTCTTCATCGACAATAAGTAAACCAAGGTCGGCGAACTTAATGTTTTCTTGCAACAACTTATGGGTGCCGATAACAATATCGACTTGGCCATCTTTTATTTTGGCTAAGGTGGCATTTTGCTCTTTCGTGGATTTGAACCGTGACAAAATATCGACTTCCACAGGGAAGTCGGCAAAGCGGTCACGGAAGTTCTCAAAGTGCTGCTGCGCCAACAGTGTGGTGGGCACCAATACGGCCACTTGCTTAGAGTCGGCAACGGCAGTATAGGCTGCGCGCATCGCCACTTCGGTTTTACCAAAACCGACATCACCACAGACCAAGCGATCCATGGCATTTTTGCTTTGCATATCGCTGAGCACGGCATCAATAGCATTTTGCTGATCGTCGGTGGCCTCAAACACAAAATTATCGCTGAATTGTCGATAACCGGCATCATCGAGAGCAAACTTATAGCCTGGCTTAGCTTGGCGTTTGGCATAAATATCGAGCAGCTCAGCGGCCACATCACGGACTTTCTCGGCAGCGCGGCGTTTGGCTTTCTCCCAAGCATCAGAGCCAAGTTTATGTAATGGCGCGCTGGCTTCTTCTCCCCCGGAATAACGACTGAGCATATGCAATGCCGATACCGGTACATAGAGCTTGGCGTCATTGGCATACATGATGGTGACGAATTCCGTGGCAACACCTGCTGCGTCCAACGTTTCTAGGCCCACATAGCGGCCCACACCGTGGTCTAAATGGACGATTGGCTGACCTTCTTTGAGTTCCGCTAAGTTGCGGATCAGCGCATCACTGCTGGCCTGGTGTTTATGTTTACGGCGGCGGCGTTGTGACACGCGGATCCCGAGCAGTTCTTGTTCGGTGATTAAACTGACACGGGCATTGTGAGTTAGCACCACGCTTTGCTCAAAAGGTGCCACCAGTAAAGAAATATCCGCGTCGCTGTCTAGACATTGTGCCAAGGTATCAAAGGCGCGGATTTTCAAGCCGCTGGGTTTGAGCAACGTTAGTAGCGCTTCACGACGGCCATCGGATTCTACGCACAGCACGATACGTGCGCCTTGGCGTTTTTGCTCTACGGCGTAATCTAAAAAGGCGCCATAGGGAGGCTGCTTACTATGATCTATGCGTACCTCGGGCAATGGCTCGCAGGGAAGATTAAAGTAGCCGGCTTTGGTTGGCAGCTTCGCTTGCGATAAATCGATGCGCGGGTAGGCTTTGCACTGCTGATTCAACTCTTCAATGGGCAAGTAGAGCTGGTTAGGTGGTAACAGCGGTCGCAGAGGGTCCACCTTGCGGCTTTCATAGCGGCTGTGCACATCATCTAAAAACTGCTGGGCACCATGTTGGGTATCGCCCATATGCATAAATACCGCTTGCTCGGGTAGATAATCAAATAAGGTGCCCAAGTGCTCAAAAAATAGCGGCAGGTAGTACTCAATACCCGCGGGCAGGGCGCCTTTGCTGACTTGCATATAAACCGAGTCTTGCTCGGCACTGGCACCGAAGGCTTCGCGGTATTGGATACGAAAACGTTCAATGTCGCTATCCGTGGTGCCAAATTCATGCGCCGGTAATAAATTGATGTGGCTTATATTATCGCTAGAGCGCTGGCTGTCGACATCAAAGTAACTCATGCTGTCTATTTCATCGTCGAACAAATCAAAACGCACAGGCGCGTTTTGACCCATTGCGAATAAGTCGACCACCGAGCCGCGCACCGCATACTCACCATGGGCCATCACCTGCTGAGTATGGATGTAACCGGCATCATCAAGCTGTTTGCGCAGCTTGTCGATGTTAAGCGTGTCACCAACCTGATAAACAATGGCATTGCCGTAAATAAATTCTTTCGGCGCAGCACGCAGCATGAGTGTGGCAACGGGCACAATCAGCACGCCGTGGCTGATATTGTTCAAACGACTGAGGGTATGCAGCCGGGTAGAGACAATGTCTTGATGAGGTGAGAAATGATCATAAGGCAATGTTTCCCAATCAGGAAACACCATCACTTCATCACGGCTCAAGGTAGCATGTAATTCATGCTCTAGCTTCAACGCACTGGGGGTGTCCGGTGTCACTAACACCACTAACTGCTGATGTTGCTTAACCGCTTCGCCAATGCTTAAAGCGAGGGCACTGCCATGTAGCTGGCCCCACTTTATTTTGTCTTGTTGTGTCTTTACCCAAGGCAATTCAATGAACTGCGCTAACTGCATGGAATACTCCGTTTTAATCGCGATAAAGTTTGGTTAAATCACCATAATGATCGATGCGGCGATCGCGTAGGTAGGGCCAAATGCGACGGACTTTTTCACCGCGCTGTAAATCAAGCTCTGCCACTAATACTTCGGGTTTATCATCACAGGCTTTAGCCAGTAACTCGCCCTGCGGCCCGGCGATAAATGAGTGACCCCAGAAATCGATCCCGGCGCTGTGCCCGCTTGGGTCGGCCTCAAAGCCGGTGCGGTTGGCACTGATAACATAGACACCATTGGCCACTGCGTGGGCGCGCTGAGAAATAACCCAGGCATCTTGCTGGCGTTGTTGCTCAGCAGCGTCATCATTTTTATCCCAGCCAATGGCGGTCGGGTAAATCAAGATTTCAGCGCCTTTAGTGGCCATTAATCGCGCTGCCTCTGGAAACCATTGATCCCAACACACCAACACCCCTAAGGTGCCAAGCGAGGTTTTTATTGGCTCAAACCCTAAATCACCGGGCGTGAAGTAAAACTTCTCATAAAACCCGGGGTCATCAGGAATATGCATTTTGCGATACTTACCAGCAATACTGCCATCCGTTTCCAGCACCACGGCGGTGTTGTGGTACAAGCCGGCAGCGCGACGCTCGAATAGTGAGGCAACGATCACCACCCCAAGCTCTTTTGCAAGCTCGCCAAAGACTTGCGTGCTCTGACCAGGTATGGTCTCAGCCAAATCAAATTGCTCGACATCTTCGCTTTGACAAAAATATAAGCCAGTATGAAGCTCCTGCAGGACCACCAGTTGGGCGCCTTGCGCGGCTGCTTCACGAATGCCGTTAATAGACTGTGTTAGGTTGTAATCACGCTCGGCGGTATTTTGCTGTTGCACCAAGGCAACGCGCAATGATTGTTGGGTTGGGGCGCTCATTGTTCCTCCAAAAAGCCATGCGGTAGTTGCATGGTTATACAGTGTAAGCTGCCAAATTGTTCAATCAGCGCGCGACAATCGATACCCATCACCTCACGCTCAGGATACGCCTTGGCGATTTGCTTAAGCGCCACGGCATCATGTGGGTCGTTATAGGTTGGCACCAACACCGCGCCATTGATAATTAAATAATTCGCATAGGTGGCCGGTAAGCGCTGACCCTCGGCGTTGGTGATGGGCCTGGGCCAGGGGAGGGCAATAAGGTGATAAGGCTCATTATCGAGCCCTCTTAGTGCCACGAGCTCCTCACGCATCGCGCCCAAAGCCTGATAGTGCTCATCGTTAGGGTCGTCGCAATGCACGTAAACCAGCACATTATTTGGAGCAAAACGCACTAAAGTATCAATGTGGGAGTCGGTATCATCGCCAGCTAAGTAGCCGTGCTCTAACCACAGGATTTTTTGTGCTCCTAGTAGTTGCGCTAAGGTGCTGTCGATTTGTGCGGCCGATAACTGTTGGTTGCGATTCTCATTGTGAACACATTGACGGGTACTCAACAGCACCCCATGCTCGTTGATTTCAACGGCGCCGCCTTCAAGGATAAATTCGCTGCGCTCTACGTTTACTTGAGCGCTAAGGGCCTGAGCGAATACTTGCTGGTTAATGGCGTTGTCTTTCTCGGCTGCATATTTACCGCCCCAAGCGGTAAACTGACAGTCGAGGGCTTTTAGCCCAGTGCCATTACTTAGGGTCAGTGGGCCATGGTCACGCGCCCACGTATCGTTGCACTGAGCGCGGACAAAACGCACCTGATTCAAATCGGTGTGTTGTGCTGTCAATCGAGAGCGAATATGGGCTTCAAGGGCTTCATTGTCGACAACGATAAGCAGCTCTTGACGTTGGCTAATATGATCGCACAGCGCTAAATACACGCTCTCAACAGCCGCCAAATTCGCCGCCCAATCAGTATTCGAATGCGGCCAGGTTAACATCACGGCATCCTGCTGATGCCACTCAGGGAGGAGTCTAAACGTCATTTCAATGAATCACAGAAAAACAAGCCGCTAGTTTAGCACTTACAGCTTGAATGTCAGCTAAATAAGACGCGGAATTATTATCATAGAGCACCGCCAGAAACGGGTAGGTATCTAAGCGTTAATTTTCGCGTTGCTGTTCATGGCGCTTTTTCAGTTGTCGAGTCTGAGCGTGTAAACTGGCACGTACGAGAAGCTCTTGGTCTTGCTCGCGAATGGTAGCAAAAAGAATCTTGTGCAAGCAGCCATCACTCTGGGTATCAATCTCAATGACTTCGCCATAGCAATAGATGGCGGCGGCCTCTTGCTCTAAAAACAACTTACACCGCACATACTGGCCAACCTCCATTGGCTGTTCACGTCGTAAGGTAAACCCTGAGCCACCATAGCTTTGGCAGCGTTCATTGGGTTGGTCGGTACTTTCCTGCATTAAAATATGGCTAAGAATGAGATCGATTTTACGGGACTGCAGTGATAAGTAGTGGGCGAGTTCATTGGCGGTTTCACCGAGCAGTCGCAGCGGTCGAAGCGCTGATTGTTCGAGCGTATTGACTTCATTGGCGAGCCGAAAAAGTGGCGGGATATCGCGCTCTAAAGCGTCGGCATCGGTGGGAACGAGGGCGGATTCTATGCTCTCTACGACGACATTCACGCTTTCTTGAATTTGAAAAAACTCGGCGAATAACTCGCTTTTTTCATTGCTCATGTTGCTCACTTATCTCAACCACATTACTTAAAAGACCTTATCGGCACCGTCATTATTGCACAGCACTATGAGCAGCGCTGCTATTAAGCCTTACCCTACTGCCGAAAGTAAGTTTTAACTTGCTGATTTTTCTATAGTAGCTGTCATTGACAAGATTTAAAAGAAAAGGCGCTATAACAGCGCCTTTGAGAGACTTTTTGGCAGGGGCTAAAGTAGGCCCTCGTCAGTTTCTACCTGCTCCTTTTTATGTTGAGCTGCGATTTCCTCGCTCAGTGCTTGGCGTGAGCGCTTTTCACCAATACGGCGCTCAGTGAGCCAATAGAAGAACAGTGGGACAAAGAACACGGCTAGGAAGGTCGCGGCCATCATCCCGCCCATCACCCCGGTTCCCACACTATGACGGGCTCCGGCGCCAGCACCAGAGCTCAACACTAAGGGCACAACGCCAAGAATGAAGGCCAATGAGGTCATAATTATGGGGCGAAAACGCAGCCGGGCTGCTTCTAATGCGGCGGCGGCAGCGCTCCAACCTTGCTGATATTTGAGTAAGGCATACTCAACAATCAAAATAGCGTTTTTGCCTGCTAAGCCCAGTAGGGTGACCAGACCAATTTGGAAGTAGACATCATTTGTGAGCCCTGCCACCCAAATTGAAATCAGTGCGCCAAAGGTACCAAAAGGCAAAGCCAGCATCACCGATAAGGGCAGTGACCAACGCTCGTATAAGGCTGCAAGAATCAAAAACACCATGATCACCGCTAATCCTAATGCTAATCCGGTGGTGCCAGAACTGCGTTTTTCTTGAAACGCGGTGCCAGTCCAGTCATAGGTCATACCCGCTGGCAGCACTTGCTCGGCGATACGTTCGATTTCGGCAATCGCTTGTCCGGAGCTGTAACCTGGCGCAGCTTCACCGAGTAACTTAACGGCGGGTAAATTATTATACCGACTCAAGCTATCCGGCCCCCGGGTAAATTCCACCGTGGTGAAAGCCGACATCGGCACCATGTCACCAGAGTGACTCTTGACGTAGATTCGGCCTATGTCTTGCGGCTGCATACGATATTCGGCATCAGCAGACATCAATACTTGCCATGCACGTCCAAACTTATTGAAATCATTAACATAGTAAGTGCCCAGCGTACCGGCCAGCGTATTGAAAGCATCATTAATATTGACTCCCATAGCTCGCGCTTGCTCCCGGTCTATATCCACTTTAAGCTGTGGAGCGTCGGGGCGCCACAAGGTTTGCACGCTGCCGACAATCGGGCTTTTTTGCGCTTCATTCATAACCAGCTGCATGGCTTGTTGAAGCTTTTCTGGGCCACCAGCGCCTTTATTTTGAATGTAAAACTCAAAACCACCGGTGGTGCCTAAACCGAAGATAGCGGGGGGGTTAAAAGCCAGCACCAAGGCTTCATTGATGTGTGCGGTTTTGCCAAACAACTCTGCCACTAAGGCCTTGGTATCGACCTCGCGGTCATCCCAATGGGTTTGCGTAACAAATAAGGTTGCGGCGGAGTTTTTATAGCCGCCCCCGATAAAGTCAAAGCCAGTAAAAGCGGCGACATTTTCGTTGGCTGGGTTGGATTTAACCGCCGCGACCACTTCGTCAACCACCGCTGCGGTGCGCTCTAGTGATGAACCATCCGGTAGAAAAACAGCGGCAATGTAGAAGCCTTGATCTTCATCGGGCACCAAGGAGCTCGGCGTTTTTTGCCAAATGCCAACGGTTGCGCTGACCATGGCTATCATTAACACCAGCCCAAGCACGCCACGACGCACCATAAACCCGACCGCGCCCACATACTTATGGGTCACAGCGCTGAAGAACTTATTAAACCAAATGAAGAAACCGGCTGTTTGTTTATGCTCATGCTTTAAAATCATCACACACAGCGCCGGAGTCATGGTTAACGCCACCACACCAGAGAGACTCACAGAGATAGAGATGGTAATCGCAAATTGGCGGAAAAGTTCACCGGTTAGTCCGCCCAGAAAAGCAATCGGCACGAACACTGAACACAGCACCAAAACAATGGCTACCACTGGCCCAGAAACCTCTCGCATCGCCTTGATAGCTGCTTCGTGAGCACTGACATGCTCTTCGTGCATAATGCGCTCAACATTTTCAAGCACCACGATGGCGTCATCAACCACAATACCTATAGATAACACCATGCCAAATAGCGTCAGCGTATTGATGGAATAACCCAACATATACATGCCAGCAAAGGTGCCTAATAACGAGACCGGGACCGCTAACGTAGGGATCAGTGTGGCACGCCAGTTCTGTAAAAATAAGAACACCACCAGAAATACCAATAGCATGGCCTCGGCCAGGGTTTTTACCACCTCACGAATGGACACCTCGACAAAGCGGGTGGTGTCGTAGGAGACCACATGCTCAAGACCCATAGGGAACTGCGGTTTGAACTCAGCCATCACGCCATTGACTTCTTTCGCTACGTCCAGCGCGTTTGCGCCGGGCTGCAGAAATATCCCCAACAGCACCGCTTCTTTGCCATTGACGGTGCCGTTAAAGTTGTAATCCTTGGAGCCGAGCTCAACTCGCGCAACGTCTTTAAGGCGCAGGCTGCTGCCATCGGGATTCGAGCGGACAATAATATTCTCGAATTCTTGTGGCTCAGACATGCGCCCGCGTGCGGTGACACTATAAACCAAAGATTGCGGTGATTTGGAAGTCGGGGTCGCACCAATTTTACCCGCCGCATATTGCGAGTTTTGCACCCGAATCGCATTGGCCACTTCATCCACGGTGACGCCCAATTGGCTCATTAAGTCAGGACGTAACCAGATACGCATGGCGTAATCTTTAGCGCCAAATATTTGTACATTGGTAGTGCCAGGGATGCGTTTAATACGATCGAGAATGTTAAGGGTGACATAGTTCGACGTCCACAATGATGAGCGAGACCCATCAGGGGAGTAAAACGCGTGCACTTGCAAAAAGCTCGACGAGCCCTTTTGCACCACCACGCCTTGCCGTCGAGTCTCCTCTGGTAAGCGAGCCTCAACCTGTTTCACGCGGTTGTTCACATCCACAGCGGCTTGGTCGACATCAGTGCCGATTTCAAAGGTCACCTCGATGGTGGTTGCGCCGGCGCTGCTGGAGGTTGAAGACATATACATCATGCCCTCAACACCGGTAATGGCATTTTCGATTGGCGCCGCCACGGTTTGCTCCAAAACTTCGGCGGAAGCGCCAGGGTAACTGGCTGTGACTTGCACTACAGGAGGGGCAATTTCCGGATACTGAGCTATGGGTAGGGCACGCATGGCAGCTAAACCAGCAAGGACAATGACAATGCTGATCACAAAAGCAAAAATCGGCCTATCAATAAAATAACGAGAGAACATAATGCTGCTTATCCCTGCTGTTGCTGATTAGACACGGTAATGGGCATACCTGGGAAGAAAATGCGCGCCATGCCTTCGACAACAATTTCATCTCCGGCATTAATGCCGCTGCGAATAATCCATAAGTTCTCAGTCTTGTCACCGTTTTGTTTACGATACCATTCGCCCACTTGCACTGGAGCGGGACGAGCGATGGTTGCACCTTGTTCATTTTTGCCGACAACGTACACAAACTTGCCGGTGCCATTATCCAACACCGCACGTTGGGGCACCACGAAGGTGTTGTTACGCACCGCGCCGATAAGCTCTACTTGCACGAACTGACCAGGACGCAAACTAAATTCAGGATTGGGCACAATAGCCTGAAACTCTGAGGTGCCGGTATTAGGGTTAATGCGCACATCAGTAAAGTTAACCTCGCCACCGTGATGGTACTCACTGCCATCTTGCAAACGCAGACGTGTTTGCCATTGGCCGTCTTCAGGTAAACTCAATTCGCCCTTTTTCTGCGCCTGGCGCATCATAAGTTGCTCACGTTCTGAGAGGCCAAAACGCACTCTGACAGGGTCTAATTCGGTAATATAGGTCAGCAGTAACTCGGGCCCTGGCACGAAGGTACCCTCAGAGACTAACTCTCGGCCCATTACCCCGGCAACGGGCGCTTTCACTTGGGCATAGTCCAAGTTTAATTTTGCCTCACGCAGCTGCACTTTGCTGGCCTGTAAATCAGCGGTGGCGATTTGAACACTGGAAATGGCGTTATCATAATCGCGCTGTGATACTGATTTGTCTTCGCGTAATTTTTTCAGCCGCTTGGTTTCTCGCTGCGCTTGCTCTAACCGCGCTTGTGCGGCATTGACAGCCGCTTGGGCTTGCTCATAAGCGAGCTGGTAGGGGGCAAGGTCAATAGTGAACAGGGATTGGCCGGCATCGACCGTTTGACCTTCAGAGAAGTTTCGAGACTCCAGCACGCCACTGACCCGAGCACGTATCTCCACCTCTTTCGAGCCTGATACCGTGGCTGGTACAGAGATAATAAAAGGCGCATCCACCGCTTTGGCGGTGATGGTTTCGACTTGGGCATTAGGCATGCCCCCTTGTGATTGTTGTGCTGGCTGCTCACAGGCACTTAACAATAATAAAGAGCTGAACACCAGTGTAACTGGACGTAATACAGTAGTAATAGAATAACGACGCATGAGTGAAGCGTTTCCCTTTGCAAATTGAATGATATGGGTCAGACGTTGTTATAGCGTGCTCTCGCAGGCGAGTTGCCAAGCCACACCGAGGTGACAATTCGCGGTTATTCTATGCGGGCGCAGGCTTTTTTTGGTGCATGTCATGCGCTCAAGTGTATCGGCATTACTGTGCATGAGCACAACATTGAAGACACAAATCGTGGCACGACCGCCAACGCTCAGTGTAGATGACAGCCGAAAATTTTTACATATTTAATTACGGGTGTTAGCACTGAGTAAACGAAAGTGTATACTTATTTTCATCTCAGGTATACATCTTCGTTTACTATTGCTGCGAATAATCATTGGTTCCGTTATACTGCGCAGCAAATCGTTGAGGGGCGGAATATGAGTAGTAATAAGCAGCAGGCGGTGATCACCGCTGCTATCGCATTATTTGCACAACACGGCCTTGCAGGTACCACTATGGAAGCGGTGGCGGGCAAGGCAAAGGTATCAAAGCGCACGTTGTATAAATATTACTCCAGTAAAGAGCATTTATTTGATGGTGTGGTGGACCTACTCATAGAGCGTATTCGTCCACTGCAAGAAAACCATTTTTGCGCGCAAACCCCGATAAAAGAGCAATTGCAAGCACAGGCCCATGTCGGCTTACGATTGACCCAAGACAAAGACTACCTGACCCTGTCGCGCATTGTTATGATTGAATCGTTGCGTTCGAAAAAGCGCGCAGCCAAGCTGCAAGAGCGGTTTCAAAGTTTTGAGCAAGGTTTGCACTCATGGTTTTATGAGGCGCAGCAGCAAGGTGCTTTGGGTGAAACGCCCGCCGAAATTGCTGCTGCCGTGTTCTACGGGGGCATGAAAAAGTTGGCATATTGGGAGCAGCTCATCAAGTGGAAACCGCCGGTGGAAAAAGAAAAGCTCGACCAGTTAGTCGAGCTTACCTGTCGGATGTTCACTCGCCATTAAAATAATCGGGTGTGCCATGTGCTTCAATACCGTCACTGAGGCGCTTGAGTGCGACGGCATAGACCGCATCGCGAAAATCGAGTTCTTGGCGCTGTACTTGCTCGTTAGCGCGCGCAAATGCACGGCGCATCACTTGCTCTAGCTCTTGCTCAACACGCTCTCGCGACCATTGGTAACCGCAGCGGTTTTGTACCCACTCGAAGTAGCTGACAGTCACACCACCGGCGTTGGCCAAAATATCAGGGATCACAATGACACCCTGTTGTTTTAGTATACTGTCGGCATCACTGGTCACTGGGCCATTGGCTATCTCAACGATATACCGTGCTTTAACTTGCTCAGCATTATCAGCGGTGATCACGCCGCCTAATGCAGCGGGAATTAAAATATCGACATGGCAGTGAAGCAGCTCCTCATTAGAGAGGGTGTCGTAGTCCTGACTTTCACACACTGAGCCTTCACAATAGACCGCTTTAAGCTCTTTATGTTCTTGCTTTTGCTGATAGACGCTATCAACGTTGAGACCTTCTTGGCGATAAATAGCTCCTTTAGAATCACTAACGGCCACTACTTTATAGCCATCGTTGGCGAGTAAACGGGCAACATGATAACCGCCGTTACCAAAGCCTTGTACTGCCACTGTGGTTTGCTGAGGGTCGAGATTGTCACGCTTTTCTAATTCTTTAATACATAGGTAAGCGCCGCGCCCAGTGGCATCGTCGCGGCCAATACTGCCGCCGAGAGCCAATGGTTTACCAGTGATCACGCCGGGATTCTTAACCCGGGTAATTTTTTCATACTCATCCATCATCCAGCCCATAATAAGGGCATTGGTATACACATCCGGTGCTGGAATATCACGCTCAGGGCCAATAAAATCGGCCATAGAGCGCACATAGGCGCGTGATAAGCGTTCAAGTTCAAAAGGAGATAAGGTTTTCGGGTCGACACTCACACCGCCTTTAGCGCCTCCAAATGGAATATCGACGACAGCGCATTTGAGCGTCATCCACAGCGCTAAGGCTTGTACTTCTTCGCTGTCAACTTCGGGGTGGAAGCGAATACCGCCTTTGGTCGGGCCGAGCACATTGTTGTGCTGGCAACGGTAGCCAGGGAAATACTGAACATGGCCATCATCCATACGCACTTCAACGTTCACGTGCATCATTGCCTGCGCGTGACTGAGCGTGTTGAGAACTTGTTGTGAGCACTGGATGGCATCCCCGATGCGTTTTAATCGTGTCACTGCGTCGTCAAAAGTTGTGCTACTCATTGGGCCTCCATTGGCATCATTCGATTTTGCTTAAGAGCAAGGTCGAACTATTTAGAGCAATTATTTTTAGTACCTAAATCAAACGTCTATATAGCGTTTGTGGTTCACTTTTTAAGGTTATTTAATCTCTGGGATTGAAATAGATAAAATCAACCCTATCTCTAAGAGGCATTCAATATCGGCAACTGGCCGAGCATAAATATAAGTACAAGGCACCCATGCGCAACGGTATAATTATGGTCATCGTGTTAATGACGCTGCTTTTGAGCAGTGCGTCCGCGCTCGCCCATACCCATACCCATACCACGACAGCCGAATCATCGCTCTGCTCGCTGATGGTGCAAGAACCCATGCAGTGCAGCTTTGATGATATCAGCGCCGATGGCGCCTCAGAGCACCAGCGCCCAGCACCGCATCCCGCGCAATTGCCAGAGCGCGCTATGCGTACTCACCCCAGCTATTTTTTACACCCGGAGCAACAACCACTTTACTTGCTGGCGTACACATTGGCGCAGCACACTGCGCCGTTTAAACAGCGCTTTAAGGCGCCACCCGCCAGCCATTTTGAACCTTGGTATATCGCCAGGGAGCAGAAAAAATGTGGCCTTATCAATCACTGTCAGGCCGCGAACTTAACCTATCGTAGCCGGCTTCACTACGAGTCTTAAGTTAAATCGACCTTCGTTCTATTAATACCGAAATCAAGATTTAACACGCTTGCTGAGCAAGCGAAAAGGACTCACAATGAGACAACAACCTCACTCGCAAGAGCGAGCCAAAGGCGCGTCGGCGCTGAGCAGACAGCTGCGCTTATTTACTGTTATTAGTGTTATTTTAGTACTTTTTCTTAGTGCGCTTCCCAATATCTACCCTGATCATGCTGTAGTGCATGTGGCGTCTGTGCACACCCACAGCGACACCGTTAATATTAAAACAGAGTTGACAGAGGCTGGTTTTACTCTCGCAAAGGCGCACTATGATGCCGGCGAGCAACGCTTTGATATCCGTTTAACTGATCCCGCACGCAGTGCCGAAGCCGCACGTATATTGCGTGGGCATGGGCATGAGCAGGTCAAAGTTGTCAGCCAAAGCAGCACACCACAGTGGCTGCAAAGTTTGGGGTTAGCGCCGATGAAGCTCGGTCTGGACTTAGGGGGAGGGGTGCTATTCGTATTGCAAGTGGATACTGACCAAGCACTCGCCACACGGTTAAAGAGCATTGCCGAAGAGGCCAATACGCTGAGAGTTAAAGCGCGTTTACGGGGCATAAAAATACACGCACCGCAAAATAACGAAGTACGCTTAGTGGCAGCGCCGACCAACCAAGCGCACTTACAGCAATTGGTTGACAAGCTGCAAGGGGGTTATCCGAAACTGGATATCAGTAGAGCGCGCCAAGGTAGCTTAGAAATAGTATCCTTACGCTACCTGGATGCGCAGCAACAGCAACTCGCTCAGGCAAACATGACTCAAGCGTTGGCTACTTTGCGCTCGCGCATCGAGGAGCTAGGCATAACCGAAGCCGTGGTGCAACGCCAAGGCGAGCGGGCTATTCGTATTGAGTTACCCGGCGTGCAAGACCCCAGTGAAGCAAAACGTATTATTGGTGCCACTGCACAGCTTTCTTTTCACGGCCTGCAAGAAATTGGCGGTAAGCGGGTGCGCACTGAGCAAGGGCACAGTATTGCCATAGAGAGTAAAGCAATATTCACGGGTGCAGATATCACCGGTGCTCAAGCCGGCCGAGATGAAATGGGGCAGCCGATGGTGCAGTTGCAACTATCCTCAGCGGGGGGAGATAAAATTAATCGGTTCTCGCGTGCGCACATAGGTCAACCCATGGCTACCTTGTACAGTGAATATGTAGCGGATGCCCAAGGTGAGGTGCGAATGCGCGAGCAGGTGATATCTGTGGCGACCATTAACGAAGCCTTGGGAACGCGTTTTAGTATTACCGGGCTGGGTACCTGGCAACGGGCTCAAGACTTAGCCTTAGTATTGCGCGCAGGCTCATTAGAAGCACCCATTACCATAGTCAAAGAGCAAACCATGACCCCCAGCCTCGGTAAGCAAAACATAGAGAACGGTTTTAACGCTTTGTTATTGGGCTTAGCGCTAACATTGTCGTTTATGCTGCTGTGGTACCGGCGTTTAGGGGTTGTCGCCAACCTTGCATTAGCAATTAACCTAATTGCTTTGGTGGGGCTAATGTCATTGCTACCCGGCGTGGTATTAACGCTACCTGGGATTGCCGGGTTAGTGCTGACTATTGGTATGGCGGTGGATACCAACGTCATTATATTTGAGCGTATCAAGGAGGAACTGCGCTTAGGCAGAACCCGCTTACAAGCTCTTAAACGTGGCTATCAAGGCGCGATGAGCAGTATTATTGATGCCAACTTAACGACATTTATCAGTGCCTTAGTGCTTATCGGTGTGGGCTATGGCCCAGTTAAAGGCTTTGCCATTACGTTAGCGCTGGGCATTCTCACCAGTGTATTTAGCGGTGTATTGGTGTCTTCTTACTTGTCACACTGGTTGTTCGCAGCGGCGAAGGAGGTGCGTCATGGCTAATTATTTAACACGATTACGCCATCTGGGAATGGCGATCAGTATGCTTATGCTGGTACTCGCCGGCACTGTGATTGCCATCAAAGGAGTACCGCTTGGCCAGGATTTTACCGGCGGTTATGTGCATCAATTTCAGGCGCCTGAGGCGCTCACTCAACAGCAACTACAACACCAATTAGAGGGCTTACTGAGTGGCGATTTTCAATTAAGTGCACACAGTGATAATCAATACCAATTGTTTCAACCACCGAGCGAAGGGCAGAGCAACCCCAAGTGGCTCGATACCTGGGTCAGTGACAACGCATTGGTGCTACTGGATAGCAGCTTTTTAGGTGCACAGGCCGGTGACGAGCTCATCGACCAGGGGCTGATGGCGTTGTTATTCGCAACCCTAGCGGTGATGCTGTATTTAGTCTGTCGCTTTGAATGGCGTTTAGCGCTGGCGGCCACCTTGGCGTTGGTGCATGACGTTGCACTGACACTGGCGGTGCTGGTGCTTTTTGACATTCCTTTCACCTTAACCGTGTTAGCTGCCATCCTTGCCATCATTGGCTATTCGCTCAATGACTCCATTGTCATCGGTGATAAGGTGCGTGAGATTGTCCGCGCGAAGCCTGCACAATCAGTGGCGCTGAGTATCAATACCGCCATTGCCGCATCCATGAGTCGTACACTTATTACCTCAATGACCACACTGGCGACGATTGTCAGTATCTGGACTTTGGCAGGGCCGCCTCTGCAAGGGTTTGCCATCACCTTGTTTGTGGGTGTGCTGGTGGGCACTTGGTCATCGGTGTTCATTAGTGCCACCGTGCCGCATTGGTTAGGGCTTAGCGCCGAAAACTACACCAATCAAGACAGTGATGAGGTAAAACGTCAACTCGCTCAACCTTAGCGTTACTGCCTATCTAGGAGGCTTAGCCTCCTAGATTATATCCCGCCTAAAGTCGCATTTTTATCTCCATAGCCTAGTATAAAGTGAAATAAACAAGCAGTTTTACAAGCACTTGGAGTGAACATTGCTAGAGTCATTGATAGCCAGCGTAAATGCGCTGTTATGGGGAGAAGGGCAGATCCTTATTTATTTACTGCTCTTTGCTGGTGTGTGGTTTTCGATTTCGCTCAGAGGGATTCAGCTCACTTACTTTACCCATATGTTCGCGCTATTAAGAACCAGTGCTCAGGCGGATAAAAACCAAATAAGCTCATTTCAAGCGCTGTGTACCGGCCTAAGCGCTCGTGTGGGCACTGGCAATCTCGCCGGGGTGGCAGTGGCTATTTCTTTGGGTGGCAGTGGTGCCGTGTTCTGGATGTGGGTGATTGCCATACTCGGTATGGCCACCGGCTTTGCCGAAAGCGTACTAGGGCAAGTGTATAAGGTACGTGATAGCCAAGGCGAGTTTCGCGGCGGCCCTGCGTACTACATTCAAATGGGACTGGGCCAAAAATGGTTAGCCATTGCTTTCGCGCTGTGTTTGTTTCTCGGTTATGGCTTTAGCTTTAGTGCCATGCAAACCAATACTATCACCGATGCGTTGCACCATGCCTTTGGCGTGGACCGATTTTATACCGGTTTGGTTATCACCTTAGTCACAGGCAGTATCATCGCCGGCGGCTTTAAGGCTATTGCCCGTTTCGCAGAGCGGGTGGTGCCGCTAATGGGGTTAGTTTTTGTGTTTAGTGCCCTGGTGGTGACGATGGTCAATTATGAACGGGTGCCGGCGATGCTCAGTGATATTTTGCACAGTGCGCTCGGCCTGCAAGAAGCGGGAGCAGGGGCGCTCGGAGCGGCGATTAAAAATGGTATTCAGCGCGGCCTTTATTCCAATGAGGCTGGAGCCGGGAGTGTCCCCCACGCAGCGGGTGCGGCAACGCCAACACCGAATCACCCAGCTACACAAGGGTATATACAAATGCTGGGGGTGTTTTTCGACACTATAGTGCTATGCAGCTGCACGGCAGTGATTATATTAATGGCGGATATCCCCATCAGCGGCGATATGGAGGGCATTCGCCTTACCCAGGATGCCATGACCGCGCATATGGCCGATGCCGGTGTGTATTTTGTTGCGGCGGCAATCACCTTGTTTGCATTTACCTCAGTGGTGGCAAACTTCGCCTATGCCGAGAGCAACTTGCACCTTTTTGCACTGGATAATCGTATGGGCAGAGGCCTGTACATGCTCAGTTATCTAGCGATGATGTTATGGGGAGCCACTGCCAAGCTTGAGCAAGTATGGAGTTTAGCCGATATGGCCTTAGGCTTGATGACATTGGTCAATATCGTCGCGATTGTGCAGCTTACGCCGACAATTAAACGCGTTACATCAGACTACCACCGCCAGCGTAAGCAGGGTAAAGCACCTGAATTTTGCGTAGCAAAGGTCAAAATACAGGGGCAAACAGAGTCAGGAATTTGGCAAGAGAAAAGTATAGATAACTGAGCTAAAAGCATTTTACGTTATTCATGGCAATTTTTGTTACACTCACGGCTTTGATGACTGTCGCCGTTAAGGTGTTAAGGAAAACCATGAGTAAACTACGAATTAGTCGTGATAGTGGCTATGCAGATAGAGCTAGAAAGTACACGGTTATGTGTGAAGGTAAGGCGTTGGGTAAAATTGGTAATGGCGAAAGTGTTGAGTTTGATGTGCCACCAGGCGAAAAAGAAGTTTATTTAAAAGTGGACTGGTGCCGCTCTAATAAAGTGCGTATTAACGTGCCAACAGAAGGGACGGCGCGCCTAAGCGGAGGTTCAAACTTACGTGGTCCGCGAATTATGCTCGCCATTGTTTACGTACTTTTTAAGCCGCATGATTACCTATGGCTAACTGCGCAAGCAGACTAGCCGTTCAACCTTCCTCTGTTTTTAGGTGGTGATGGCTAGCGCTGTCATTACCTAATAGGGCGATGATTAAAAACGCCGCTCAGACCTGGGTTTTTGTCGATAAATTTCATTCAGATTAATTAAAACAACTGTTAATGAAATCCACTGCTCATCGGATGTTTTTGAGTTTATTCTAAGCTGGCAACATGCAACCCCAACCCTTAAAACGAGCGCTGTAGGCTCATTTTACAACATGGAGCGGGTTACTTTTTAAGCATAAGAGGCAGCGATGAAGCTAATACTCATTACACTCATGATTTTATTTAGCACCAGTACACTGGCTGAAGGCCAACTGACCAAAAACAAACAACTGGTCATCGATTTTTATACCGATGTGGTACTAGCTGAAGACGCAACACATATCGATAAGTACCTAGGTCCGCGCTATATTCAACACAACCCCATGGTCGCAGATGGTAAAGAAGGCCTGCGGGCGTTATTGCGCAGCTTACCTAAACGAGATACAAGCGCCGGACCCAGTGGTGAGATAGTGCGGGTGATAGCTGAGAGCGACTTGGTGGTATTACACGTTAAAAGTTACCATTGGCCACAGCCGAATGGCGGTGCCATTGTTGATATATTTCGTGTGGAAAATGGCAAAATTGTTGAGCACTGGGATGTCATTCAAGCTATCCCTGAGCAAGCCAAAAATACCAATACCATGTTTTAGCTTTAACAATAAGCAGCGCAACCCGAGGCCTAATTATACTGCCTCAGGTTGTGGCTCGGGCTCTTTCCATCGATTGACTGCTTTTAAGCCAACTTCAAAACCGAGGCGATAGTCCTCTTCTAAAGTCTCGATACTTGAGCCTAACACCATAGATTGTAATGGCCGAGTTGGGGCGATTTGAACCACGTTAACACCTTCAGGTGGTGACCTCATAAACTCAACAGCCTCGGCGTAGCGCTGTTGATAGTGATGATAAATTTCAAACATCCGTGGCGATTGGTTGATGCGCCTCATAATAGGTTTAAGCCTCTCCAACACCGGCATCTTGCCATCATCATGAGCTTCAACTGTGCGGATCACCCAAATGGTTTTCGCGCCTTTTTCATGAGCCCACCGCACCGGCAGGGGGTCGGCAACGCCACCATCCATCATGCCATGACCTTCGACTTTTACGCCGGGACGATACAAAAATGGGATGGCGCTTGAGGCTTTTAGGTGCGCAAACATATTTTCATGCCAAGTATGTAAGTAATGCGGCTCAAACGAGTCGTAGTGACTAGCCACCGCATAAAAATTACTCTCAGGCGTGAGGTTATTAGGCTCAGTGGGGAAGCGCACCTTGCCATTGTGCTCTACTTGATGAAAATACCAGTCTAGGTCAATGACGTTACCACCGGTGAAAAACCGGGCCGGTCGAAAAAACTGTTGCTCTGTGGTGAGGTGCTCAATCGCTGTTTGTGCATATTGGCGTGCCCGAGCACAGTAAGCTGCTAGATTTTGGGCGCCTGCAGAAACGCCGACTTTTAAATCGAAGGGCGCAAATTTCTTTTCTAGGAAAGCATCGAGTACGCCGGCGGTAAAAATGCCTTTTTGTCCACCGCCTTCGGCAATGAGTGCGGAGCGTATATGTGTCGTCATATTGTACTCTTCTATTAATTATTAATGTGTGAAGAGGTACACATTTCACCAAAACCAATTACGTGCAGAGGTTTTCGCCGTCAGCTTTGGTCAATTGTGTTTCATCCCCCACTGAATGTGGAATATTAGCTGTATTATGGGCGATAGCGATGAATTTCAAGTTAATCAACAATAATAGCGGCTAAAAGTTGTTCGCCCATTTGTGTTAACAAGGCTTCATCTGGCTGTGTAAACGCATAGGTGCGCATGCCGTAAATGCCCATGGCCAAAAAGCGCGCTAGCTTCATCGCGTCATCTTGGTTCACGGCTTCACCTTGGTGCTGAGCGCGGCGAATTTGCGCAGCTAGGTTCTGCTCTAACTGCTTGAGGTTTTGTGCAAGAATATTGGCTACTTCCGGATCTTGGCCTTCAATTTCATTTAAAGAGCGGGTGAGTAAACATACCTTCGCACAGGTCTTTTGCACGCACTCAGTGACCGTGTTGGCGATAAATTCACGCAAACTATCAACAACCGGGCGTTGGGCGTCAAAAATGGTGTCGAACGCTTGTTGTTTTTGCTGATGGTAGTGACTCACCGCCTCGATAAACAGACCTTTTTTACTGCCAAATGCGCAATAAATAGAGCCTGGATGCAACCCCGTTGCTTGGGTTAGTTTTTGCATACTGGCTTTGCTGTAACCATGCTCCATAAAGGTTTGCATGGCTTGTTGTAAAACGTGGGCTCGGTCAAATTCGGCGCTGCGCATAAAAACGACATGATGCTGCTAACTAAGATAACGAACATGGTACCATTTATTTTCAATATTTACTTGAATTAGCATTCAACAATCCATACGTTGAATATACATTCAAAAAAATAAATATGCTTTATATGACCGATCTTCTTTTACAACCTTATGCTTTAAATGACGAACTGACTCTTAAAAATCGTATTCTTATGGCGCCGCTTACGCGCTGTATGGCGGATGATAATCTCGTACCAACGGAAAAAATGGCGGCCTATTACGCTCGTCGCGCTGATGCTGGGTTGATCATTAGTGAAGCCACGATTATTCGCCCTGATGCCCAGGGCTATCCGAATGTCCCGGGTATATTCACCAGTGAGCAAATACAAGGTTGGCGCAATGTCACTGAGCAAGTGCATGACCAAGGAGGCAAGATATTTTGCCAACTATGGCATGTTGGCCGTGTCGCTCATCCACACTTTTTTGCAGGAGATGTGCTCGGTGCCAGTGCGATTGGTATCGAAGGCACTGTGCCGCGCATGCGTGAATTAAGTTACCAAACACCAAAAGCCGCGAGTGAAGCGCAAATCGAACAGCTTGTGGCTGATTATGCTAAAGCGGCAGAAAACGCGATAGAGGCTGGTTTTGACGGCGTTGAGATCCATGGTGCCAATGGCTACCTGATTGATCAATTCCTGCACCACAGTAGCAACCAACGCAACGACAACTATGGCGGCAATGCTGCCAATCGCGCACGTTTTGCACTTGAGGTGGTCGACGCTGTGGTCGCGCGTGTGGGTGCTGCGAAAGTGGGTTTACGGTTATCCCCTGGGGCGTACTTCCTGCTCGATGAGGGCGATGAGCAAGATACCGCCGTGTTCGACTATTTACTGGAGCAGCTTAACCATCGAAATCTTGCGTATCTGCACTTGGGTATTTTCGATGACAGCATGCGTTTCCCTTATCTTGGTGGCAACGGCAGTGCCTCGCAATATCTACGTAAACATTATAACGGGAACTTGGTAGGTGTTGGCAGTTATACGCCGGAGCAAGGCGCTGAGGCAATCAGTAATGAAGAGTTCGATTTACTTGCCTTAGGTCGTCCTTTTATTGCCAACCCCGATTTGGTCGCCAAAGTGAAAGCGCAAAAACCACTCACGCCATACACTGATGATATGTTGGCTGAACTTTACTAAAAAGACTGCGCTAGCTTTGCAGTGCCGCTATTTTTTTGGTGGTGAGCGAAGAAAATGCAAAAATATGACCCTTGTCATGAATTTGCAATTTTGGCGCTTTACTATGAGTGGCAAGTAATGACGTATGTGTTGCTTGAACTCTGATTAGACCCCGACTTAGCCGCTGATAACAGCGGCTTTTTTTTGTGCCGATTTTTGCACATGTAAATCACATATCGAGTAGACATTCACGGGCAGGCTAGGGCGGCGCTTATCGCTGATGTTGAATTCATTTTCAGCGGAGAGCAAATTACACTGCAACTGCGATAGGGTTTCTTGTAGCACGAAGTTGTCTAATTCATGGTCAATGGCGGTGTACCATAACACGTACTGTTGGCCTTGGTAGCGCACACTGATGTCCTGCCATAAGCGCTCCGGAGGCTCGCCAAAAACAGGATGCTCTGTGGTCATGGGGGCAAAGTAAAAGTGTCCGCTGCTGTCTGTTTTCGCGCGGCTAACGAATTGCTGATCGCCCACCGATAAGGTGCGGGTAATTTCGACATTGGCCAGCTCAGAGCCGCCCAAAGCAAGCTTCCCCTTCACTTGCGGGGATAGGGTTTGAGATTGGGTCACTAAATCAGAGATAAGTGGGCGATGTTGCCCAAAATCACCAAGCAGCGTCACTGAGCAAGCAAGTAAGCCGGCACAAAAAAGGCTGAAAGCAATCAATCGCATTGGCACGCTCCTGTGTGCTAATTCATTCCATTGTGGTTATAACTTAATCTATGTTCCTAAAATATGCAAATTCAAGATGTTACCGAATATTTTGCTATTAACTTAGGTGCAACAATGATGCCGCTTAACAATAACCAATAAGGTGAAAATACACTGTGATGTCAACCTAGTGCCCGTCATTAAAATTGCGTACACTGGCTATCTAGGCATTCCAATAATACCGATAACGCATGCTGCATATAATACAGTCAAACCGTATGGAGATTCTCAGCGCCCAGCTCTGTGCGTTGCTGGCGAATACCAGCAGTTCTAATATTTTCCATAAAGAGCAAGTATTGGTGCATTCTCCAGGAATGTCACAATGGTTGAAGCTTGAGCTTACAGCGCAGTTAGGCGTATGTGCACAGGTCGACTTTCCATTACCTTCGAGTTTTATCTGGTCTTTGTACCAGCAAGCTTTGCCTGATGTTCCGCCAGAGTCGTCGTTTAACAAAGCCAATATGACATGGAAGCTCTACGAACTGTTGCCGCAAAAATTAACACAGGCTCATTACCAACCCCTGATGCGCTACCTTGATGGTGACGATGATGGTCACAAACGCTATGCCCTGTGTGAAAAAATTGCCGATGTGTTCGATCATTATCTAATGTATCGACCACAGTGGTTGGCTAGTTGGCAAGCGGGTGAAGATCAACTAGATGACGTTGATATTAGCCATGCACCTTGGCAGCCCGATCTTTGGCGTGCTTTAGTCGCGCGTGTTCAAGAGCTGGAGCAAAGCCCATACCACCGCGCCAATATGCACCAAGAGTTACTGGATGCACTGGCGGCGGGGCAGTTGCAACTGCCGCCACGTATTTGCTTGTTTGGTATCTCCGCTTTGGCGCAATCGCAGCTAGCGATCTTTCAGGCGCTCAGTGAGCACACGGATGTGTTGATATTTCTGTTCAACCCCAGTGAACATTATTGGGGCGATATCGTCGATGAGAAAACTCTGGCTAAAATACACACCCGATATCAGCGTAAGCCTAATGTCGACGCGGCTGAATCTGAGCAACAATATTTTATCGTCGGTAATCCGTTATTGGCATCATGGGGTAAGCTTGGCCGCGATTACCTAGAGCAACTGCTGCAATTAGATGGCAAGTGGCTGGATGGTTTCGATGATGAATTTGCGCCGCATTTATTGGGTCGTCTGCAGCAAGAGGTATATGAATTAGCTTTCAAAGGGGAAAGCTTAGCGCAAGACCCACACTGGTTTATCAGTGAGCAGGGCAAGATAGCATTGGCGCAACAAGATCACTCCCTGTTAATAAGTAATTGCCACACTGCTTTGCGCGAAGTGGAGTGCTTACACGACCATCTACTTGCTGAGTTTGCCCGCGATCCAACTCTACCACCCAAAGACATCATTGTGATGATGCCAGATGTCGGGCAGTACAGCGCCTTTATTGAAGCAGTGTTTGGTGGCGCTAAAGGCGAGCGCCATATTCCCTATGCCATTGCCGACTTATCCATTGCCCAAGAGCAGCCTATTGTTAATGCCTTGGTGAGCTTGGTGAATCTACCCTTTAGCCGCTTTGGTGTCAGTGAATTGATGGATTTATTATACATTGAGGCCATTAGTCAGCATTTCGGCTTTGTCGCCAGCGAACTCGAGCAGTGCCAAGTGTGGCTTGAGCAAGTCGGGGTGAAGTGGGGAATTGATGGCGCGCACAAACAAGAATTCAACCTGCCAAGTATTGATCTCAACACCTGGCGTTTGGGAATAAAGCGATTATTGTTAGGCATCGCGGCCACCGATGCCCCTTATCATGGGGTCTATCCGGCTGACGCAGTTGAGGGCATGGCCAGTGATACATTGAGCAAACTCTTGGCCTTTATCAATGTGTTGTTGCAGGCCAAGCAGGCACTTAGTGGTGATGCAAGCTTATTGGATAAGTGTACCAGCTTGCGCGCAATTGCCAGTGAAGTGATGGCAGTAGAGCATTTAAGCGCCGCAGACTTAGCCTTGTTAGATGGCCTCTATAGTGACATTGAAAAGCACTATGATAATGGTGACTATCAAGGGCTCATCTCGGCACGGATCTTCGCCACCTTGATTCAACAAGGTGTCGAACAAAAAGGCGTGGGGCAGCGGTTTTTAATCGGTAAAGTTAACTTTTGTACGCTGATGCCGATGCGCGCCGTGCCCTTTAAAAAGGTCTGTATCTTGGGGCTGAACGATGCCGATTACCCACGCAGTGTACAGCCTATTGGTTTTGACCTGGTGCCTTACAGCCAGCGACGCAAAGGCGATCGCTCACGTCGCCTAGACGACCGCTATTTATTTTTAGAGGCCTTGCTGAGCGCCAGAGATAGCCTATATCTTAGTTATATCGGTCGCTCTAGCCGCGATAACAGTCCCCGTATGCCCTCGGTATTAGTCAGTGAGCTGTGCGAATATTTAGACCGCAGCTTTTGCTGGCAAGACAGCGATGATACGTTCACAAGCCGATTAGTGATAGAGCATCATCTGCAGCCGTTTCATCCGCAGTATTATCAAAAGGACAGCCGTTGGCAAAGCTTTAATCCGGTGTGGGCCTTGCCGTTAACAGCCGCTCAAGAGCAAAAACAACAGCTTCAGCCTTTGGCTGTCACAGCGCCACAACTGTGCGAGCTCGACACCTTAATGCAATGTGCTACTCGCCCACAACGTTATTTCTACCAACAAGTACTTGGGGTGCGCATAGATGGCATTGATGCACACGATGAAGATATCGAGCATTTCGATTTAGATGCCTTATCGCGTTATCAATTACTCGATGAGCTGCTTGAAGGACAATTGCACGGTAGCGCTCCGAGTGATGAGGAAATTATCCAGCGCGGGGTGCTGCCCCAAGGTGTGTTATCGACATTGACCTTGCAGCAACTGCGTAGTCGTATCAGCCCACTGGCAGAGCAGGTTCAGCTGCGTACGCAAGGGCAAATGGCGCAAATGCTGGAAGTGGATATCACGGTTTCTGGAGTGCGCCTGCAAGGTTGGTTAGCGCACCTCTATGGCAGTCAACAGGTGTTTTATCGCAGCGCCAGTATTAAAGCGAAGGATAGAATTCAAGGGTTTATTTATCACTTACTCGCGCAGCTGTGTGGGGAGGCGGTCACCACCGTGGTGATGGGCTTAGACGAGCAAGTGTCTTTTGCCCCGATGAATGCCGAGCGTGCTGAGCAATTATTAGCACCCTGGCTAGAACTGTTTACTAGCAGCCATCAAAGCAGTGTGGCATTTTTCCCCGTCAGTGCTTGGGTATGGATACAAAGCCAAGATATGAATAAAGCCAATATTAAGTTCGTCGGCAGCCCGTATGTGGGGGTCGCCGAGCGCAGTGACCCTTACATCGCCACTGACTTTGCCGACCTTTTTCAGTGCGAGCAGGAATTCTGTGACTGGAGTACGCGATTGTTGCAACCCATAGCGCAATTAGGCGAGGAGCAACGCTATGCAGACGCTTAACCCTGTCACCCTTGCCTTTGATGGACAACAGCTTATTGAGGCCAGTGCCGGAACCGGTAAAACCTATACCATCACCGGGTTGTATTTACGCTACTTATTAGGCCTGTATGAAGATGCTAAGGGCAACCAAGGCGAGCCGCTGACGGTCGAGCAAATATTGGTGGTGACCTTTACCGAGGCCGCTACCAGTGAAATCAAAGACCGGGTGCGCTCGCGCATTAGCATGGCAAAAAACATGCTGCTAGGGGAGCACAGCAGCGATGCGCTATTGCGTGACTTGATAGCGCAGCTTGACGACCGTCAACAGGCATTTAATCGTCTGGATATGGCGGCGAAATCCTTGGATGAAAGTGCCATTTACACCATTCATGGGTTTTGTCAGCGCATGCTTAAACAACATGCGTTTGAATCAAACATGGCCTTTAATTTGCGCTTCACCCTGGATGAGAGTGAGCTGCATGAGCAGGCGGTGTTCGATTTTTGGCGACAGTTTGTGTATCCGCTGCGTGCAGAGCAAGCGCAGGCGGTCCTCGCTCATTACAGCTCGCCACATAGCCTGCTAAAAGAGCTGCGTGCGCTCATTAATCGCAAGCAGCTGCAGTTACAACCGCACATTGATGACCCCGAGGCTGAGCTGACCCAATTGTGGCATTGCCAAAGCGAATACCTCAAGGCTTTGCCCCAATTCAAACAGGCACTGCGCGAGGGCGATTTTTTCAATGCCATTGCCGCCAGCGATATCAAAGGCAATGCCAAACCTAAGCATAAAAGTAATTTGGCGGGCTTGGCAGAGTTTAGCGACAATGATGACACCCAGTTGAGTTTAGGTGCGGCCAAACACTCCTTTAGCTTATGGAGTGCGCAAAGCCTTGAGGACCCCAGTATTTATAAGAAAAATGGCCAACCTTTTTCTCACCCTTTGGTGGTGGAATTTGAACGTATGGCGCAGCTTAGCCTAGGCCTGGGTGAGCGCCTTGCGCAGGTGATATGTGTCTTGGCGCTCGCCTATGTGCGCCGCCATGTGCAGAGCAACAAAGCACGCACCGGCATTATCGCCCCCGATGACCTGCTTAGTCAGCTCTATGATGCGTTGCACAATGACAGCGACAACCAGCTGCAACAGCAAATTCGCCGCCAATACCCGGTGGCGATGATCGATGAGTTCCAAGACACCGATCCCATTCAGTATGGTATTTTCAGCACTATTTATCGTCCCAGCGATGAGCAGTTCACTAACCTCACCATGATAGGGGATCCCAAGCAGGCCATTTATGGTTTTCGCGGCGCCGATATTTTTACCTATATCGATGCTAAGCAACAACTGGGCGCGCAACAGCAGTATACTTTGGCAAAAAACTTCCGCTCGGCGACGCCATTAGTGGAAAGCGTCAATAACTTATTCAGCAGCCACCCGCAGAGCTTTATCTTTAACGACGCCATTCCCTATCAAGAAGTGCAAGCGAATGGCAAAGATAAAGCGCTGCTCTATAAAGGCGAGGCGCTCGGTGCCATGGATTTTGTCTTTTATGGCAGCGGTGCTGAGGTGTTATCGAAAGAACAAGGGCAAAGCGCCTTGGCCGAGGCATTTGCAAAGCGGGTTCACTTTTTGTTGGCTGCGGCGCAACAAGGAGACTTGCTGCTAGGTGAGACGCCCCCGTGCGCCGGCGATTTTTGCATCTTGGTACGCGATAGGGGCGAAGCGGCACTGATGAAACAGGCGCTTACCCGCCAAGGTGTTGCCAGTGTTTATCTAGCCCGCGAAAGTGTGTTTAAGCAACCGCTGGCGCAACATCTTTACCGCTTGTTGGCGATTATACACGGCCCTTATGATGAGCGCGCACTGCGCGGCTTGCTGGCGGGGCCATTTTATAACTTCAATAGCGCCCAACTGCTGGCACTGAGCGATGATGCCGAACAGTGGCAGCAACAATTGCAGCACTTCGCCGAGCTCAAGCGGCGTTGGTACCGCGATGGCGCGTTGGCAATGCTCGAGCAGCTGTTATGGCAAAATCAATTACCGCAAGTGTGGGCCGAGCAAGGGTGGGATGTTGAGCGCCTATTAACGGATTTTCGTCATCTCGGTGAAATTCTCCAACATAAGCAACTTGAACTGGATGGCACGGCGCGGTTGCTGAAGTATTTTCACCAGCAATTGACCCGTGATAGCAGTGAGGGTGACAGCGCCCAACTGCGTTTGGAGTCTGATGCCCAGCTGGTGCAAATCGTGACCATGCATGCTTCTAAAGGGTTAGAATACCCCATTGTGTTTATGCCGTTTGCGGTCAATTTCCGCAGCGCCAGCGCCGCTTATTATCACCACCAAGGACAGCTGTACTTAGATTTATCTAAACAGCAAGAGAACCTTGCGCGCGCCGAGCGCGAGCGCTTAGCCGAGGACTTAAGGTTATTGTATGTGGCCTTGACCCGGCCCATCTATCATTGTGCTTTAGGGCTTTATAATTTGGGCAAACATAAACGCTCGCAACTGCTGCAAAGCGCGCTAGGGTACTTGTTGTTTCCGGGCGCTGAGGGCACGGAGAATGTTCGTGAGCTGCTGCAGGCTCGACTCGCGCCTTACCCGGACATGAGTTTAACCGATGCTGATCATTATCAATCGGGTGAGAATCTGGTGCAGGAAAACGCGACCGTTGAGCGCCAGGTGCGCGCCCAGCAAGCGGTTATTGAGCGTAACTGGCGGGCCACCAGCTTTAGCGCCTTGAGCTTCAAGCACAGTGATTATCATGGTACCAGCCACAGTGGCGGTGATGATGAGGATCACCGTTTGCAGCAAAGTTTAGTGCTTAAGCAGGCATCCCCTCTAGCGCAGCTAACGGCTTATGATTTTCCCAAAGGCCCGGGGCCTGGCAGTGCACTGCACGATATACTCGAGCAAATCTCTTTTCGCGGCGTGCTCGCCGGCGAGGCGCAAGCCATGGCAGAGCTTGAGCAAGTGATCACCCATACCCTGCATAAATACGCACTGGATGAGAGCTGGCACGCGCTGCTGTGTAGCTGGATGGCGGCGATTATGCGCTGCCCCATACTCGAGTCAGGGCTTTATTTGGGGCAGTTACAAAGCGATGATTGTTTAGTGGAGATGGAATTTCATCTCGCGCTCAATGAGCTTGATGCCCAACATTTTAATGCCACCATGATAAGCCTGTTTGGCTATGACTTTGGTCTTGATTTTGAACGTGTTAAAGGCGTGCTAAAAGGCTTTATTGATTTAATCTTTTGCTATCAGGGGTGCTATTACGTGCTTGATTACAAATCGAATTACCTCGGTGAGAGCGCCGATGATTATAACGATGAAGCCTTAACGCACGCCATGAATGCCCATAGCTATCATGTCCAAGGGGCGATTTATATGGTGGCATTGCACCGCTTGCTGGCGGCGCGATTGCCTGATTATGACCCCGCTAAGCACCTAGGTGGCATGGTGTATACCTTTTTACGAGCGATGCCCGAGGGACACGGAGTGTACTATCGGCCATTCAGTGTTGCTGAAATCGACACCTTAGACGGGCTTTTCGCCAAAGGAGCGCACTATGCTTGAGGTACTGTTAGAACAGCGTAAAGTGCGTACCGTGGATGTCGAGTTGGCGGCGTTACTCGTCGATGAGCAGCAACCGCCTTACAGCGAGGGGTTTTATATTATCCTGCTGTTGCTCAAAGCTATGCATGAGCAGCATACCTGCTTAGATTTGCACAGTGTGAACTGGGACAACCCCTTTGAGCTCGATACCCGCGCGCCAGTGCCCGCGTTTTTTGCGCCTGACTTTGATGCCCTCGGCTGCCTTAATGCCTTGCCTTGCACTGGGGCTGAAAAACCGCTGCGCATACATGGGCAGCGCGTCTATCTGGCGCGCTATGATGGCTATGAAGCGCAGTTAACCGCGCGCTTTTTGCAGTTAGCTAAGCAGCCTTTGGAGCTTGACTTGCCCGCGCTCAAAGCGCTATTGACGCATTACTTTAACAATCAAAACAGCGAACCTGATTGGCAGAAAGTGGCCTGTGCTCTGGCGGCCACCAGTAAGTTTTGTGTGATCACCGGCGGTCCGGGCACCGGTAAAACCACCACGGTGACGCGTTTGTTGGCGATTTTACAATCGCTCTATGCCCAAGCCCCTTTGCACATTGAACTGGTTGCTCCAACCGGCAAAGCAGCAGCACGCCTAAGCGAGTCTATTCAAGGAGCAAAAGGCGACTTAGCCGAGACCGATCAGGCGGTATTAGAGAGTATTCCCGAACAAGCGCAAACCTTGCATCGGTTGTTAGGCACGGTGCCCATGTCCAATCATTTTCGCCATCACCGGGGTAATCCGGTGCATGCTGATTTAGTGATTGTCGACGAAGCGTCCATGGTCGATATTAGCCTAATGAGCAAATTGGTAGACGCCTTAGCACCGCACACTCGATTGATTTTATTGGGCGATAAAGACCAGCTGAGTTCAGTGGACACGGGCAATATCATGGCTGATATTTGCAGTGAATGTATCCTTGGCCAACTGCCGCACTACAGTGACCAGCGCGCCGAGCAACTCGGCTATTTATGCGGTGAGCATTCTTATCACAGTGGCCAGCAATCACCTTATGCGTTAACCGATCATGTTGCCTTTTTGCAGCACAGCTATCGCTTCGATGGCGACAGCGGCATAGGCCAACTGGCGTATGCAATTAACACAGCCGATAGCAAAAAAGCACGGTACCTGCTGCAAAGCCGCGCCAGCGATATTAGTTATTACCCTTTGGATGAGGGGTTTTACAGCGCGCTCATTGCCCGCTGCGCCGAGCAGTACAGCCACTACTTAGCATTGATTGCAGCCGGGGCAACGCCCGCGCAGGTGCATGACGCATTTGCCCGCTTCCAGTTACTTGCCGCACTACGAGAGGGGCCCTTTGGTGTGCATGCGCTTAACCAACGCATTGAATATCACCTCGCTCAGCAAGGGAAAATCAATGTGCAGCAGCGCTTTTATATCGGTATGCCGTTGATGATCACTCAGAACGACTATCAGCTTCACCTGTTTAATGGTGATATTGGCATTATTATGGCGGATGACAACGGCGAGCCTCAGGCCGTTTTTATGGGCGCGCAGGGCGAGGCCAGGGCATTCTATCCGGGGCGTTTACCGCATTTTGATAAAGTTTTTGCTACGACCATTCACAAATCACAAGGCTCTGAGTTTGCCCATACCGCCATGGTGCTGCCGCCGCTGCATCGGGGCGGCCAAGGACTTAATCGCCAGTTGGTGTATACCGGTGTGACCCGTGCCAAGGCGCATATTGAATTGATCTGTGATGCGCGCACCTTGGCCTATGCCATCGCCACGCCAGTGCGCCGGGCATCGGGGTTGTATCAGCGTTTATGTGAGTGTTAGCGATGTGGTTTTATGTCATTTTAGCGGTGGTGCTTATTAAAACCTCGTTATTGGGGTTAGGTGTGGTTTCCATGGCCATTGCGCTGTGCGCATGGCTACTGTTGCGCTTAGGAGTGGTGGCTATTCATCCGAGTATGAAGCAAGGGTTTAGGCGGTTATTTAAAGTCGCGTTTGTTTTGCATCTTAGCGTTTATGTGGCGCTAATACTCAAGCTGCTGCTGATCGACTCCTTCGACGATATCCCGGCCTTTATTGTCGGCCACTTACTGATACACCACCTGATGTCAGCCGTCATCGGCGCCACGGTGATCTTTATGCTTATCCGGCGATACTTTTATTACAAGGGCTTACATAAGAGCACGAGTTAAGCCAGCGACTCCTAGTTTTTAATGGCAATAGCGCAAATAGGAACAAAAGGAGAGAACTATGGCTATCGATACAGGACTCGTTGGCTCGGTAATTAATGCCTTGCCATTGGATCGCATGATAGGGGGGCCATTGCATGCAATGATCACCGCCCAAGTACAGGCAAGTCGGGCTTACGCCGAATTTTTGATGACCGTGTGCATTAAAGATGGCAAGGCGGTGAACGTTGAGTTCGAATACGATGAAACCCAAGTGGACACCGAAGGTAACTTCAAGGGTACCATACGTAAAACTATGCGGGTGCCGCTACTTGCAGCGATCACCCACCCCAATATTTGTGTCGAAGAAGGGTCAATTGACTTTGAACTGGAAGTGACACAATCAGAAGAAAGCCACAGCGAAACCAGTGGTGAGGGTGGCTTCGAGGCAAAAATGGGCTGGGGTCCATTCTCGGTTAAAGTGCATGGCAAGGTGTCTCATAAGTCGGAGCAAACCCGTAAAACCGACACCCGAGCTAAATATTCAATTCATACCGCAGTAAAACGCCAAGGGCCGCCTGAAGCATTAATGCGCGTTATTGATTTTCTCACCGATGCGGCTACCAAGCCCGTGGTTATTGGTGAGGGTAAACCCTCTGCTACTGATGCCTTACCTGCGGACACGAAAGCTGAAATCGCACCGCCTTCTGATAAAAATGGTAAAAAGGGTGGCAACTAAAGTGCAACTAAAAAATGCTTGGCGGCGGTGCTGGCAGGCCATCAGTGCATTGTGGCCAATACCAAGCCGGTATTGGTCTACGCACTGTCACACCAAACAGACCAATGTGGTGCTGTTACATTCCGAGCACTCTGGGCGCGCAGGTGATACGCGTGCCTATGTTAACGTGCAGCTGCATGCTCAAAGTCATTTTCTCAACACTGAGTTATTACAGCGGCTGCGCACTCCCAATGTCATTGATAGTAAGGACTTATGATGTTTGGCAAAGAAAAGATGAATGCGCAAATGCTCACCGATATCACTCGGGGGATCCACCATGCGGTGAACACCACCGGGACCATGATATCGCAACAATATGTGATGCAATTGCAGCAGTTCTTCGATACTCAAGAGGATGGCTCGCTAGCGGCGAAAATGGTGAAAGTGCAAGTCGACGAGCAACACGATATGTATGTGCCGCTTATTGCTTTAGTACAGCCGCAAGGCATAGCCTTAGACAAAATGCGTTTTGATATGTCGATTCAAATCAGTGAAAGCGAGTTGAAACGGGCGACGCACCAAGTGGATGGGTTTAATGCCGAGCGAGTGGCATTCAAGGTGAACCTTTCGCCGAAAACCAGCGACAGCAACCGCCGGCGAACCGATATTGTCGATGTGGAGATGCAGTTTACGCGTTGTGAAGCACCAGAGGGAATGCATCGGCTCATTGAACAATACGCCAATATGATCCAGCCCTTTAAAAACGGTGAGCCAGTGTCTGATGAGCCTAATTCTCCACCGGGGCAGGGACCATTAAAGAGCGCCGCTGCGAGTGAGCGCAAGCCCAATTTAGTACGCATGAATACCCATGCCACTGGTAATCTTGATGAGGGCGAGCGAGACGAGCCAAAAATATAGGCAAGTTAGGGGTTTTACTCTAAACTGAGCACAAGGTTAATAATAAAAAAGGTGCTAACACCATGAAAACCTTGGTTACCCAATTAAGTAATTACGCTCGTTATCATCGTGATAAACGCAATATATACACCCACTTTATCGGCATACCCTTAATCGTGTATGCCTTGCTGGTGCTGCTCTCTCGTCCGAGTTTTACCGTTTTAGCGCTCAGCCTCACTCCCGCTGTGTTGGTCGTGAGTATTACCTGCCTTTATTATTTAAAGCTATCCCTCAGGCTAGGCCTGCTGATGAGCGCATTGTTGGTGCTGAGTCTGCTCGGGGCTGCGCCCGTGGCAATGCTTAGCACGTGGCTGTGGCTGTCCGTTGGTATCGGATTATTCGTCGTGGGCTGGGTATTTCAATTTGTCGGTCACTATTACGAAGGCAAAAAACCTGCCTTCGTGGATGATTTAATCGGCTTGGTTATTGGGCCCTTATTTGTTGTCGTTGAAGCCTTATTTTTAATGGGGCTTTGCAAAGAGCTGCAAGCGCAAATTGAACACCAAGCAGGAGCAATAAAATGAACTTAGATGGCAAACGGGTGTGGTTAAGCGGCGCATCATCGGGCATTGGTGAGGAGCTGGCTAAACAACTTGCGGCCAAAGGCGCTAAGCTGGTGTTATCGGCGCGCAACGAGCAAGCCCTTGAGCAGGTGAAAAATAGCTTGATGGGGCAGGGACACGTTGTCTTACCTTTGGATTTGAGCGCCGCTGAGAGCCTACTCAAAGAGCTCCCCGAGCAGCTCGCAGCCATCGGTGATATTGATATTTTGATTAATAATGGCGGAGTGTCGCAACGTAGCTTGTTTGCCGACACCGACTTTGCTACTTACCAGCAATTAATGGCGGTCAACTACTTTGGCACTGTGGCCCTGACTAAACTGGTGGTTGCGCAAATGCAGGCTCGAAAGCAGGGGATGATCGTGGCAATAAGCAGCGTCGCGGGCAAAGTGGGCTCTAAGTTTCGCTCCGGTTATTCCGGCTCCAAATATGCGGTGGTCGGCTTTATGGATTGCATTCGCGCCGAGCTTGCCGCTGACGGCATTCATTGCCTCACCGTGTGTCCTGGCTCGGTGCAAACCCGCATTGCTCATAACTCCTTAAACGAGAAAGGGGTGGCGCAAAATCACAGTGAACAGTCGATTGAAAACGGTATGCCGGTAAGCGCCTGTGTGCAAGGAATCATCACCGCGATTGAAAAGCAAAAGCAAGAAGTGGTGATTGGCCAAGGCTTAAGTTATTGGGCACCGACCATCAAGCGTTTTTTCCCCAGGTTATTTAATCGCCTAACCGCTCGGCTGGAGTATCGATAACACCGCGATGGCTGTTGGTTCAGGTAGCAACTATGTTAATATTGCGATCATTATTTCCTAATCGAGCAAGGCCATGGTCAGGCGTTCTAAGGCTGATGCCGAACAAACCCGCAGTGCTATTTTAGATGCCGCTGAGCATCAGTTTTACCAGCATGGTGTGTCACGTACCACCTTGGCACATATTGCTAGCGCCGCAGGCGTCACGCGCGGCGCAATCTATTGGCATTTTGACAACAAAGCCGATCTGTTCAACGCCATGTTAGACCGTATTCGTCTGCCGTTTCGACAAATGCTCAGTGAGCTGCAAAGTGCCAATGATCTGAGCGCTTTGGCGCAAATAAAAGACGTGATGCATCGCGCCTTGGTGATAGTGCAACAAGACCCTCAGTATCATCGCGTGCTAACGGTGGTGTTCCATCGCTGTGAGTATGTTGACGAGCTTAACCCCGCAGTACAACAACAAGAACAACTCAATCAAGAAGTGCAGGACACGCTCACGCTGGCGTTCGCCAGAGCATTGGAAAATGGTGAGCTTAACCCGGCTATTGAGCCGCGAGTCGCGGCAGCGGCGATGAATTCCCTCGTCGGTGGCCTTATCAGTAAATTTCTGCAACACCCAGGTTATATTGACCTTATCGAGCAAGCGCAAGCCCTCCTTGATACCTTGTTTTTAGGCATAAAAAAGCCGGACTAAAAAGTCCGGCTTTGGGGTTGGGTGCAGTTACTTTCGAACAAAGAGCTTTTGCACCACGAGATAAAACACGGGAACTAAAAAGATAGCCAAGAAGGTGGCACTGAGCATGCCGCCAAGGACGCCAATACCAAAGGCATTGCGACTGGCTGAGCCGGCACCGGAGCTTATCGCCAATGGCAAAACCCCGAGCGAGAACGCCAGTGAGGTCATGATGATGGGTCGTAAACGCAAGCGCACGGCTTCGAGCGTGGCGTTGATCACCGAGCGACCTTGTTGCTGTAAATCTTTGGCAAATTCGACGATGAGAATCGCGTTCTTAGATGCCAAGCCCATGGTGGTTAGCAAGCCCACTTGGAAATACACGTCGTTCTGAAGACCGAACAAGAAGGCGGCACTGAGCGCCCCGATGATCCCCAGCGGCACCACCATAATCACTGAAAATGGAATAGCCCAGCTCTCGTATAGGGCGGCTAAACATAAGAACACCACCAAAATCGACAACGCATAGAGCATCGGCGCCTGGGAGCCAGACATTTTCTCCTGGTAAGAGGTGCCGGTCCATTCAAAGTCAATGCCCGGTGGCAATTGAGCAACCAGCTCGGCCATGGTTTGCATCGCCACGCCGGAGCTGTATCCCGGTGCTGGCTGACCTTGAATTTCCATGGCTGAGATGCCGTTGTAACGCTCTAAGCGTTGCGGGCCATACACCCAGCGGCTGGTGGCAAAGGTATCAAAGGACACCATTTCACCTTCGTTATTGCGCACATACCAATGGCTTAAATCTTCCGGGGTCATGCGGTACTCGGCATCGGCTTGCACATAAACCTTTTTAACACGGCCTCGGTCGGTGAAGTCATTGACGTAACGCGAGCCCCAGCCAATAGACAACGCTTGGTTTATCTCGCTAATCGAGACTCCTAACGCTTGCGCTTTAAGCTGGTCGATATCCACCTGTAACTGCGCCGCATCTTCCATGCCGTTAGGGCGCACAGCCATCAGCTCTGGGCGCTGCGCCGCCATTCCCAGCAGTTGATTGCGGGCCTGCAGTAGCGCGTCATGGCCTAAGGCGCCCCTATCTTGCAAGAACAGGTTGAAGCCAGTGGCTTGTCCTAGCTCTTGAATAGGAGGCAAGTTAAAGGCAAAAATTTGCGCCTCTTTAATGGTAGAAAAATACCCCATCGACCGGCCGATAGTGGCCTGTACGCTTTGGCTGTCGTCGCGCTCACTCCAATCTTTTAGGCGCACAAAGGCAAGGCCGACGTTTTGTCCTCGTCCGGCAAAGCTAAAGCCGCTGACGGTGAACACCGAGCGTACTGAGTCTTCGCCGTGATAATAATCGGCGACCTTAGTCATTATTTCTTCGGTACGCTCTTGGCTGGCACCGCTTGGCAGCTGCACCATGGTTAAAAAGATACCTTGGTCCTCATCGGGCAAGAATGACGAGGGCAGACGGGCAAACATCAATGCCATCACTGCGATAATCGCGCCATATAATGCCATTGAGCGCACCGGACGCTTAAGCAGGCCACCTACTGCCCCTTGGTAACCATCGTTAGAGCGATCAAAGGTACGGTTAAACCAACCGAAGAAGCCGCCTTTTTCCAAATGGTCGCCTTTGATGGGTTTCAAAATGGTGGCACACAGGGCCGGCGTGAAAATAATCGCCACCAACACCGATAACGCCATGGCTGAAACGATAGTAATAGAGAACTGCTTATAGATAGCCCCAGTTGCGCCGCCAAAAAAGGCCATCGGCACAAATACGGCAGAGAGCACCAAGCCTATGCCCACTAAGGCGCCGGTGATTTGTCCCATGGACTTGCGCGTTGCTTCCACAGGCCCCAAGCCTTCCTCGCTCATGACCCGCTCAACGTTCTCGACCACAACAATGGCATCATCCACCAACAAGCCGATGGCCAGCACCATACCAAACATGGTGAGGGTGTTTATCGAAAAGCCCATCGCCGACATTATGCCAAAGGTACCGAGCAAGACCACAGGAATCGCTAGGGTCGGAATTAAGGTGGCGCGAAAGTTCTGCAAGAACAAATACATCACCACAAACACTAACAGCACGGCTTCAAACAGTGTTTGCACCACTGAGCTGATAGAAAGCTCAACGAACGGCGTGGTGTCGTAGGGCACTTCAATCTTGAGCCCTTCTGGGAAATAAGGCTTTAGTTCGTCAAGGCGAGCGCGCACTGCTTCGGCGGTATCGAGGGCATTGGCTCCGGTGGCCAACTCGATGGCGATCCCCGTTGCTTGCATGCCGTTATAGCGCGCCATAACGGAATAGTCTTCACCGCCGAGCTCGACGCGTGCCACATCTTTAAGCTGCACTCGTGAACCATCTTCGTTAACCCGTAATAGAATTTGGCCAAATTCTTCAGGGCTACTGAGGCGGCTTTGTGCGGTGATGGCGGCATTGTATTGCTGCCCGGGTAACGCCGGGGCGCCGCCCAGTTGTCCGGCTGTCACCTGATTATTCTGCACTTTAATGGCAGCGGTGACATCGGTGGGGGTCAGTTGATATTGGTTAAGCTTTTGCGCATCAAGCCAGATACGCATGGCATACTGGCTGCCGAATACGGTGACATTGCCCACCCCTGGGGTGCGGCTAATTGGGTCTTTAACATTAGAAACCACATAGTCGGCGATGTCTTCGCGGTTCATCGAGCCATCTTCGGAGATAAAGCCAATAACCATTAAGAAACTGCCATTAGACTTGGCTACCGAAACCCCTTGCTGCTGCACTTCTTGCGGTAACAGAGGAATTGCCCGTTGCAGTTTGTTTTGCACCTGAACCTGAGCAATATCCGGATCAGTGCCGGTTTCAAAGGTGAGTGTCAGGCTGACATTGCCCACCGAATCACTTTGTGACGACATATACATGAGGTTGTCCAAGCCGTTCATGGCTTGCTCTATCACCTGAGTAATGGCGTTTTCGGCTGTTTGTGCGGTGGCACCAGGGTAGCTGGCATTAATGCTGACCGCCGGTGGCGCAACCTTAGGGTATTGCTCAACGGGCAGCTGTTTTACCGACAGCAGGCCCGCAAGCATGATCACGATGGCGATCACCCAAGCAAAAATAGGCCGGCCAATGAAAAAATTAGCCATAAATTATGCCCCCGTGTCCTGTTTTGCCACTGTCACTTTGCTACCGGGGCGAACCTTTTGCAGCCCGGCGACAATTACTTGGTCACCGGCTTGTAGACCGGAGTGGACTTGCCAGCTTTGGTTTATCTCTTGACCGAGCTCCACTACGCGAGTTTGCGCCGTGCCTTCTTTGCTGACCACCATTACCGTGGCCTCACCTTTGGGCGTGCGCACAATGGCTTTTTGCGGTACCAATAAGGCGTCATCATCTTGGCCGGTAGCTAACTGCGCTCGTACGAACATGCCTGGCAGTAATTCACCATTGGGGTTGGGGAATACTGCGCGCATGGTGACCATAGACGTCGATGGGTCAACGCTTACCTCGGAGAACTTCAGCTCACCGGAGAGCGCATACCAGTCGTTATTTTCTAATCTCAGTTTAACCTCGGGGTTTTGGCTGAGATTGCCTTGATGCATGGCGCTGCGCAAAGAAGATAACTTGGAGGCGGCGCGCGTCATATCCACATAAATAGGGTCAAGCTGGCGAATTATCGACAGCGCAGCGCTTTGATTGGCCGTCAGCAACGCCCCTTCGGTAACGCTAGAGCGACCAATCTGACCGTCAATGGGGGCGCGGATTTGAGTGTAATCAAGATTAATTTCGGCGCTCAGTACAGCGGCTTTGGCGGCTGCTAAATCGGCCTTTGCTTGTAGCAAGGTGGCTTCGGCATCATCATAGTCTTGCTGGCTGACCGATTTATTACCTAATAAGCCTTTGATACGTTCAGCCTTCATGCCACTGTTGCGAACACTGGCTTGGGCTTTGGCGAGCGCCGCTTTGGCACTGGCAAGTTCAGCTTGGTAGGGAGCGGGGTCAATCCGATACAACACATCTCCTTTGCTCACCATTTGCCCTTCTTCGAACAGTCGCGCCTGCAAAATACCGCTGACTTGAGGGCGGATCTCAGCTTGACGAAAATCGACCGTGCGGCCAACTAGCTCGGTGCTGAGGTCAATACTTTGTGGCGACAACGTTATGGCCTCGACTTCAACGGCAGCGGGGGCCGTTTGGGCTTGTTGTTGTGGTTGCTCCTGGCAACCACTTAAGCTAAGCGCCGCAAGTACTGTGACTGCGACCAGCGTTTTTACATTCATAACCTACCTTTAGCTGAACAATTTATTAAACCGACTAGAGCAGGAATATACATACATGAATGTATGTAAGCAAGGTAAACTATCTCGTTTACTTTTAAGGTGTTGATATAAAGCGTAAAAAAGTCTTTTTTGCGGAGGGGGATAACACGCTAAATTAGGCTGGTAAGGGACTGAGCCAAGCAACAAAAAAGGCCGCCCAATAGCGGCCTTGTTGTTGTTTTTATCGTGCAGTTACAGGCTGTAGCTCAGGTGCTGATAAAAGCGGGTGTTGATATCTTGGCGCTCTGGGTTCACCTGTAAGCTATTGCACAGCGCCTTGATCACGCTCTCGACTTGATTCATAAAGCGGCCATAGCCCATATCATGATGATCCTCGACGCCCGCAACAATCACAAAGTCAATGCTCTGTACCAAGTTGGCGGCATCAAAGAGTACGTGACTTTGGGTTTCGCCTTTGCCGGGTTCAAAGCTGAGCTTTTCCAGTTCCTCATTGTGAGCGCTGGTGTCGATATCACGGTGGCGAATAAGCGGTGTGCGGCCATTGGCCACCATTGCGCGGCGCGGTAGGCGCTTGGCTTCACAGGCGCTGATAAACGCATCTTCAATGTGGCTATAAAAGTTTCCGTAATCCGTGGCGCTGGCATCCAATAGCTGCGTTTTTAACTGCCGTGTGAGTGGCAAAGTAAAACGCGCATAAGTCAGGTCGCGATGGCTGGGTAAGGGGCAGCCACGGGCTTCATAGCGTGGTGCCAGTGCTCTAAGTTTATATCCATAGCTCTCTTTATGCCCTTTGGCGCGGGCGAACAAATCATAGGTTAGGTGCTGATGGTCTCGCACTTTCAACTTGTTGGCGTCGCCGGGAAGTTGCTCTTGCAGTGCACTTAGCACCTTGGCAACGCGGCGGTGAAAATCGGCAGAATGGGCACGAATGTCTTCACCTGTAGCGAGGAATAGCAACCGTACTTTGCGTGCTCGGCTTTCGCAGCAGCCATGTAGCTGATGAGCCTCGTGATATCGCGGATTATAAAAAAACAGCTGCTGACGTTGAGTCTCTAAGCAATATGCCTCTTCATGAAAGCGCACAATGGGCAGCTTGTCGTTGACCAGCATGTGCACATTGTAGAGCTCGGCATCGTCACATAACGCGAACAGTTGTCGGGCAACGCGCTGATATGCGCTGCGATAATCGCTAAAGCAGGCGTAAAAATCATCATCCGGTTTAAACTCGGCGAGAATATACTGGTTGGCGCGAGCATTGGTCGGTATATAAACGCGATGTTGATTCTGTGAAGCCATGGTTATTCCTTGTTCCTAGGTTTGTTAAATTCGCCTCAAGTGTAGGGCAGATAAATGTCAGCGATGTTGCGCTAGATTAAACTTTTATTACTTTTTCAACAGCTCAACGCTTAGGCGCACAAAGTCTGAAGAGGTGAGTATGCCGAGCAGTTTTTGCTCCTCAACCACCGGCATACAGCCATGACGGTTATTGAGAAAAAACTCAGCGATATCACTTAAAGCATCACCGGGGGCCACGGTATCAAAATCTTGAAGCATGATATCGCCCACTTGCGTTTGCTTCTCTTTGCGCTCAAGTGCCGGTGCACCAAACACTGAAATAATGCGCATCACTTGGGCAATCATCAGTTTTTGCGTCAGCATGCCAATAAGTGTGCCGTGCTCATCGGTAACGGGAATATGGCGAATATTGTGCTCACGCATTAATGCATGGGCATCATGCAACGAGGCATCAGCGGTTACGGTAAGCGGCGCTGGGGTCATTAAATCTGCAGCAGTATGCAATTGCATCACGGCTCCTTTCGCGTTGTAATGAATGTCTCTGTAGCATAGCTTAGCGTGACGCACAGTGATTAGATCCTAATCAATAAAAGGAGCATTCAATGCAATTACACGGGCTAGACCATGTTGTGCTGCGCACCGATGATGTACCTCGCATGTGCGCATTTTACGAGGAAGTACTTGGCGCTCAGTTAGAGCGCGTATTGGAGCAAGAGGGGTTGTATCAGTTGCGCGCCGGCCAGGCCCTGATTGATATTCTTAGCACTCAGGGTAGCTTAGATAGCAAGCAACCGGTGCAGGTGCGCACCTCGCCACTGGCGCATTTTTGCTTGCAAATCAGCGCCGCGAGCGAACAGGCGGTGATCCGCACCTTAAAAGCCAAAGGCGTAAACCAGTCGTTGCAGTTCGCTGAGCGCTACGGGGCCACTGGTTTTGGTCGTTCTTTATACATTCTTGACCCAGACGGCAACACCGTTGAATTAAAGCTGGTGTGACCTTACTAAAAGCTGTAAGTTAAGCGCAGTATTTGTCATAATGCGTGGGTTATAAGTCACGCAGAATTCAGAGGAAAGTATCCCAATGGCGGAGATTGAGAATCGCCCAACGAACTTTATTCGTAACATCATTGACGCAGATTTAGCCTCAGGCAAACATCAGCAAACGCACACGCGTTTTCCACCCGAGCCAAATGGCTTTTTGCACATTGGCCATGCCAAGTCTATTTGCCTGAATTTTGGCATTGCACAAGACTACAACGGGCTGTGTAATTTGCGTTTTGATGATACCAACCCAGAAAAAGAAGACATCAACTATGTGAACTCAATAAAAGAAGACGTGAACTGGTTGGGTTTTCAGTGGAGCGGTGAGATTCAATACTCTTCTAACTACTTTGACAAGTTGTATCAGTACGCTGTTGAGCTTATTGAAAAAGGCCTCGCTTATGTGTGTTTCTTAACACCAGAGCAAGCTCGCGAGTACCGTGGCACGTTAAAAGAGCCAGGTAAAAACAGCCCTTATCGCGACACCTCTGTGGCGGAGAACCTAGCGTTATTCGAAAAAATGAAAAACGGCGAGTTCAAAGAGGGCGAGTGTGTACTGCGAGCCAAAATCGATATGGCCAGTTCCTTTATGGTGCTGCGCGACCCGATTATTTATCGCATTCGTTTTGCCCACCACCACCAAACCGGTGATAAGTGGTGCATTTACCCAATGTATGACTTTACCCATTGTATTAGCGATGCGCTTGAAGGCATTACCCACTCATTGTGTACCTTGGAGTTCCAAGACAACCGCCGTTTATACGACTGGGTGTTAGATAATATCAGCCTTGAGTGCCACCCACAGCAAATCGAGTTTTCACGACTGAACCTTGAGTACACCATTATGAGTAAGCGTAAGCTTAATCAGTTGGTGGTCGATGGTCATGTTGATGGTTGGGACGACCCGCGTATGCCGACGATAGCCGGGCTACGCCGACGCGGTTACACCCCAGGTTCTATCCGTGAATTCTGTAAGCGCATTGGTGTAACCAAGCAAGATAACCTAGTAGAAATGGGCATGCTTGAAGCCTGTATTCGCGATGATTTAAATGAAAACGCGCCACGTGCCATGGCGGTATTAGACCCGGTGCGCGTCGTGATCGAAAATTACCCACAAGAGCAAGTGGAAATGCTCGATGCGCCTAATCATCCGAACAAAGAAGAAATGGGTTCGCGTCAGTTGCCATTTACCCGCGAGGTGTTCATTGAACGCGAAGACTTCCGTGTTGAAGCGAATAAGAAGTTTAAGCGCTTAGTGCTAGGCAAAGAAGTGCGTTTACGTAACGCTTATGTGATTAAAGCAGAGCGCATTGACGAAGACGAGCAAGGCAATATCACCACCATTTATTGCTCTTATGACCCGGAAACACTAGGCAAAAACCCGGCTGATGGCCGCAAGGTTAAAGGGGTTATTCATTGGGTGAGTGCCAGCCATTGTATTGAAGCCGAAGTGCGCCAGTACGACCGCTTATTCAATGTGCCTAACCCAGGTGCGGCAGAGGACATTACCGATGCCCTTAACCCAGAGTCACTAAAAGTGGTTAAAAATGCCAAATTAGAGCCTAGCCTAAGCGAAGCGGCTGCCCTAAAAGGGTATCAGTTTGAGCGTACCGGGTATTTCTGCCGTGACGATCACTTTTCACACTTAGTGTTTAACCAAACCGTAGGGCTACGTGATTCTTGGGCCAAGATTGAGCAACAAGATAAAGGCCAATAGGGCCTTAATGCGTTAATACGCAACCCAGTAGAACCAATAAAAAAGGTGCGCTATGCTTAGCGCACCTTTTTTTGTTTTATAGCAGGCGACAAGGATGAAAAATAATCACGAAATGCTGAACTATGTGGAATACCCTGCGCGCGACCTCGAGGCCACAAAAGCATTCTTTACCCATGTTTTTGCATGGCAATTTACTGACTACGGCCCAGATTACACAGCATTTAGCGGAGCAGGGCTCGATGGCGGCTTTTATCGTAGCGACTTAAACGCTCAGACCAGCAAAGGCAGCGCATTATTGGTTTTTTATTCCAGCGATATTGCGCAAACCCAAGCTAAGATAGAGCAAGCGGGAGGCGAGATCTCCACAGCGTTATTCGACTTTCCAGGCGGGCGACGGTTTCACTTTGTGGAGCCCAGTGGTAATGAGTTTGCGGTATGGTCGGAGCCTGCTTAGCGTAATGTGCACTGCTGCATGGGCGTGTTGTACTGCCATTGCACAAAGGCACTATCGCCTTTTTGCCAAAAAACCTGATTGCGGCCTTGGTATTTAGCGCCACTGGCGGCTATCACGCGCTGCATCAGCCATTGTTGCTCACCCTCGCGCAGGGCAATAAATTGTGGCGTGGTATCATAAAAATCAACACTTACCTGTTTGCCCTCGCAATCATACTGAAGGTGGTCCACAGCCGTGGTGAGTTGATACTGCACTTGCAGTGAAGCGTTGCGATGCTGATAGGCATCAATAATGCACTGTTTTACGTTATCTGCTTGCCAGCACGCATCGCGGCCTTTTATCCAACCACGTTGCATGGCCCGTAACGTGCTTTTATGTTTATCACTATCGGATTGTGCCAGTGCTTTTTCGAAGGTGTCGGCCAATTGCGCATCTAACTCACTCAGCCTTGGCGACTGACATACTTGGCGGGCGATATCACTGTGTGCTTGCTCACAGTTAAAGCTGGCAGAGGTGTTCGCTTGGCTTGCCACCCATTGGCACCACTTCGGTGTTAATAATGGCGGCTTATCTGCATGGTTATTGATATCTAAACGATACTCCACACTGTTTGCCCATACCGTAGTGCCAATATCCGGGCCGTGCCCGCTGCCATCGCTGGTACTGGCTAGCTGCTCAATTGCATTGAGATTAGCTTGGGTACATTGGGTCGGTGTGGGAGTTTCTGCTGGTGGGGATTCACCGCTTGGTGCGGTAGCAACATGACAGGCGGCAAGAGTCAGAACGGCGGTAACAATGGCTAAACGCTTCATAATTAACAATAGCGAGAATAAAAACGCAATTATAGAAAAGGGGTATTAATAGAGGGTGAATAGCGCGATAGGTTGCGCTGCTCCGCTAGGCAGCGCCAGAGATCTGAGTATGTTTAACCATTTAAAAGTTTAAAACCCCTTATCCACATTAAGTAGGCTTTTCCGTTCCTAAGCTGTAACGTCTTGTTCTTAGCTCAGCGCTTACCGATTCTAAAAATGGAGACGAAGACATGATAATATCACAATGAGCTGTGTATATGTACAGTTATAGATGGTATATATCAAAGAAGCAAAAACAAGGCACGTTATGTAAAGTAATATCAGGCACGAATAAGTCAATATTACCTATAACTTTTTGAAATTAAGGCATTTGTTTGTTTGCATAACGAGCCAAATTCGGCACGATTATCTCATTGCGCGTTTTCAACCACACAACTGCGTATCGACATGGCGACACTCAGCTGCTAAATTAATGACTTTATTAACAATAAATGAACGTTAGCGTGGTTCAGTAGCCAAAGGTTATTTGGTTTAACCCGAAATGCATGCTAATAAGCTGTTAGCATTTCAACCAAGGCAAATACAAGGAGTATATAATGCCTAAACAAGTAGAAGTAAAAATAACCATTGCAAAACTATTAGAGGTAGCTTATTCAAAGAATAAAGGAGTAACGACTAAAATAGTAAAAAGCAAAGGGAATTATAAATTAACAATTGATTCAAGTGGGAATGCTACATTATCAGGAAGTGCAGGTATGCTAACATTTAAAGGAGATAGCGCTTTGCAGGGATTAGGGGCGAAAGTTAAAAACGCATCTATTACTTTTACAAAAGGTGACGGTAATGACATTAAGTATACTGCAACATTTAATTTTGTTGGTGCTGCAGGTATGTCAATTTCTGGCTCCTTTAATATTGAAGAACTCATTCTTTCATGTTCAGGTCTTTTATGTAGAGCAGCTAGAGCGCTGAAAGGTAGGCATGCTGCATACGAAATGGAATTAAAGCGAATAATGGGTCATTAGTAATGAAAAAATTATTAATTATTAGTTTGTTTGGGTTTATAACATCCTGTGCAAATACGGTTGAAAATAGTACTTCACCTTATCAACAATATAAACAGTTTTTAACCTCATTAAAGGTGAAAAACTATGAAGATGCACTTCATATGTTAAGCCCTTATAACCAAACTCGCTTTCACAGAGAGAAAGGAGATGAAAGTTTTAATGAGTTTTTTCCTTTCTTTTCATCTGTTGACTCTGTTGTTTTAAAAGAAATTCGATACTATGAAAAGGTAAAAGGTGAAAAATCTTGTTTAACTGTTTCAGGCTACAACAAAGAGGGAGATCCTACGACCTTGAATTTTGAGCTATTGAATGTGGATGGTTACTGGAAGCTACATTATGTTCACATGGCGTATCATGAGACGAAAAATGAATTTCCTGATAAAGCAACATGCCCTGTAATACCTTAAAAATGCTAACAAGAGACTATGGCGTCAATAGCTCTTTTTAAGCTTTTGGCGCTTCCCACATTACCCCATCTCTGAGCATCGA
>NZ_SGPG01000034.1:0-99785 GCF_004208955.1 Pseudoalteromonas sp. CO325X
GGACGCATAGCTCAGCTGGATAGAGTACCTGGCTACGAACCAGGCGGTCGGAGGTTCGAATCCTCCTGCGTCCGCCACTTCCTTTAGAGAGAAGTGATAACAAACCAACGAAAGTTGGTTTTTTTATGTCTGAAATTTGATGTAAGCATACGGATGCGAACCTCTGAGGTTCGTTGATTACCAATTCTGGCCTGCACCCGCCACTTCCTTTAAAGAGAAGTGATAATAAACCAGCGAAAGTTGGTTTTTTTGTGCCTGAAATATAACCCTCTACTCTCTATTTGATAGTTAAACCGCTCAGCTATTTATCCATCGGTTTATCTCACGTTGTAGGTCAGACTTCAGTCTGAGGATTTCATCGTCTTGCACCCGCCACTTCCTTTAAAGAGAAGTGATAACAAACCAACGATAAGTTGGTTTTTTATGCCCGCAATATAACCCTCTACTCTTTAGTTGATAGTTAAGCCGCTCAGCTATTTATCCATCGGTTTATCTTACGTTTTAGGTCAGACTTCAGTCTGACTACTTCGTCGTCCTGCAGCCGCCACTTCCTTTAAAGAGAAGTGATAACAAACCAACGCAAGTTGGCTTTTTTATGCCTGAGGTATAACCTCTACTCTTTTTTGGATCCGAGAATCCAGCCATTTTTTAGTATGCATGTTATGGCCTACTTTTGTTTACAAAAAAACTTGCCCCCACACCAGCTATAAACTTGATAGCAAAATAGCCTTTATAACTAAATACCGTGTCATCAATTGCTAGCCATAGGAATGATTGATAACTTATTGATTGAGTATATAGAAATATTTAGTAGATAGTTATAGCCTCTAGCTGAACTGATACTAAGGCAAGGAGGCATTCTTGAACAATAAAGAAAAAATAGCGGTGTTCATTGATGCTGATAACGCACCGGCGAAAAAGATAAACAAAATTCTCTCCGAGTTAGCGCGTTACGGTGTTGTAAATATTCGCAAAGCTTACGGTAACTGGAAGAGCCAAAACCTAAAAGCATGGGAAGACGTTCTTCATGAATTTGCTATACAGCCAATTCAGCAGTTTGACTTAACTAAAGGTAAGAACGCAACTGACATGGCATTAGTTGTTGATGTTATGGATGTTTTATATACGAAGGATATTGATATTATTTGCCTAGTATCTTCAGATTGTGATTTTACGCCACTGGTTACGAGGGCGCTTGCTGATGGTAAGTTTTTAATCGGTTTTGGAGAGCGCAAGGCTCCGCTAGCATTTGTGAATAGTTGTTCTCGCTTTCTCTACTTAGATGGTGATAACGAAAAAGAAACTCCCGTTCAAAAACAGAAAAAAAATATTAAGAGCGATACAAAGCTAATCAATCTATTAAGGCAAGCAATAGAGGCCGTAGAAGAAGATAATGGTTGGGCTATGCTAGGGCCGATAGGAACTCACATATCAAATCATGCTTCTTTTGATCAAAGAAACTATGGTTTTTCAAAGCTAAGTGACTTATTTATGGCCATAGACCTGTTTGAAATGAAAAAGACAAATGGCTCAGTACTTTGGGTTAGAGATAAAAAAAGAGCGAAGCAAGTCAGCAAGTTACTGAAAGCGACTACAAGCTAAAGTGAGAATAGGAGGATATTTGATGCCCCTGCAAAATAAAGTAGATCCATGGGGAAACTTGGTGGCGGTTAAAGCTAGAGGGGAGTATTTGGGGAATCGAGGAATATTGCATGATAAAGAAAAGAATATTCTAAAGCCTTGGGCGCATAAAAAGTGGGTAATATGCGAACTTAGCTTTAAGGGTATTAAAAGACGTTTATTTAGCGATAACAAGTATTCCGAATTATTCTTTTTAGATGAAGCGACTGCTCTAGCGGCAGGGCATAAACCTTGTGCTCATTGCCGGAGAGCTCGTTACTCTGAATTTAAGAAATTTTGGCGGCAGGCCAATGGTTTAAGCGAGCTTGAATCACTCTCATCTGAACAAATGGATAGTCAGTTACATAAAGAAAGAGTCAGTTCAGAGCGAACAAAGAAGACATTTGAAGCGAGCTATGGAAGTCTCCCTGATGGGACATTTATCGAGTTGAATAACGGAGCACACCTTGTCTGGGAAAATAATATCTATAGATGGTCGTATCAGGGCTACTCCCGAGTAGAAGACAGCATAGCTAAGAATCAGTTAGTAAAAGTTATCACCCCAAAAACAATTGTTCGCATGTATTCATCTGGTTTTAAACCTTTCGTACATAAATCAATACGTGATGTACAGTTAGGTTAATTTTTTTGACTTTTGAATCGCAGTGGTGCGCTTGGTATCTGAGTACACTTAGACCTGCTACTGCTTATTCTTGAGATATAATCGGCAGAATGAAAAGTGACCTTTCAAGTGCTAGTGACAGAAGAAAACCTTACCTAGAAGAAAGGAGCTTTCGCACACTGAATTTAAGGAGGTGTACACTTTTGCTTGGAGGTCTGCATCTCCTTCACTTCTTTTGAAGAGGAGGTCATATGAAGTCACTTAGAATTCTAGATTGTACTTGCTTCTCTTTACTTAATAGTTAAACCGCTCAGCTATTTATCTATCGGCTTATCTCACGATGTAGGTCAGACTTCAGTCTGACAATTTCGCCGTCCTGCACTGTTTTCTTCCTTTATCTACCTTTTGTCTCAATGCGAAAATGGCGCGTCAGGTGGGATTGTGCTCTTGCTTGTTTGTCACCTACCTATGTCAATAAACTAAAGCTTCGATCCAAAGTTATTGCCTAGAGCAGGTTACAGCTCGTTAAGGCTAAATTGAAATCATGACCCATCGACGATGTATTGTTAAAAAGGAATAAAGTATTCCTTTTTGTTGTTTGTTTTTATAATATTTTGATAGGATGAATTTAAGCCATTTATTTAACCTGTGACGGTTGCGCCCAATCGGCGCGCTATCAAGGTGATGCGGAGCATAACAATGACAAAAACCCCGGTATCGATAGTGTGTGCGTTAGTTTTAGGTTGTACATTAGGTGCAGGGCACAGTGTTGCCCAGCAAAGTGTTGCCCAACAAAGCAATTACGCCCCTTTTGTAAGTGATGTGCCTTTAGTTCAGCAACCTATGCTTAATCCTGAATTTTGGTTGCAACGCCAAAGTGACAGTAAACCGCTGATGTCGCAGTCGCAAATCCAAGCCTTCAATCGCAGCCTCATCAATAATAACCCTTACATTATCGACCCCCTAGCAATGCCTGATACGCTCTCTGCTAAGGCGTTACGCAGTTATATCCGTAACACCAGTAGTACGCCTTCAAGTCCTCGCTTTTATGTTGATGGCAAGCAACTTGATCGGGCCGATTTTGCGCGTTATCACGCCAATACCAATATTGATGCTGTGACTGATAGTAACCCGGTGCGCTTTGGACTGATTGTTGAGCGCACCTCATTGCGTACCTTCCCAACCGCCGACAGGGTGTTAAACAGTGAAATGGATGCCGACTTAGATCGCTTTCAAGAAACCGGGGCGTTTCCGGCGGAGCCTGTCGCTGTATTGCATGAAAGTGCTGATGGTCAGTGGTATTTGGTGGCAGCCTATAACTATACCGCTTGGGTCAAGCGCTCCGCAGTGGCGGTAGGTGATAAGAACCGCATCCGTACCTTCACTCAAGCTGATGACTTTATTGTAGTGACCGGTGATAAAGTAGAAACCACCTATGTTCCTAATGAGCCGCGTGTTTCCGAGGTACAATTGGATATGGGTGTACGCTTGCCGCTAGCCCCAAAAGAGCAGGTTAAGCACCTAACTCATGGGCAAAATAGCTTTGCCAGTTATATTGTGACATTGCCTGTGCGCAATGACGATGGCACCTTGAGCTTTGCTCAAGGCTTAATACCGCGCAGTGCCGATGTGCATTTAGGTTATTTGCCGCTCACTGCGCACCATTTAATAGCCCAAGGGTTTAAGTTTTTAGGCGAGCGCTACGGCTGGGGACATGACTATAATGCCCGTGACTGTACCGGCTTTGTCGGTGAAATTTATAAGGCCTTTGGCGTGTGGATGCCGCGTAATTCATCGTGGCAGGGTAAAACCGATTACGGCTACAACTGGCGCTTTGATAAAGACAGTACTGAGGCACAAAAGCGCGAGGTTATCGCGCAAATGCAGGTGGGCGACCTTATTTACATCCCTGGCCATGTAATGATGTATATAGGTTCATACCAAGGCCAACCTTATGTCATTCACGATGTGAAAGGTCTAGGTTATATCAAGCAAAATGGCGAGTTTTACGATGGCGAGCTCAATGGCGTGTCGGTAACGCCCCTATTACCCTTGCACCTAAATAGCACCACTTCTTACCTTGAGCGCACCTATGCGATTAAGCGCATTGCTCAAGGAGCAGAGCAATGATCATTCAGTCTGTGCGTTTTGCACGCTTATCGGTGCCCTTGCATACGCCATTTAAAACGGCGCTGCGCACGGTGACGCATATTGATGACCTAGTGCTGATTATTGACACTCGATGTGGCCGCCGAGGTTATGGTAGTGCACCCTCAACGCCTGTTATCACCGGCGACACTCATCAATCGATACTAAGTGTTATCGAGCAGGTCCTTCAACATCAGCTTATTGGCCAGCACATACAAGATATCAATCGCTTATGTGATGACCTAGCGGCGGCAGTGGTGGGTAATTATTCCGCCAAAGCGGCGTGTGAAATCGCCCTCTATGATTTATGGAGCCAAAGTTTAGGTGTGCCGCTTTATCAGGCTCTGGGAGGGCACCAAAGTGAACTGAAAACCGATGTCACCATCAGCGTAGATAGCATAGATAAAATGCTCAGCGACTGTGATAAGGCACTGAGTAACGGTTTTGATGTGCTTAAAATTAAAATTGGCAACGAGCTTGAGCAAGACATTAAGCGGGTGCAGGCCATCGCTGCTCATGTCGATAGCAAAGCGTCTTTACGTTTAGATGTGAATCAAGGCTGGGATGCCAAGCAAAGCGTGCGTGCACTGCAAGCAATTGAAAGCCAAGGTATTGTACTGGAATTGGTTGAGCAACCCGTGCCAGCTCATGATATTGATGGCCTGTGCTACATCAGTGAGCGCGTGCAATCGAAGATTATGGCCGACGAAAGCGCCTTTTCTGCTAAACAAGTGCTTACCCTATTGGCGCGCGGTGCCGTTGATATCATTAATATTAAATTGATGAAAAGTGGCGGTTTAAGCCGTGCAATTCGCATTGGTGAGGTTGCGGCAACTTATGACTGCCCGTGCATGATTGGCTGCATGCTAGAGGGCAGTATTGCGGTATCGGCAGCGGCTCACCTGGCTGCAGCAAAGACACGGCAAATTAGTCTCATTGATTTAGATGGTCCGGCTCTGGGGCAATATGACCCCATCCAGGGTGGCACGAGGTTTTCGGGCCCTGTGATCAGCCTTAATCAAACCGCCGGGCTTGGTATAGCGGCGATAGACGGCCTTATCGAACTAGCTGATGGAGTATGGCAATGAATAACACATTATTAAGCTTGCTACTGCTAATAAGTATCTTAATGAGCGGTGGCGCCGCATCTAAGCCACAACCCATTACCCTGAACAACCAGCAATTGGTGGTGGTGGTAACTGACTCATGGACCGATATACAAGGCGACATGCTCTTATTTGAGCGCAGCGAACAAAAGCGCTGGCAGAGGGTGGGCGAGCCCAGTGCCGTGGTCATTGGTCGTACTGGATTAGCATGGGGCCTGGGTTTGCACCCCGCACAACCAGGTCAACAAAAAGTCGAAGGCGATGGTAAAGCACCCGCCGGGATATTTGCTTTAGGTGAGGCCTTTGGTTACTTACCGTCGCTGAAAACCGGGCTTGAATACCAGGCCATGGATGCCGGCGATTACTGTATAGACGTTAAAGGCTCGCCCTATTATAACCAGATGGTCAATACGCGGGAGGTGGGGAGCCAGGCCGTTGAAGGCTCATCTGAAGCCATGCGTCGAGATATACACAGCCAAGATGAGCTATACAAAAAAGGCGTTATCGTCGCGCATAACCCTGACAATATAGATGGTGCCGGCAGTTGTATCTTTATGCATTTATGGCGTGCCGCAGATAAGCCCACAGCAGGGTGCACGGCAATGGACGAGGCGAATATGGACCGTTTACTAGCCTGGCTCGATCAACGCAAACATCCGCTGATGGTGATTCTACCGCGTGTGGAATATGCTCTCAAACGTGCACACTGGCAGCTGCCAGCACTGCCACGATAGGCGTATACGGTTATGAATGCGCATTATCAACCTCTGGATTGGCTGGTCTTTGCCGCCTATGCCTTACTTATCGGCGCCACCGCTTGGTGGTTTAACCGCAAAAAAGCCACCACTAGCTCAGAGTATTTCCTCGGTGGTAATGCGATGCCCACGTGGATGGTGGCTGTCTCGGTGTTGGCCACCTCGCAGTCGGCGGCGACCTTTATCGGCGGTCCAGACCAAGGTTATCAGGGGGATTTATCTTATTTAGCGACCAACATTGGCGCCTTTATCGCCGCTATCATTGTTGCCAAGGTGCTGATCCCGCGCTTTTATCGCTACCGAGTGTACACCGTGTACGAGTTGCTGGAGCAGCAAATTGGCCCCAAAGCCAAACGCAGTGCGGGCTTAATGTATTTATTTGGGCGCGTGTTTGCCAGTGGCGCGCGGCTGTATATGGCGGCCATTGCCGTGGCGATGATTCTTTATGGCAATATTGCCGCTAGCAGTGTGATCATGGCCACCTTAGTGCTGGTTTTGGTGGGCTTGCTATACACAGTGTTTGGCGGCATCCGTACAGTGATCTACTCAGATGTGATCCAATGTGCCGTTTACACCGGCGCTGCCCTATGCGTCATTGTGAGTTTATGGCTGGCGATCCCAGCCGACTTCAGCACCGTGATTGAAGCGTTGCAAAACCCCGCCCCCGGGCAGCCTTCGAAGCTAGCACTGCTAAAGTTTGAACTCGATTTTAGTGCCAGCGGGGTATTTAATATATGGTCGGTGTTTACTGGCTTTGTGCTGCTCAATATTGCCGCCTTTGGTCTTGACCAAGATATGACCCAGCGGGTGCTCACCTGTAAAGACGCTAAATCAGGTAGCCGTGCGATGCTATTATCCATCGCCTTAGTAATCCCGGTGATGTTGCTGTTTATTATTATTGGTTTGCTGTTGTTTGTTTTCTACCAACGTCCAGACATTATGGCGCAAGGGGGGGCTAGCCAAGGCGTGGGGCAGTTCCAAGGTGAGAAAATCACGGTGTTTATGCACTATGTACTTAACGAGATCCCCGCAGGTGTGAGGGGGTTGGTTACCATAGGTATTATTGCGGCGGCTATTTCTACGTTGAACTCTGGGCTAAGCTCAATGGCATCGGTATTAGTGCAAGATTTATATAAACCTTGGCGGCAAAAACGCAAACCAGATCAACACGATAGTCACTATGTGGTGGCCGGACGCTGGGCCATGTTAGTGGTGTCTCTGGCGCTGGGAGGGATGGCGGTTATTTGCTATTTTTGGCAGCAATACTCGCAAATGCCGTTATTAAAATTTGCCCTCAGCGTCATGGTGTTCTCTTATTCCGGATTATTAGGGGTGTACATTAATTCGGTGTTTTTCCATCGCGGCAGCGAGTCATCGGTGTTAGCGGCACTGGTTATTGGCTTTGTCGCCACCTTATTGATGCAGCCTTATGTGCAAGCGGCGCTTTTGCCAAGCGCTTGGCACTTTAACCTCGGATTTACTTGGCAGTTGTGTTTAGGCACCTTACTTGCCACGTTAGTCTGTGCCTTGGGTCGCCCCAATAGGCGGAGCAGCCATGAATAATTATGTGTTAGCCGTTGATGGCGGCGGCAGTAAAACCGCCCTAGCAGTATTTAATCGCAATGGCGAAATGATTGCTTCTGAACAAGGTGCAGGGAGCTCATTGAGTTACGATTTACAGTTGAGCTGTGAGCGGATGACGCAGCAAGTGGCAAGCATTATGAACACTACAGCCATACCGGCGCACCATACCCAGTGTATAATAGGTGTTGCTGGCGCTGGGAATCCGTATAATCGAGCCGCATTGCTGCAGCGTTTAGAGACATTCGCTTTTGCTGATACCCGTGTGACCTCGGATGCCGTGACCGCTGCCCTGGGCGCTAATTTAGGTGCGCCGGTGGCTTGCGTGGCATTAGGGACCGGCTCGGTGGGCGCGCGTTTAGATAGCCATGGCCAGTTACAGCTCGTCGGCGGCTGGGGATTTACACTGGGCGATGGTGGCAGCGGAGCGCGATTAGGGGCCATGGCGGTACAAGCACTGATGCAGGCAGTAGACAGGCAGCAGCCGCTACATGGGCTGATAGCCACTATAGCTAAAGAGGTGGGGGAGACCCGGGCCGATATCAGTGCCTGGGTGCGCCAAGCCACAGCCAAGGAGTTTGCCACGCTCAGCGAGCGAGTATGGCCGCACGCTAATCATTGCTCCATTGCTACCCAGATCCTTGCTCGGCATAAAAGCGCGGTGCTGCAGCTTATTGCTGATACTCGCCAAGATACTGATCTTCCGGTGATGTTACTGGGTGGACTGGCAGACAAAAGCAAGCAGTTACTAAGCGACAGCGAACAACGAATTATTATGCCAGCACGCGGCAATGCCTTAGATGGCGCCTGGGTGCTGGCAACACAGAATATACAAGTGGAATAACTACATGAGTTTACTGGATGATCAACGATCGAAATTATTACATGAGCTAAATAGCATCGTGTCGGAAGGGCAAAACCCTGAGACCCTCGATATCGATTTATTAGCGACAGACGATATCTTGTATAAGCTCAATGATGAAGACCACAAGGTTGCTCCAGCAGTACGCGCCATTATCCCGGATATTGCTAAAGCCGTGGATGCGATTGTGCATGCCTTTAGCAAAGGGGCGCGGCTGATCTACATTGGTGCGGGCACCAGCGGTCGGTTAGGTATTCTTGATGCATCCGAATGTCCGCCGACATTCAGTGTTGACCCCAGCCAAGTGGTGGGCATTATTGCCGGTGGCGCTAAAGCGATTCAAACCGCTGTCGAAGGAGCTGAGGATAATGCCGAACAAGCTATCGCCGACCTTAAAGCGCATAACCTGTGCGCCGACGATGTGTTAGTGGGTATTGCCGCCAGTGGCCGTACCCCCTATGTGGTATCAGCACTGAATTATGCCCGGCAATTAGGGTGTGTGACAGCGGGGATCAGCTGCTCGCCCAATGCCCCAGTCCTGGAAGCCGCACAGATCCCATTGGGGGCAATCGTAGGCCCAGAAGCGCTTGCCGGTTCGACTCGATTGAAATCAGGCTCGGCCCAAAAGCTTATTCTTAACATGTTAACGACAGCAAGTATGATCCGCAGCGGCAAGGTGTATCGCAACCTAATGGTCGATGTTAATGCCAGTAATGACAAGCTTAAAGCGCGCGCGGTACGCATTGTCATGCAGGCGACAGAGTGCACCGCAGAGCAGGCGGCTGAAGCCTTGATGCGCAGCGAGCACAGCGCCAAACTCGCGATTTTGATGCTACTCAGCGGCGTTGATGCGCGCCAGGGTAAAAGCATGCTAGCCAAGCAACAAGGCTTTTTACGTGCCGCCGTACAAGGTAAAGATCATGATTAGAGCGTTGGCGCTGATACTGGCCTGTACCGTCGCGCTTATGGGCTGTGCGCAGACACACAAGGAGGACGGCGCAATTCGCGTGGGCGCTGAACAATTCGGCAAATATGCTCCCTTACTTGCAGGCAAGCGTGTTGGCCTGGTGGTGAATCAAACCTCGCGGGTACAAGGTAGCCACTTGGTTGACTTTTTGCTGGCGCAGCAGGTGAATGTAACCACTATTTTTGCGCCTGAGCACGGCTTTCGTGGCGATCATGATGCCGGAGCCCATGTTCAATCTGGCGTAGATGCACGCACCGGTATCCCCATCGTTTCCATTTATGGCGCCAACAAGCAGCCTGCTGCGCAAGAGATGGCAGACATCGATGTGGTGGTGTTTGATATTCAAGATGTCGGGGTGCGATTCTACACCTATATCAGCTCCATGCACTATATGATGCAGGCCAGTGCTGATGCGGGGGCTGAGTTTATTGTTTTAGACCGGCCGAATCCGAATATTGCCTATGTTGATGGGCCCATTCTCGACCCTGACTTTCGCTCCTTTGTAGGTATGCATCCCATTCCCATCTTACATGGTATGACTGTGGGCGAGTTGGCACAGATGATTTTAGGAGAGGGCTGGCTTAATAGTGATGCGCAGCTACAGCTTAGTGTGGTGCCGGTGGCGCACTATAATCGCACTATGAAGTATTCGTTGCCCCTCAAGCCGAGTCCTAATTTGCCTAACGACCAAGCCGTTGGTTTGTATCCATCATTGTGTTTTTTCGAGGCGACCCCGGTGAGCATCGGCCGAGGCACTGACCTCCCATTTCAAGTGATGGGCCATGACAGTGTCGCATTAGGCGATTTTGCTTTTCGCCCCCGCAGCATTGTTGGCGCAGCGGCATCACCGAAGTTACAGGGCAAGCTGGTCAAAGGAGTCGACTTGCGACAAAGCTCTGTGCGTGGTTTGGATTTGACGTGGTTGATTAGCGCTCAGCGGCAATTTGCGCAAGCGCAGCAGGTGCTATTTACCCGCCCTGACTTTATGGACAAACTTGCCGGTACCGATAAGTTACGTCAGGCCATTACTGAGGGGCACAGTAACGAACAAATAAAGCAAAGTTGGCAGCAACCCTTGCAGCAGTTTAAACGCCAGCGTGCTCCATACCTACTTTATCCTTGAATTTATTGCATATTCGCTGAGTTCTTGTACCTTTTTTAGGTTGGGCATGATACACAGTTGTTGGCAAACAATAACAAGGGATCAATCATGCCTAAACGCTTTCTATTGTCCATGGCCGCCGTTACCACGGCGCCCGTGTTCGCGGCGCAATGTGATTTGGCTGGGCCGCAGTCACCGCGCGATATTAACCTTCGCGAGGGGAGTAATCCGGTGCATTTTGCATCAGCTCCTAACTATAATGAGCTCAACCTTTGTAATATCCATTTCCATAAAAATGCTGAGCATCGCGCCGCAGCCTTTTCGGTGACCGCTCACTCCAGCCCAGCGAACACTGGCTATCAGTGCCAATTGAGTAAAGCGCTTGCTGAGCACGAAAAAAAGCCATTGCTTACGCCGGCCTGTGATAATCTACAAAGTGGCGATACCATTGAGGTGCATTGGGTGTATAGTTCGGCGCGGGTTTCACCAGGGCCAGGCTTGGGTAGTTGCGTCAGTACCGCTAGCGCGAACCCCGATTTGCGCGTTGAAGCCCAAGTATTCACCCTGGTGAATGACACCGGCGCCTTAAACTTTACCGAGATGACGCGCATCGTCCAGTGTCACGGCCGTTACCAGAGCAATGAAATTCCACACGACAGTGGCGAGCCGGTGCGCTACCTCGGGTCCACCACTGGGCCCAGTTATTCGCAACATCAATGCTCGCCTTATCAAGTAAGTTGGTCGGTGCGTCCGCATTGTCGCAAGCTTGATATTCATAGCTTGGCTAAGTGGTGTGAGGGCAACCCCTTTAACGAGCATCAGGCGCACGGGGTGCGCCAATTAGTGATTGATAGGCAGCAGTTATCAACGATTGATGATTAACTTTCGCGGAACGCTTTAACCACATCGTTAGAGTGTTCCAGCAACTTACGCCCTGGACGTGTGGCTTGCGTCAACGCGATAAAGACAATGTCGATGACAAAGTCTTGCGCGGTACGCGCCAAAATCGACGATAAGCGAATAGACTCTTCCTCAGCGACGGAGTAAAGATTAACGGTGGCGCAATCGGCCACTGGGTTGGCGCCAAACTTAGTGACGGCGATCACTGGGCAGCCATTGGCTTTGGCCTGACTGGCTGCTTCTGCCACTTCGCGGGTTTTCCCGGACTCACTGATAGCGACGACTAAATCGTCTTTGCCTAGGGTTGATACGTAGGCCAGCTGAGCATGACCATCGGCATCGGCGATAGCGGCAATGCCGAGCTTTTGCAATTTAAAAGCAAAGTCTTTGGCCACCAATGCCGAGCCACCGAGGCCACATAAAGCCACACGCTTCGCGTTTTTTAACAAGCTGACCGCTTGTTCAACCGCTTCAGCCTCATTGAGGTTTTTAGTTTCACTCAGGACCGCCATTTTACTGCTGAGCAGCTTTTCTGCTATTTGCTCTAGGCTATCATTTAAGGTGATTTTACCGTGCAGCTTAGGTGCGGGTGTCTCGGTGTTTAGGGCATCAATTACCGCGAGCTTAAAGGCCGGAAAGCCTTTATAGCCGAGCTTTTGAGCAAACTTCACAACGCTGGATTGGCTAACACCAACCACCTTGGCCAGCTCAATAGAGGAGAGGTCGCGAATGGCATTAGCAGAATTAAGGGTGAAGTCCGCTAATTTTGCTTCACTGCTAGAAAACGATTTACGCAGTGCTTTGATTTTTACAAATGTCGACATAAGAAGGTACTTTATTGTTAGATTATATTGGTGCTAATGAGCGCTTATGGGCTCATCGAATGCACACTTACAACGACGTTAATTACAGTGTAACCCGATATTCCTACACAAAGGAATAAATAATTTGATATACACTAGTACCTATATCTTTACTTTGGCAACCGTACAAACGGCCATAACCGAACATAATTTAAATCAATGAATATTGTTTTCGTCTATTTTTAATTGAGTGAAATAAAATATTATTATACTGTGGTCATTATTTGTATTAACCCAGTGCCTAGGAACAGGCGGGCAGCAAAACATAATGTAGGCTGATATGAATTTTCCATACTTTGATACGCCAATGCGAACGTGCTTAGTGCTGCTAATGTGCATGGCTTCCCTTAGTTGCGTTAACCACTACCCCATGAAGCCGTCACACAATTATTCAAAACGCATTAAGTTTTTGGTGATGCATTATACCGCCATTGATTATCAAAAGTCGGAGCGGGTATTGGTTGATGAAGGTGGGCTCAGTGCCCATTATCTGGTGCCACAAAGTGGCGATGCGAGTTATCAGCGCAGCGAGCTTGAGGTGGTGCAATTGGTGGCTGAGCAAGATAGAGCTTGGCATGCTGGTAACAGTTTTTGGCAAGGTCGCAGCGATTTAAACGATCATTCCATTGGTATTGAAGTGGTGAATGTACCGCGCTGTACTGCGGCTGAGCGCACCGCCAAGGCCGCAGCAGGGCAAGAGCAAAAGCTGTGCATGTACCCCGATTACGACCCACAACAGGTGCAGTTATTGATTGCCCTGAGCCAAGATATTCTTTCCCGTAACCCGGATATTGGACCAACACAAGTTGTCGGTCACTCCGATATTGCGCCTGGGCGCAAAAGCGATCCAGGCCCGCGCTTCCCTTGGTATCAATTATATAAAGCCGGCGTCGGCGCTTGGTACAAACAAGCGGATGTCGAGCATTATTGGCAGCACTTCAGTACCGCAGCGCCGACGACCGCCTTGATGCAGCAAGCACTGCGTGATTATGGCTATGGTGTTGACGTTAGCGGCCAGCTAGATAGAAAAACGGTAGCAGTTATCAAAGCCTTCCAGGCTCACTTTCTGCCGTGGCAGGTGCATGGCCAAGCAGATGGCAAAACGGCAGCGGTGCTGTTCGCCTTATTACACCGCTATAAGCCGGATAAAGCCCAAGCACGTTTTCGTGACTATCAGGCCTTGAATACAGCGCAGCCAGCAGCCAGTAAACGTTTGGGTCATGAGCAGCTGTTGGCGAGCTATCCCGCAAAGGCGCTGAGCTCGCGAAAAGATGTCAACAACAAGTACCGCTTTAAGGCGTACCAAGGCCGTGGCGAGATCATTATTGATAACGTGAATGCCGTTGCTGCTGAGCTTGTCGTCAATGGCCAAACTCTGAATATCGCAAAGCCACTAACGGCGGATACCCAATACCGTTATTCGCTTAGTAAGCGCACCCGCACCGGGGTGAATAGTTTGCATATTAAGTCGGTAACACCAGAAGATGCGCAACTGCATATTCGTATTCCTGCGCCGGTGTTAACGCAGCGCTCAACACCTAAACGTTTCGAACAGGTTGATGCGCTGATTAATGCTGAAATTGAGCAAGGGTTTCCCGGAGCCGTGTTGGCGGTCGTGCACCAAGGGGAATTGGTTAAGCTTTCGGCTTATGGTGATGCGCGTAAATATCATGATGGCGGCGAGATGATGGCCACACCGCAGCCCATGCAAACCGATACCTTGTTTGATATTGCCTCGAACACGAAAATGTTTGCCACCAACCTGGCGTTGATGCATTTGGTATCGCAAGGGCGCTTGGATGTCTCATTGCCGGTGAGTTTTTATTTGCCCGAATATCGCGGTCAAGGGCGGGAGTTACGGCTAGTCAGTGATTTACTCGAACACAGCGCTGGCTACCCTGCTGTGGTGGACTTTCATCGTCGTGATAACCAGCTTGGTGAGCAATTCTATTCCATTAGTAGCGACTGGACCAAGCAGCTTATTGTCCAAGGAGTGCCTTTTACGGCGATGCGCAAGCAACGCCACCTGTACAGTGATATTGACTATATGTTGTTAGGGTTGCTGGTGGAGCGCATCAGCGGTATGCCCTTAGATGCATATGTTGAAAGCCGGCTCTATGCGCCCCTTGGGATCACCTCAATGATGTTTAACCCGCTGCAAAAAGGGGTGTTAGCACAGCAAATTGCAGCCACCGAAATTCAGGGAAATACGCGGGGTGGGCGGGTGCACTTCGAGGGCGTGCGCGATTACGTATTACAAGGTGAGGTGCATGATGAAAAAGCTTTCTACTCACTTGCTGGGGTCGCAGGCCATGCTGGGCTATTCGCCGATGCCAAAAGCCTAGCGCAATTGTGTCAGCTACTGCTTAATCGCGGCACTTACGGTGAAAAACAGCTATTTACTGCGTCGGTGCTGGATCAGTTTACTAAACCGAGTAGGAGCGACGAAAGTTATGGCTTGGGTTGGCGCCGAGCGGGAAATGGCGCACGTAAATGGCACTTTGGCCCTTATGCCAGTGCGCAAGCGTATGGACACACAGGCTGGACAGGCACAGTTACGGTTATCGACCCAGAATATGATTTAGCCGTAGTGCTACTGACCAACGCCCGGCATAGCCCGGTGATGGGCACTGAGCAGCAGTATCAGTTTGTGGGTAAACAGTTTGAGACCGGCCAATATGGTTCGGTGGTCACTCGCGTTTACGAGGCTATACTTGGATTGTAGTGAACTTCAACGACTAACACAGGATGCCCCTGCCAGGGCACCTGACCCAAATGGCATCGTTTAGGTGCCATTTTCTTTTTCCTCCAGCGCCGCAGTCATTTGCTAATTCAATGCATTCGTTATTTAATAACTGGCTAATTATTTTACTTACCCAAGGAAGAGACATGCCGATTAGGATTGCATGTAAGTCCAGTCCGTTCGCTATTTATGAGCCGCGTGAGCTGGAGATAGGATGACTAAACTTTCACACTGGCTGTTATTAATGTTGCCGCTGTTCGCGCACGGCGCAGAGCTGCGCCCCTTTACCACTGATGGTTGTAGCTTGTTCCCCGATGGTACCCTAACAAACAGCGTTAAGTGGCAGCATTGTTGTATTAGCCATGACTTGGCCTATTGGCAGGGTGGAACTCAGACACAGCGCGATGCCGCCGATGCTGCATTAGCGCAGTGTGTGCGCGATTTAGATGAGCCTGTAATCGCTACTTTGATGCATATCGGTGTTCAGCTCGGTGGTGGGCCACTTTATCCAACTTGGTATCGCTGGGGCTATGGCTGGCCTTATGTTCGCAGCTATGGAGCATTGACGATTGACGAAAAACAGCAGGTGCAAAAGCGATTGGCAGAGTTAGTGCCTGACGGCTCACTACCTAAAGCTCCCTCCGATGAGGAGCGACCATGACAGAGAAATTTGCACGGCATTTGGGGATTGTTCTGGGCGCTCTGTATGGCCTCGGCTTTCGGCTGTTATGGGAAGTAGAAGCGCTACAATCACTGGGTAGTTTGGTGACCCTGTCGTTTATGTTCTTAGTCCCTTTTGTGATCGGGTTTATTCGTATTTATTGTCAATGTAGGGTCACTCCTTCGCTGTCTTATACAAAAATGATTACCCTAGCGTGGCAGCCTATTTTTGTATTTTTATTAGTCAGTGTCGTGACCTTATTGGAAGGCAGTATTTGCGTGGCCATGGCGTTACCCGCGTTTATGTTATGCGCGAGCCTAGGCGGATTGGCGGCAGGGTTATGTGTGCGCTTGATGCATCGTAAAAAGCGTGGCGCCTTATTCAGCATCGTCGTTTTACCTGTGATTGTTGCCCCGCTAGAGTTGCACTTTTTAACTAGTTCAGCCACCTATGTGATTGAAGACAGTATTGATATTAACGCTCCAGCGGCAGCGGTTTGGCGACAGCTGGCAACGGTATCAACGATTGAGAGTAATGAGTTACCCACCACCTTCGCATCACTCATTGGCGTACCTAAGCCCATCGCCGCTGATATGTCTGGCCAAGGTGTGGGCGCTGTGCGTACCAGTCACTGGCAAAAGCAGGTGCAATTTAATGAAGTGATCACTTCATGGATCGAAAATCAGCAAATGACCTATCGTTTTGATATTGACCCAGAGCGTATCCCTGATAACGCCTTGGATAAACATGTAAAACTTGGTGGCGAGTACTTTGCCCCACTTGATGGTGGTTATTTTATAGAAGTACTTGATAGTAAAAGAAGTCGTTTAACGTTACGAACTCGCGTTGAAGACAACACTCATTTTGGCCTGTATTCGCGCCTATGGGGAGAAGTCATTTTTCATGATTTTCATACTTCATTGCTACAGCTTATGAAAACCAGAGCGCAAGCTGATTTTGCTGAACATCAAAGCTAAAAAAAGCGCCGCAGGCGGCGCTTTAAGTGGTTGCTGGGGGGAGCTTAGAACTCGACTTTGACCGACAGTTGAACTCGGCGAGGGCTATAGTATTGGCGCGGCTCAGCGAAGTTTTCGTCATCAAAATAGGGATTGTTGTTATACCCAGTTTGACGGTCAAAAACATTGAAAATATCGGCGCGAAATTGCATCGCCACATCGTTATACACCGTGAATTCTTGAGTGTAGTTGAGGTCTAACTGCCAATGACTGGCGCTACGGCGACTGCCGGCGGGCTCGGCATAGCGGCTGGTATCGCTAGCATAGCCGTAGGGGGTGCCATGCCACTTTTCCCAAGGCTTACCGGATTGAAACACAAAGTAGGCACCGACGTTAGCATCCCAAGGGGTGGTGTAATAGCCATAGACTTTAAATAAGTGTGGCTTATCCCCGGCTAGGGTGCCATAGCGGTAATCCCAAGGGTAACGGCCGCGACCGTCACCATAAAATGACGAACCGACGAAGTTATTGGCATCGTTGGTCGCTGTGGTGTTGTCTTGGTCAAAATTACCGTAGTAATGACTCCACACATAGGAGGCGTTGACATAGGTGTTATCGCCCATGTATTCAGCTTCAAGACTGGCTTCCCAGTATTTGGTTTCGCCTCCCGGCACTTCGGCGATAACATAAGAAGAGCCACCAATTTCCTCGCGAATGGCATCGAGATTATCAATGAAGAGTCCTTGCTCGGCGATATCGGCAGGAATGCCTGGCACATCAAGGCCACTGTAATCGGTTAATCTGGCGTTATTGGGCATATCTTCCCAAAAGTGCATGCCTCGGCGGTGACGCACATGGGCGCGTACCACCAAGTCACTGCCAATGTATTTGGTTGTACCCACGGTGAACTCATTAATACGCCGTGGTTTTAAGCCTTTCTCGAACGCTTTACCTGATGAGCCACCGCGTGGCTCGGCATAAATAATATTGCCATTGCTATCGAATTCGATTTCTTGCTCGCCACGGGTATTACGGTCCCACGATGCAGCACGAGCCAGTGAGCTAGTATCGGGGTTATACATGGCAAAGTTGGCAAATACCGAGTCTTCGCCTGCATAATTCCAAGTGACGCCGAGGCGGGGTTGCACCATATCGGCCCAGTCGGTCTGGTACATTTGATATTTATTACCCGGGGCTAATTCATACCCAGAAACCGTTCCTGATTTTGCTCTTAACCCTTGGCCATAGTAGGTATCTTGGCTGAACATAACGCCAATGTTGTAGGTCCAATCGCCGATTTCAATGGTATCGTTAATTTCAAAGTTAAGGGTTTCGGTGCTCGAGATAATAGATGGCACCGTGTCGCCTTGGTTATCAACTAGGCTCATTTGCTCAACGAAGGCGCGGTAAATCACCGGTGTGCTACTGCCTTGCTCTAAGCTTTCGTCCAAGCCGCCAACGTATTCTATACGGCCCCAACCATTTGATAAGCGAGTGAGCACTTCCTCACCTTCAGACCATTGGCCACCGAAGTGTAGAGTGTGGTAGCTGTCGCCCCAACTAAATTCATGGTCGAGGGCGAGCTCGAAGGAGTCGCGGTAGAAGTCTTGGCTATCATAGCGATAATACGCACCAACACCGCCGCCGCCTTTTTTGACACCATTTTCGCTGTATCCATATTGTTCAATAAGCGTATTCGCAGCGCTATTAAAAGCGGCTATTTGCTCTGCGGTGTAGCCTGAGTCAGCATCCAATGGTGTGGGGACACTAAAGTAACCCATTTGCTTAAGGTTATTGATATCGAGTTGCGCCGATAGCGAAGGCTGTACGCTAAGCTCTGTATCAGGGCGTGAGCCGCTTTCTAGCTCAAACTTACTGTATTGGAACGAGAGTGTGGTGGCCGAGCCGACCAGCCACGAGCCATCAACAGTGAAAATATCTTGGTCGGTTTGCCCGCCCACCGAGACGCTGTCGGCTTCAAACTGACCGATGGAGTCGCCCTCAAGGGTTTTCTCTGACATCCGCTGCGAGATATTAAACAGCAAGTCGTCAGTAGGGGCCCAGGTCAGCTTACCAAAGTACTCATCGCGCACGCTCTTATAGTTCTTTACCTCGCCATAAGCAGTGCCCTTGTTGCTGCGCTCTTCCTCCGGGCGATAGTAAGAAGTGTAGAAATACAGCGTATCTTCAATCAGCGGGCCGCCTAGGCTGGCGGTCAGCCAGCTTTTATCGAGCTCATAACTTTCCTCACCAACAGGGCTCGCCACGAGGCTTTTAGGCTGCACTTTATATTCTACGCCGCCGCGAAATTCGTCGGTGCCAGATTTGGACACGGTATTGATAGCAAAGCCTCCGGAGCGGTTAAAATCCACAGCCTTAGCACCGCCGCGATCCATGGTTACGTACTCAATATCATGCGTCGAGGGCTCGGAGGCGAGGTTGCCGAACATCGGCAATGAGACATTGACGCCGTCGAAACCATAAGAGTTATCGACCCCAGATCCGCCAGCTGAGGGGCCAAGGATGGAGTTTTCAGAAAGCTCAACACCGGGGACCAATTTCAGTAGATCGCGATAATCTTGGCCGATGGGGACGCCTTCAATGGCGCTTTCTCCTAAGGAGTTGGTCAACGATGAATTACCCTGACGGTATAGCCGACTGCCAGTAACGGTGATCACTTCGGTGTTGCTGCCGGTCATGCTCAGCGCCACATCTATCTTTGAGGTTTGCTCCAAGAGCACTTGTACCGTCATACGCTGACTGGCACCGTCTTTATTGGTAAAGGTCAGCTCGTAAGTGCCCGGTTTGAGTTGCGGGAGGTCATAGCTACCATCTGCTCGGGTTACGGCTCGTCGCGGTTTCGGCATGACGTTACTGGTGGCGATGACCGTGACTCCGGCCATGGATTGGTCGGTTTGCTCGGCAATCACCTTGCCTTTGATGCCACCGGTGAGCGCCGCCAGCGCTGGGGCGCTAACAAAGGCTGCAGCGATTAAAGTGGAGGTGAGTGCCGTTTTTGGTGCGCGCAGCGCCAGGCCAGTAGCCTGTGTTAATGCGCTAAGGCTAAACCCGGATGTGATCTGTTTCATTGTATCCCCGTCCTTATAATAAATTATTTATCGGTTGGACTTTTACCCTGTGATGTTTAAGAGCAACGTCAAATGTTGCTTAACTATTAAACAAGTGTTGCCATCATTAATCAAGAATAAAATTTTCTAACTATTCTTTAAAGTAAAAATAAAATATATAAAAGGAGTCGCGCTTAAGCACCTGAGGTGCCCCTGGGCTTCTGTAGGTTATCTATATAAAAGTTATAAGTATGAATTGATTAGAGCCAAGTAGGCTTGGCTCTAGGATTATAACCAGGAGGGCAGGGTATCCATGGCAATAAGAGTATCGTAATCGATACGCTCGCGAATAATACTGTATTGATCATCCTTTACCAGTACTTCTGGAGCATTAAGGCGGGAATTGTAATGTGAGGCCATCACCGCACCATAGGCGCCTGCGCCCATAATCGCTACCAAATCGCCACTTTGGCACTGGCCAATAGTGCGGCCTTTGGCAAAAGTGTCCCCCGTTTCACACACCGGACCGACAATATCATAAGTGACCTTCTGCGTTTGCTCGGTGACCGTGACAATGTGATGATAGGCATCGTACATACTGGGGCGAATAAGGTCATTCATGGCCGCATCTAAGATTAAAAAGTGACGTTGTTGTCCGGTTTTCACATACTCAACACGTGACACCAACACCCCGGCATTGCCAAGTATTGAACGCCCCGGCTCGACGATAATTTTGCAACCAAGATGGCCTAAATGGGCTTTGGCAAAGCTAGCATAGGTGGTGATATCTGGCTCTTGGGGTTGCTCTCCATAGTTGATCCCGAGCCCGCCGCCAATATCGATGACCTGAATATCAATACCGTGATGCTGCAAGCTTGTCACCAGGTCAGCAACTTTACTAAAAGCCTGGTCAAACGGGGTCAGCTCGGTTAGCTGCGAGCCGATATGTACGTCAACACCACTCACCTCGATGCCCGGCAGGCTAGCGGCCCGTTTATACAGTGCAGGAGCTAAGTCTATGGCGATACCGAATTTATTCTCGGCCATTCCCGTGGTGATTTTGGCATGGGTCTTGGCTTCAACATCCGGGTTAACACGAATCGAGACCCGCGCGCGTTTGCCCATGCTTTGCGCTTGTTCGCTGATGCGCATCAGCTCCGGCTCGGATTCTACGTTGAACTGTAAAATGTCCTGCGCCAAAGCGTAGCGTATTTCGGCAACACTTTTGCCGACGCCGGCAAAGACGATTTTATCAGCGCTGATCCCGGCGGCTAGGGCACGCCGTATTTCGCCTTCAGAGACAGTGTCGGCACCGGCGCCTAAACGCGCTAAGGTCGCCAATATTGCCTGATTGGAGTTGGCTTTTACGGCATAACAAATTAAGCTATCCAACCCTGCAAATGCGTCACTGTAGCGCTGGTAATTGCTGGCAATCGCTTTACTGGAATAACAGTAAAAGGGCGTTGGCACCTGCTGAGCAAGCGCTTCTATAGCAAGGCCTTCGACTTGCATTTTCTGACCCACGTAGGGGAAGTAGGGAAGTGGATGCATAACTAAAAAATTACAGTAAATTTAAAATTAATTGAATAATCTATGCTCATTTGCAAGACTATTCAAGCTTTATAAGAACAAGGATAACAACATGTCTTGGTATTCCATTTTGCCGCCATTGATTGCCATTGCAATCGTATTCTGGCGCAAAGAGGTCATAATGGCGCTGTTAGTCGCGGTGGCCTCTTCGGAGTTTTTGCTTGCACTCCAGGGTGACGGTAACACACTTTTCTTCACTTTTATTAATACTATAGAACGTGTGGTGGCAACGGCGTCCTCTGCGGGGAATAGTCGCGTGCTGTTATTCAGTATTCTTATCGGTGCACTGCTTGCTTACATTCGCGAGTCTGGCGGGGTGGCGGCAACCGTAAACCTGTTAATAGGCAAAGGGGTGGCAAAGTCAAAGCGGCAGGTGGGCTTTTTGACCATGTTTTCCGGTATTGCCGTATTTATCGAGTCAAACCTCAGTGTCTTAACTGCGGGGATCCTCTCACGCGGCCTATTCGATAAATTTAAAATGAGTCGGGCGCGTCTGGCCTATATTATTGATAGCACCAGTGCCCCAGTGTGTATCTTAATCCTGCTTAATGGCTGGGGCGCTTATGTGCTGGGGCTGTTAGAAAACTATGAGCTGGAGCAGTCTGCGGTGTCTATTTTATGGGGCAGCATTGGTTATAACTTTTATGCCATTATCGCTCTATTGATCGTGGCCTACACTATCGCCTTCGATAAAGTACACGGACCAATGAAAGTGGCCGAGCAAAAGCTGGAGCGCCTAGAGGTTAACGAAACAGCTGACAAAGGCACCAAAGCACGCTTTATGTTGGTGCCCTTGGCGACATTGATTGTTTCTATGGTTGGCTTTATGTTCTGGACTGGTAATGGTGATATAGCCAGCGGCAGCGGCTCGAAATCGGTGTTGTATGCGACTATTTTAGCCTGTGTTGTTGCTTATTTCTTACTCAGTACAAGCCGCCAATTCAGCCATCATCAATTGGTGGACATGGGCTTTAAAGGCATGGGAGAGCTATTGCCATTGGTGGCCATTGTGTTGCTATCGATGACCTTGGGCGCGAGTTTAAAAGAGCTCGGTACAGGGGTGTTTGTTGCTTCACTGGTAGGCGATTACCTGCCGTTGGTATTGGTGGTGCCAATGCTGTTTGTAACCGGCGCGGTGATCTCCTTTACCACCGGCACCTCGTGGGGCACCTTTGCTATTTTAATACCCATAGGTGTACCGCTGATCCAAGCGTTAGGATTACCGCCTTCATTGGTGATAGCCGCTATTTTAGGGGGTGGCGTGTTCGGCGATCACTGCTCGCCAATTTCTGATACTAGTGCGGTGTCTGCTATTGCTTCGGGCTCCGATCTGCTCACTCACGTAAAAACGCAAATGCCTTACGCTTTATTCGGCGGCGCGTTAACCTTTATTGCTTACCTATTGGTGAGTTTCATCGTTATTTAACAACTAGGCCCATAGCCAATGACTGTGGGCCAGTGTTTATCCATAAGTGATAGTACTTTGCTCGCAGCGCTTGCTATAATCGCTGCGTTTTTATATCTGTGGTTGCCCTTATGAAGTTACAGCAAATCGATAAAGCGCGTTATAGAAAGCATTTAAACCGAGTTTTAGCTGCCTGTATTGGTGCCTTGGTCTTGGGGAGTCTCGGCATTGCGCGATTACTGATTATCGCTTTTCCCAGTGCATCCGGCAGTCATTTTCACTGGAATTTGCTCGGCGTGATTATCACCTGTGTGGCCATTGCCTTGGTACTTAAACGTGTGCAGCACCACCCGTATTTGCGAGAAGTGCTGTATGTATGGCACTTAAAGCAGGCGCTGAATCAGATCACGCGCCGCCTGCGTAAAATTAAGGCGGCGGCGGAGCAAGGCAATGTCGAGGCCATGCATGCCTTGCAATTCAGTTATTCTGGTTCGCGCCAGCTTTGGCAACTTGACGATAACACCATCACCATGGATGAATTAGCACTGGAGCAGGCCAAACTTGACACCTTAGCCGAACGTTACCAAGTTGAGCCCAGCGCGGAGCGTTATCACAGCAGCACCCTTAAGCAATTTTAAGCTTGGCTAAGCACACTTAGGTGTGCCCGCTTGGCCTACCTTGCGAAGCGCTAATAGCAGTGCGTTAATAACTGCACACAGTGCCCAAATAGCCCACCAAGGGGTATCCCAAACAAAGGTATAGCGCAGCAAAGCCAGTACCGCGAAATAGCTGATCACCGAATACTGTAACCACAGGCCAAACTGGTGGCTGAAATGCGTTGGCGCATAAAGCACAGCTTTGCGGCCAAGATGTAAGCTAGCAACTGCCAAGAGCGCGACCACCAGACCCACTATCACAAATGATAACCACACCATCCACTGCGCCCAGTCGATGACTAGTGCTGATTTAGCCGGCCCCGACCATAGTGCATCCCAACTAACAGTAATGATCAGTGCCGCACTCAGTAATTTGGGGTCTATACTAGGGGCGTGCTCGCTATTGCTGCGATACTCACTGAGCAAGTAATAACCTACAAATATGAATGCGATAATTCCGACAATTGGAGTGAGTACGGGGACTTGCTGCACGCTAAAATAAGCCGCGAGGTAACCAAGCATAGGAAATACCGTATGTGTTGGTGTGACCCCCGCTATCCAAGTGAATACGCTACGCCGACTCGTGAGCTGCTTGGCTTGGGTTAGGGTGGCGATGGCGACATCAGCACCAATTCCTAAGCCCATGAGCAGACTTGCTAATACAAAAGCTTCTATGGGTGTGCCCATCACTCACTCTCCTGAACAGTAGGCGTGCGGGCTTCATCGCGTCGCTGAGCATGCTCCCAGTCTAGGCGCATATCCCATACGTACCGATGTTGCTCTTCGAGTGGCGCCTGAGATTCATCTACTTGCTGTAATACGTTAGTGGCTTTGGCAATGGTTGCATCACGGCCAAATAAATAGCTCTGCTCAGCGACAATTGTGCGATACGCTTTATTTAGGTCCAGTGCTCGCCGTGGTGAGGGAGTGATCAACTCATAAATGCTGTCGATGGCTGTCACCTTAGCTTTATTCACACTGTCATCTGAGTTGAACCAACGTCGCAGCATTTCTTTGTTCTGTCGGAATTCATCGCCACCTCCCACTCGTTGAAGGTAAGTTAAAAACTCGCCTTGGGTTTCACCAATATTGGGTGCATCGTGCATACTTGCCAAGTTTATATAGCCCCAACCTTCTCGTCCTGTGACTTTGCGTGGAAAGGAAAAGGTTTGATCAAACGTCGCTCCCACGGTTTTATGGCAGCCGTTGCAAAATGCCATTTCCTGGATATCTTGGTGGCGTAGTTGTCCTTGCTCATCTTCGATATAGCCATTAATGGTCCACCCAAACATATTATTAATGCCTTTATCACCCAATGGTCGAGTGCGTGGCAGTTTCTCGAAGTGCTTCTCTTTCGCCTCACTGTAATAGAAAGAGGCCAAGCGTGCTTTTGATTTAAAGTTGTGTTTGCGCATGTAGCGTACTTCTTTCATGCGTGGTGCATTATAAATACGCCCTTGTGGGTCCACGCCAATGTAACGCACGGTGTGCAAAAACTCAGTATCTTGAGGGTAGAGCTGGTAAGCCAACTCGATATCTTGGGCATCGCCTAAGTAGTGACTGCGTTTGCTAATAGCGTGTATTTGCTTTTCGAGCCGGTTGTTGCCGTTAAGATCTACACCGATCGCTTGCTCGGAGATAGAAGGCGTACTCAATTGCTCTAAGCCCTTGATGGCCATCTCCACTAAGCTGAGGTTGGCAATGTATACATCTTGATTATATTGCCCGTTAAGTTCACGAAAGGGGGCACCGAGGCGGATCATCACATCACCGGTGGAGCCGTTGGTGGGCCAAAAGGTGCTAGGGAAGGGCTTGTAATTAAACGCAACCCAGTGGCTTTTGTCGCGAGCAAAACCTAGCTTATCAAAGGCTTGCTGCGGATAAGCAAGGTTTTGAATATGCGCTATTTCACCTTGCCACTCGCTGTCGGCCTGCAGTTTTTCAATAAATGGCGAATAGTTATCTTCGTTAATCCACTGCTTTATTTCTTCATCGGAAATAGATGCGATCATCTCACTGCGGTCAATAAATAAATTACGCCAATGATTCTTCATTCCCAAATCCGAGAACTGGTATTCACCTTGCAAATTACCATCATTCATTTGGTTCGGACGTTTGCTGTCTTGGCGGTCTGTCTGATGACAGGCGTAGCAAGGGTTATGTTTACCTTGTGTTTTAGTGTAGCACTGCGGCGGGATCACCGACTCAGGGTTATACACTGCGCCATGCTTTAAATAGGCGGTTGCCGGAATTTGCTCTGTGGGCTGGTAGGCAAAGTCTTCGCCCTCACTGGTAGTTGTGGTCGTTAATAATGGTTGCGTACGCTGTTGTTCCGAGCATGCACACAGCAAAACAGCCAGTGCAAGGGCCAGCGCCGAGTTAAATTTCATCATAATGGCACACCGATGGGAAGTTATAGGTAAATGAGGGGGTAGCCCCCTCATAGAGTGCGAGGATTAGTTGCCCGCTGGGTCGTACAACCAAAGGGTGTTGTTTTCTTGGAATCCATCCTCACCGATGATCACGCGACCATCGCGCATGACGATGGTGTTATCTGGTTGTGATAACTGCTCTACGTCACAACGTGCTGCGCCATCAAGGCTACGGCGATAGGTGGAACCCATTACCACAGGCTCAATACGGGTGAGGCTGTAGTTGCTATCTATGTGTGCACGATATAGGCCACCACAGTCTTCCACGCGATTGGATAATTGCATGTCTCCTTCATCGTCAATCATGGTGTTATCGATATCAGCGATACCAATATACATAAACGCTTCGGTGACGATTTCATCGGCAATCATATCTTGGCCAGTGATTGCTTCCATAACGCGGTCATGATTGATACTAATTCCTTCGAGCTTACGCCACTCTGCGGTGGCTCCTTTTAAGCGAGCTGCTTGGCGAGATTCTAAAAAGGCCGCGCGGTCATCCATAGGCTCACCAGCGGTAATAGGGCTTCCGCCTTGTGCTTCACTTGGGTAATGAGTGGCGCCATCAGCCCAGGCCTGTACGTCAGCCATGCTCATATAGCTGGTTTTACCTTCAACATAATCACTGGTATCAATGCCGTCATAATCAGCAATCCAAGCTGCAATTGTGGTGTTATCGCCACTGGCCAGAGCCACCCATTCAACATCAAATCCTGTGACCGCCGGGTCACTAAGGCCTTCATCCTGAGTCAATTTTGCCCCGTATAGTGTGCCAGCACTCAAATCCTCCGGGGTATCGGCGACAAATTTAAACAACACCCCACCGGTATCATCTTGTGACGAATACACGGTTTTTCTATCCGGCATGACCACTGAGTTTTCATGCTCATAGCGGCCAATAGTATAGTGTTTTACCACTTCTGGATTGGCGCTGGTGGGCGCGGTGATTTCGGCAATGTAGCCATAGCGGTAGGGGTTAGGGAAATCCGGTGCTGTAAGCATCTCAAGACCATCGGTACTGGTGTCTGCTGGATCATTCCAGCTGGCATCGGTGGTTGAGTCAACGCTTGAGCGCACAATCCACTCTTCTGAGGTTAATGGGGTGCCCCAAGGAGACACTGAGCCAAAGCAGTTAGCTGCGGTGCCCCAAACATTATCGAAATCAACCATCATGGCTTCAGCGATTGACCAAGTACCTTGATTATTTTTGCTTAGCTTTAAGCGGCTAACTCCCCCAGGATATGACTCCCAGTTAGTGAATAAGTAGCCCTCATTGTCGCTAGTCGGGATAAAACCATTAAAATCTGGGTTTTCATTCTCAATAATTTTCTCATTACCGACCATGGAGTAATGTACACCTAACCCACCGGGCAAGCCTTTATCACCTAAATCAGCAAAGGTATCACCGGTCTGGCCTAACACTTGGTATTGGCCTACCGCTGACACCACAGTTTGGCGCTCATAATCCGATTCTGGCACTGGTGAGCTGACGATATTTTTTGGCAGTTGGTTGAAGTTTACGCCCGCTAATACGCCTACGGTACCACGATTAATCGCGCGACCATTGAATTCATCCATGGCGGCATTGGTGTCATCAGGGTGCTGAACATTGAAAAACAAATCGCCCTGACGAGTTAAGAATGCACCGGTCACTTCAGCCCCAGCAGGTACTGTTGCCAAGCGTGTTAATTTACCACTTGCTTGTGCATTTGCGCCGTCTTCGCCATTTGCTCCATCTTGGCCGTCGGCGCCATCCTGTCCCGCTGGGCCTTGTTCACCAACCGGGCCTTGTGGACCTTGTTCACCGTCGTCGCCATCGCAGGCTGCCAACGCTAAGACCATGGAAGCAGTCAAAAAAGATAGTTTTAGCTTAGTATTAAGCATGTGAAACGCCCCTTCACTTATAGTTATTTAATCAGTGTTGCAGTCGATACTGCGACCTAAGGTCTCGCTGCAGCGATAATTGCCTGTTGAAAGCGGGGCTTATACTAGGGAGCAGTTATTGCAAAGTGATGGACAAAAGAAGACCTTTTTGTGGTACTTATAATACACTAATGTGACTTTATAACATTAGTGTAGAGGGGTATGCGCATCAGCTATATCAAAATATAGGTGTTGAGTCTTGCTAAATATCAGCCATAGCAACGGCATTTTTTTGCTGGTTTTTTACCTTGTACATGGCTTGATCGGCGGCAATCACTAGATCGTGCAAGGTGGTACCGTGTCCAGGGGAAGTGGCGATACCTACGCTGGCGCCGACACTTACTTGCTCGCCATTGTCCAATCGCGTGGCTTGGCTGAGCGCCTCTCGGAGTTTGTCGGCAAGGTGTAGCGCTGGTGTTTGTTCAAGCGCATCAAGAATGATGACAAACTCATCACCACCCCAACGAATACATACATCCTCTTTACGCACATGGTGTTGTAGTTGTGTTGCCACATGGCAAAGGATGTCGTCGCCTGCGTCGTGGCCATACACATCATTGATCGGTTTAAAGCCGTCAAGATCAATCAACATCAAAGTAATGTCTTGGTCGTTATCAAGGCGTTGTTGCGCCGCCTGTTCGCCTCCTAGGCGGTTAAATAAGCCTGTTAAACGGTCTGTGGTGGCTGCTTCGTTAAGCTCAGCGACCATTTTTTTGTGGCGAGTAATATCATTAATAAAAATCTGTAGGTAGGTATCTTGTTCCTTACCATAGCTGCGGGTTACAAGAATATGAGCCCAAATGCAATCTTTTTGGCAGTCAGTGCATAGCTGGTACTCACCGGTGGCAATATCATGCTGATCTAAGGAGTTGCGAATAGAGCGGATAATTTTTTCAGGCTCATTAAAAGTGCGCGCCACAAGCTGATACAAATCTTTTTCCAAAGGAATACCGAGGCGGTTAAACAGCCGCTCTGTGGACGCGTTATAAAGGATGATATTGCCTTCGCGGCGGGCGAGGATCATTGCTGACGCCGCATGCTCGAATAACAACCGTAGCCGACCTTCTAGCTTTTGTACCTCAGAACGCAGTGCCCGCTCTTGGTTAAAGAGCCGCTCTGTTTGCGCAAGCATAGCGTTAATACTGTGGGTAATTTCGCCTATTTCACTGGCGTTGTGCGCGAATGGGGTGTGCAAGCGATTATCGCCGCCGGGGGTGATGCCCTTAAGCTGAGTGTTAAGTCGCGCCATTGGCTTGGTAATTATAAAATAAGCCAAAATCGTAAAGGTGAGTAATACCGCGAGGGTTTGAAAGACCAATAGTTGCGCACTGGATTGCGCTATCGACCGTGCTCGCTGTTCTATCATGGACCAGGCCGGTAATAGACGCATTTGTCCGACCGCCTCATTGGCGAAAAAGGGATTATACAAGGTGAACGTTTTTGCTTGCTGCCAATCACCTTCTCCTTGACTGGCTAATGGCTGAGTGCCTTGGATTTGCGCGGCAAGAATACTGTCGTTCTTTAACAGGCCACTGATAACTTCGATTGCTAAGTCTTCGTCTTGCAAGTAAGCGGCAATAGAGGCAGTGCTCGAGACTGTCATATGCAGCTGAGCAATTGCAAGGTTGGCTTTCTCCACCTCCTGCTGGTAGACGCTACGGTAATAGTATTTCACTGCGATAACGCCAACGATTAACGAAGTGAGCACAAGCGCAATGGCTAAGCGCAGGATCAGGCTATGTTTATTGAACAAGAGTATAAACTACCTTCACGTCGTTAGTGACTTCTTTAAGCTTTACATAGCCGATGGCATTGTCAATTTCTCGGACCCTTTTTATTACCTCAGCGCTGCTTGGCATAGTTAAAGGCGGCTTTGCATGGCCACTGAACTTGACCCGTGACCAATAAGCATTAATGCTGCCAATCGGACGCTTAGTTAGACCTTGATAGAACTGCTCACGCAGCAGTGAATCCGGTTGCATGTCCAAAGGTGCGGCATGTTCCCCAGAGGGAAAAGCGATAAGTCGACCCATATACAAATCAACTAACTGCTTGGTGGTTAAACTTTGCGTAGGATTTGCCTTATTAACTATAACGGCTATTTTTTCTTGTCCGTATGCAACAGCGCTCAATAAAGCGTAAAGTGCGCAAGTGATGATGAAGGCTCTCATACTAGAACACCCAATCAATCGTAGCGCTTACAACGGTGAATGATTCCGGCGTAGAAAACACCTCGCGGCGCAGCATAAATTGGTTATCGCTGCTGTCTAAATCAATGTACTCGAGCTGCAGTTTAGCCGCCATATCAGCGCGAAAATCATAGCGAGTGCTGAGCGAGGTTGTTGACTGGTCGTTGACGTAATAGTTAAAGCCGCGCTCAAGCTGAAAATGCAGTTCATCAGCGAGAGGGTTTGTTTGTAGCGGTTTATCAATCTGCTGACGTTTGCCGTGCGTCACTGAATAACCCAGTTGCACCGTGAATTCTTGCCATCTTGTGCCGAAAACGACATAACCGTTGTGCAAATGTGAGAGAATGTCTGAATCAGCACTGACACGGGCAATTTCCGATTGCACATAGTACTGACCGTTATCGTACTTTGCGCCTAAGGTCACGTATTGCAACCGTGTATCCACTGTTTTTAAACGCTTGGCAATATCTCGTGCTTGCGGCCAGATTTGTTCAGGCACACTTTGCGCCAGCTCGCGCAGTTGGGCGTAATGGTCGGGCTCATTATCGATATAGGCTTGAGTATAATTGGCTCGCCAAAGCCAGTTACCTTGCTCTAGTGTGAGCGTAGCGCCGGCGATATCATCAAGAGCAATTCGCCATTGAAAATCGAAATTTGTAAGGTAATCCTTTGACTTGCCGTAATACCAGCGTGTGGAGAACATCCCCTGATCGGTGGCGTGGGCTGAAGACAGTTCGATACCATCAATGCTGCGATGGGGAATAAGGCCATAAAACTCAATGGGTGCGTGGGTCGCCGTATAGGCATAGCCTATGTTGCGATAAGGACTCATCATAAACAAATCAAACGCGGTACGCCCGGCTTTGATGGTCCAGTTTGGCTTTGGTGAGTAACTTAAAAATGCCAGTTGGGTAACATCGCCCAGGCTATAGTCGGGGTGGCTTTTGAGTACCCACTGGCCCGTAAAGCCCCACTGAGTATTAAACTGCTTGTGTAACTGAATGCCTAATCGCGACAACGAGGAAAAGTCTAATTCAGAGTTTGTTTTACCATCGGTTACCGATACATCAGTGCGAAACCCGTATTGCTCGGATTCATTATAGCTTACGCCGACAGTGGCAAAGCCGCTAAGTTGAGCGGGCTGTGCCAGTGCTGCCGCGCTACTAATAAGCAATGAAAAACCACAAAGTGAACGAAATAAGCCCATGATGCCTCTGAAATTTAGCCATAAAAAAAGGAGCCTGATGTGGGCTCCTTGCTTACGAATCGCGGCGAATTATAAGAAGGTTAGCTGCAACTGGCAACTAAGTGGTCAGTCCTGTTTGCTATTTGAGCACCTAAGTTGATTAAAAATAGTGCACTATGTACTTGAATTAAATGATGATTCCACCTAGCCTGAGAGCCTAGAAAAAAATATAAGAAAAACCCATGCAGTTAGTGAATTATGCGCAGTATGTAAAGGCTTTAGGGCCGGGAATATTAATGGCGACTGCCGCCATCGGCGGCTCACACCTGGTTGCTTCGACCCAAGCCGGTGCGTTATTTGGGTGGCCGCTGTTATGGCTGATCATCGCCGTGAATGCGCTTAAATACCCTTTTTTTCGTTTCGGCGTGCATTACACCTTGGCGACCAACGACAACCTAGTCGAGGGTTACAAAAAGCAGGGGCCTGGGTTTTTTTATAGCTTTGTGGCTTTGAATCTGATTGCAGCGGTTGTTAACACTGCTGGGGTACTGCTATTAACGGCGGCGCTGGCCCATTATATGCTCGGTGGAGTGCTTGGGTTAACGGCGTTATCAGCCCTGATACTGTTGTTTTGTCTGATATTGTTATTGTTAGGCCATTATCGCGCCTTAGACAGCGTGGCTAAAGTGATTATGGCGGTACTGGCGTTGAGCACGCTAGGTGCATTGGTTATTGCCTTGGTGCAAAGTGGCGGTGCACCGATGGCGATGAGTGCAGAGTTCCAAGCGCCCGACCTCTTTTCGCTGGCAGCACTGAGCTTTATTGTGGTGATGATGGGATGGATGCCCGCACCCATCGAAATCTCCGCGCTTAACTCACTGTGGCTGCAAGCAAAGCGGCGCAATACCACGATAACGACAAACACTGGTTTATTCGACTTTAACTTGGGGTATGTGATCACCGCGCTCTTGGCGGTGGTATTTTTTGCCTTAGGGGTGTTGATACAATACGGCAGCAGCAGTGAGATTGCTTTGGCTGGGGTCGCGTTTGCACAGCAGCTCATCGATATGTATACGCAAACCATAGGTGAGTGGTCGCGTTGGCTGATTGCCGCCGTGGCGTTCTTATGTATGTTGGGCACCACGCTTACGGTGCTCGATGGGTATGCCCGCACGCTGTTTACCAGTGCCAAGTTAATTAACCGTCGGTTGCTACCACGTCACCTCCACTCCTGGCTGATACTGCAAGCGGGCGCCGGGATGGCAGTGATCTTATTTTTTAAAAGCAACTTAAAAGAAATGCTTACCTTTGCCATGACCCTTGCCTTTTTAACCACGCCGGTATTTGCATGGCTTAATATGCGTTTGGTCAAACAGGCAAAGATCAATCAACCAACTTGGTTAAAAATATTAAGCTGGTTGGGCATGGCCTATTTAATTAGCTTTAGCCTGGGTTTTGTCGCCCTACAGTTTTGGCCGAGTTAAACACCTATTTAGCACGGTTTATTTGTAAAGTCCGGATGTCTTGCATCTCCTTGAAAGAGCCATAGGAAAGAACTTTCTTAACAATTTTATCTTCACACAATACTGTGTCTTTAACCCAAGCGGTGCGACCTGATTTATCGATTAGTAGCGTAAATGCAGGGCAAGGTTGATAGCCTAACGCCGTTGCTTTATCGCGCCAAAGCAGTTGGCTCGAAATAATAGTGGTGATGGCGACAACAGCAATAACTCCTAAAGCGATGATCACCTTTCGCTCCATGACCGGGATTTTCTCGCCTTGCTTCTTAAGACGATAATAGAACGTACCTAAAAGAAAGATATTTGCGGCTATAAATACCAAACATAGGCTGACATAACCGATAGCGTAAGGTTTTTCTACTACTAATGGGTAGCTGTGCTCCAGTAAGGTAAAACGCTGGATAAGATCAGGCACGGTACTTGTGAATGTCCACCAAATTGACCAAATCGTGAGTAAAGAAAACCCAAGTATGATTGCTATGTGGGTATGAAGTGGTGGCAGTGGTTTCATCTTTCGGTGCTAAATCCAATTCCATTTGATGTTCAACACTATCTATGTGCTGTCGTATTAGAGCTGTTTAGGATTCTAAATACAACATGTGGCGACACTTTCGCTATTAAGTCACAAAAACTAAGCGGATAAAGTTGTTTACAATGAGCGCTTAAGTTAGCGCTTTAATTGCTGCACTAATACCATCAAGGGTGAGAGGGAACATGCGGCTTTGCTCATTGCTTGCCATGAGTTGGTCTATCATCTCGATGGAGTGGTAATAACGCCAATGCGATTGTGGCTGTGGGTTAAGCCACACCACTTTGTCAAAATGCTGGGTAATACGTTGCAGCCATAACGCGCCAGGCTCTTCATTCCAGTGCTCAACACTGCCTCCCGGATAGGCTATCTCGTAAGGACCCATGGTGGCATCACCGACAAAGATGACTTTGTAATCGCTGCCAAAGCGCTGCATCAGGTTGTGAGTATCAATGACTTGGTCATGACGACGGTCATTGTCTTGCCATAGATGTTCATACACGCAGTTGTGGAAGTAAAAGAACTCCAGGTGTTTAAACTCACCATGAGCGGCGCTGAACAACTGTTCGCATAGGTGAATATGGTCATCCATGGAGCCGCCAATATCGAACAGTATAATGACATTTACGGCGTTGTGGCGCTCGGGGGCCATTTTTACATCCAACATGCCCCCTTGTTTTGCCGTTGCCCGAATAGTCTCAGGTAAATCTAAGGTATCGCTGGCTCCGGTACGGGCAAACTTACGCAGTTTTTTCAATGCCAGCTTCATGGTCCGAGAGCTGATATCTGCGCTACTATCGAGGTTACGATACTGGCGTTTATCCCACACTTTTACCGCGCGGCGCTGCCGTGACCCAGGTTGGCCAATGCGAATGCCCTCGGGGTTGTAGCCAAAGGCGCCAAAGGGCGAGGTGCCACCGGTACCTATCCATTTATTACCACCGGCATGGCGCTTTTGTTGTTCCTCAAAGCGTTTCTTTAATTCTTCCATGAGCTTATCTAAACCACCCATGGCCTCTATTTGTTCTTTTTCTGCAGCGCTTAAGTGCTTTTCAAACTCTTTGCGTAGCCACTCATCTGGAAGCGTATGCTGGGCTTTCAGCGCCTCGAGTAAATCGATATCTTCTATGCCTTCGAAATAGTCGGCAAAGGCTTTATCAAAACGGTCGAAATGAGTTTCATCTTTGACCATAACAGTGCGAGCAAGGTGATAGAAACCTTCGGTATCGGCAAATACTACGCCCGCTTTGAGGGCTGCTAACAAATCCAGCAACTCGCGCAGGCTGACAGGCAAGCGATACTTACGCAGGGTGAAGAAGAACTCAATTAACATTAGCGGCGGCTCATAAACGCAAGCTTTTCAATTAACGATACATCCTGCTCGTTTTTAAGCAGGGCACCAAATAATGGCATTAACCCGCCTTTATCTGCGCTTTGTTGTAGCACCTCGGGACTGATGTCTTCAGCCATTAACAATTTAAGCCAGTCGAGAAGCTCGCTGGTGGAGGGCTTTTTCTTTAAGCCATCAACTTGGCGCAAACCAAAAAATACCTCTAGCGCCTCACGCAATAGCGTTTGCTTAATGTCGGGGTAGTGAACATCGACAATTTGCTGCATTTCTTCTGGACTTGGGAAGTCGATGTAGTGGAAAAAGCAACGGCGTAAAAAGGCATCGGGAAGTTCTTTTTCATTGTTGGAGGTGATAATGACAATAGGGCGTTGTTTAGCGACTACGCGCTCACCGGTTTCATAGACAAAAAACTCCATCTTATCGAGCTCTAGCAGTAAATCGTTCGGAAACTCGATGTCGGCCTTGTCGATTTCATCAATTAACAGCACCGGACGCGGACCTTGTTCATCGCTCGCAAACGCTTGCCATAACTTCCCTTTAACTATGTAATTGCCGATATCATGGACACGCTCATCACCTAGTTGCGAGTCACGAAGGCGAGATACCGCATCATATTCGTAGAGCCCTTGCTGCGCTTTGGTGGTGGACTTTATATGCCACTGAATCAGTTCACTGCCTACACTTTTTGCAAGCTCTTCAGCCAATAAGGTTTTTCCTGTTCCGGGTTCGCCTTTGATCAGCAGCGGCTTTTGTAGGGCAATAGCTGCGTTAACCGCTTGTTTTAAGGCGCTACTGGCAATGTAGTGGTCGGTAGAATCGAAATGCACGGAATAATCCTATTACTGGTCTGACATCAATGTGCTTAGTCTGCCATAGTTCGATTTGTACACCAAGTCATGCTGTGACAGCGCTCGCTAACCCGGGTATAATGGCCGATATTGTTTCGCGCTGCGATAAGTTGCCATATTGAATGAATTATTTGTGTTTGGATGAATACGCAAAGGCTTGGGTGTTTAAGCACCAAGAGCTATTGATAGCCCCACAACAGTTGGCGCAGATAAAGCCGATGACGCCAACCCGTTCTGCGGTGCTGTGGTCGACCTTTATCAGCCGAGATAAAGACCACCCGGATTTCTTTAGCGAAGATGATTGGCTATGCCAAGCGCAGCACTGGCAAGCGCAAGAAGTGTTTTGGGAGCAGGCATTCGAAGATGAAACAGCAATCCCTGAGCCGATTCTTAGTCATTTAGATTGGCAAGACAACACCACAGTCTATTTTTGTAATAGCCGTGATGAGGTTATCGAAACTCGGTTTGATGTGTTTAAACAACATTGGCAAAACTTTATGTTTTTAGCTGATGGCAGCATTTTGATTGGCAAAAAACGCCCTCAAGTGGTGCAATTCATGGAAACAGGTTTTGCCCGCCTGGGTGAGCAACCGAAATAGCGCGAGTATCTTGAAGCATCGGACAGATATCATGCTTCTCAAATTTTGCACAACTATGGTATAAACTTAACCTCTACGACTAGGAGGTATTGTGCAGCAACCGTCATCGCAGCAGGCCGATTTATTTGCGCTGGATCAGCAGCGGGTGCTCTATGCTGAGTTGTGTAATGCCTTTTATGCTCGAGAACTACAGCGCTTAAGCCAGCACCTTGAACCTAGCGGTGATGCGGCTCGTGTGGCGCGTATGCTAGCCAGCTTACCTTATTATGTCGAGCGCGCGGCGTTTCACATCGTTCGTGGTCATAGTCCGTTAACCTTAGATGGGCAAAATGGCAGTTGGATTGCCAAGCAGGCCACTAAGGCGCCAGTACCAGATAGCGAGAAAAATCATGCGTTTTATAGCCGCTTTGCGCAAATTGGCATGTTAGTCCCGGTATTGGTGGCGCAGCAAGGGATGCAGTATGTAATGCTCGATACGCTTGATCAAGTCAGTAGTAACCGAGTGCATTGTAATCAAAGCGGATGGTTTGATTTGCAGGGTCAGTATCAAGATAGCCGCATACAACATCAAAAAGTGACGCTGTTATGGCCTGGCAAGAAGCATTTTACGCCGGCCTGCTGTGGCCATCGTTGGCAGCAATATAAGGTCACATCGCCGCGCACATTAAGCTTGCGGGAAATGCTGTTAACAACACGAATAAACTGGAAAAACTTCAGGCAACCATTGCCTGTAAAGGATACATAATGCGCCTATTTCAATTAGGCCTCGTGGCTTTGTTTTTTTACTTACAGTATCTGTTATGGTTTGGTCATAATGGCATTGAGGATTACACCCGACTGCGTAAAGCGGTCGCCAGCCATGAGCTTACTAATCAACAATTAAGTAAACGTAATAAACTGCTTGAGGCAGATATCCAGGACCTGAAGTTGGATTTGGAGGGGGTAGAAGAGCGGGCCCGCCACGAACTGGGGATGATCAAACCCGGTGAGGTGTTTTACCGCGTTTTACCGAGCAAGCAATCGCTTAGAAAAGAATAATAGTTACTGAATTTATATGACGACACAACCTCGCATTGTTGCCATCGTTCCCGCTGCGGGAGTGGGCTCCCGAATGCAATCAAGCACACCCAAGCAATATATCGAACTGCAGGGCAAAACAGTCTTAGAGCACACCCTGAATAAGCTTATGAAAGTTGGCGAGATCAGCGCCATTAAAGTGGCCATTAGTGCAGCTGATGATTACTTTTCCACGCTCGCCATCAATAAACAGGTTATTAGTACTGTCGCTGGAGGCCGTGAGCGCGCAGACTCAGTGTTGGCGGCGCTGGATGCCATAGAACAACAAAGCCCTGATTGGGTCTTGGTGCATGATGCGGCACGTCCTTTAGTGTGTGCACATGACATCGAGAATCTGATAGCGCAATGCTGCGCTGCAAAGCAAGGTGGTATTTTGGCCGCCAAGGTGCGCGATACGATAAAACGCGGGTGCAAGCGCGGCTGCAAGCGCGGCTGCAATAGTGAAGATGATGGCGAATTTATCGACATGACCATACCGCGAGAGCATTTATATCAAGCGTTGACGCCGCAATTCTTTCCTTATGAGCTCTTGCGCCAAGCGCTGCGCGATGCACTCGCCGCGGGTGCCAACATTACTGACGAAGCATCAGCCATGGAGTGGGCTGGACATCCGGTACGCTTAATCACCGGACGCAGTGATAATTTCAAAATAACCACGCCAGAAGACTTACAGTTAGCAAACTTTCTTTTGGCCCAACAAGTAACGGAGTTTGTATGATCCGCATTGGTCATGGCTATGATGTACACCGCTTTGGTGGTGAAGGGCCGCTAGTGATTGCCGGCGTGAGCATCGATTATGAGCAAGGCTTTATTGCCCACTCCGATGGCGATGTTGCTATTCATGCCTTATGTGATGCCCTACTCGGGGCGTTGGCATTGGGGGATATCGGCAAACATTTTCCTGATACCAGTGCCGAATTTGCTGGTATTGATAGCCGTATACTGCTGCGCCGAGTGATGCAGGAAGTGAATAATAAGGGTTATGCGGTGGGCAATGTTGATGTCACCATTGTCGCTCAAGCACCGAAAATGCGCCCTCATATTGATGCTATGCGCCAATGTTTAGCCGATGATTTACAGGTGCGCATGGATCAAGTCAATGTTAAGGCAACGACCACTGAAAAGCTCGGTTTCGCAGGGCGCAAAGAAGGAATAGCGAGTCATGCGGTGGCACTGTTGGTCGAATCGTCATGAGTGACGCAGTATCACCCTGGGAGCAGCCTTTAGCTGAGCTAAACTATTTATACGGCAAGCCAAGCGCAAAAGCGCTGTTTAAAGAGCACGCCGAAGACTTTATGGTCGACGAAGAGCTTGGATTTGAGCTCGATGGTGAAGGTGAGCATGTTTGTATTCATATAATCAAACGTGGTGTTAACACACAGGCGGTCGCCAAAGTCATTGCCAAGCTCGCACAAGTGGCTCCTAGAGAGGTGGCTTACGCCGGGCAAAAAGACCGCCAAGGTGTGTGTAGCCAGTGGTTTAGTGTTCCTGTTCCGATAAAGAAGCATATTGACTTCAGTGCCCTAAATGATGAGTCAATCTTTGTTACTGAGCAGCAACGCCATGGTCGCCGTTTGCGTCTCGGTTGCCATCGAGGGAATCACTTTAAAATACGCTTGCGTGAGGTAGATGAGCCACTAGCGGTGCTTAGTCGTATTAACGCCGTGCGTCAGGGAGTGCCCAATTACTTTGGAGAGCAACGTTTTGGTCATGGCGGGCATAATCTCACCATGGCGCAGCGGATGTTCCAAGGTGAGCGTATCCGCGATAAAAAGCTGCGATCGATGGTGATCTCCGCCGCCCGGTCTTACATTTTTAATCAGATCGTTAGTTTGCGAGTAGCCGAGCATGGCCTTGCCAAAACCCTGCAACATGAAGTGTTTATGCTCAGTGGCAGTAACGCCTTTTTCACTGATGCCATTACTCCTGAGAACATCACCCGCTTAGTACAAGGTGATATTGAGCTGTCTGCCCCCATGGTGGGTAAGGGGGATAAGGCACTGGTGGCGCAAGAGCGTCAATGGTTGGCACCATTTAATGATTGGTGCACGGGATTGGCACAATTAGGGCTTAAAGGGGAGCGTCGTATGCTGCGTCTTTACCCTGAAAACTTAACTGTCGCAGCGCCAAGCGAGAATGTGATAGAGCTGAGTTTTAGTCTAAAAAAAGGCTGTTTTGCTACGGCGTTACTCAGAGAGCTGGTTGACTATCGACAAAGTGAGAACAGTATTACAAGGAATCACGATGAGAATATTGCTAAGTAATGATGATGGTGTGCATGCCAAAGGAATAGCCGCTTTATATCAAGCGTTGCAGCAAATTGCTGAGGTTGATGTGGTGGCACCCGATCGAAACTGCAGTGGTGCCAGTAACTCATTGACGTTAATGAACCCACTGCGTGCCCACAAGCTAGACAATGGTTTTATCAGTATCAATGGCACGCCGACCGACTGTGTACACGTTGCTTTGAATGCATTATTGGCGCAACAACCGGACTTAGTTGTCGCGGGCGTAAACCATGGTGCTAATTTGGGTGATGACACCCTCTATTCTGGCACTGTGGCCGCCGCCACCGAAGGCCGACACATGGGCTTACCAGCCATTGCTGTGTCGCTTGTAGGACCAGAGTGTGAGCACTTTGAGACGGCAGCACAAGTGACGGTTGATATAATCAAAAAGCTCAAGAGCCACCCATTACCGAAAGACCAAATTATTAATATCAATGTTCCTGATGTGCCTTACCGTGAACTTAGAGGCATTAAAGTAACGCGATTGGGTGCTCGTCATAAAGCGGAAACCATGACCGCACAGCGTGACCCTTGGGGTCGGAAGGTGTATTGGTATGGCTCGCTTGGCCCTGAACTAGATGCGGGGGCGGGCACTGATTTTGATGCAATTCGTCAAGGTTATGCCGCAGTGACGCCAATGAGTGTGGATATGACCGCTCATGAAAGCATTACCCCCTTGCAGGAATGGCTGTTGGAGTCTGGTGATGATCGGTAATCTGCAACGCAGTGCAAGTTCATTGGCAGAGTTGTTGGCCAAAGAGGGAGTGACTGATCAGCGCGTGCTTGAGGTTATAGCACACACCCCTCGGCATGTATTTATAGATGAGGTGCTAAAACATAAAGCCTATCAGAATACCGCTTTACCAATCGGCCAAGGGCAAACGATCTCGCAACCCTTTATCGTCGCGCAGATGACCGCACTGCTGCGCCAGCATGGTGTGAACTCTAAGGTGTTGGAGATAGGTACAGGTTCTGGTTATCAAAGCGCTATATTGGCACAGCTGTTTGACAAGGTGTACTCGGTAGAGCGTATCAAGGCGTTGCAGTGGCAAGCAAAACGCCGCTTGCATCAACTTGATTTGTATAACGTCAGCATGAAGCATGGTGACGGTTGGCAAGGTTGGGCATCTCAAGCGCCATTTCAGGGTATTATAGTGACTGCCGCAGCATCCAGTGTTCCCGAGCAGCTACTCCAGCAGCTTGATGACGGTGGTGTGATGATTGTGCCAATAGGCGATGCTGAACAAAAGCTAATGGTATATACTCGCCATGGAAATCAATTTAATCAACAAGTTATGGCCGATGTGCGTTTCGTGCCCTTGATACCTGGCGACATAATATAAGGAAGTTTTCTTGCAGTTATTTACCCCTTTGTACGATGCCGCCTTGCGTTGGGCCGCTCACCGACATGCTGAGCGCTACTTAGCAGGGATGAGCTTTGCCGAATCGGTATTTTTCCCCGTTCCCCCTGACGTCATGCTGGCACCGATGTGCTTAGCGAAAACTTCACAAGCTTGGCGTTTCGCTATTTTGACCACCTTAGCCTCTGTTATTGGCGGAGTATTAGGTTATGTTCTTGGTTTTTGGTTATTTGAACCCTTAGTTGAACCATTTATCCATTCTATGGGTTGGCAAGATAAGTTTGCCCAAGCACTCGCTTGGTTTGAACATTATGGCGTGTGGGTGGTGTTTATAGCTGGCTTCTCGCCGATACCTTACAAGGTCTTTACCATAGGCGCTGGTTTATTGCAGATGGCCTTTTTACCTTTCTTGGTGGCATCGGCAGTAGGCCGAGGTGCACGCTTTTTTCTTGTCGCTGCATTGATGAAGTGGGGAGGAGCGCGTATGGAGCAAAAACTGCGACAATACGTGGAAGTGCTTGGTTGGCTTGTAGTTAGCTTGGCCATCGGTTTATATTTGGTTTACCGCTAAGCTATGCAAGGGCGCTTTATGCAAGTGAAATACACCAGTTTGATAGTACTGGTTTGCTTGTTATTGAGCGCTTGCTCGTCTCGAAATACACCCGCACCGGTTTCTGTCCTAGACACTGGTCGGGCCAAAGTGTCACGAAAAATTCATATCACCGGGGAGCACTATCGTGTGCAAAAAGGCGATACCCTCTACGCCATTGCTTTTAGTGCTAACAAAGATGTCCGGGAAATCGCGCAAATCAATGGTATTAAGCCGCCGTACACTATTTACCCAAAGCAGTTGATTTACATCGAGTCGCAATGGCTAAAAAAGAAAAAGCGAGAAAAATATCGTAACTCGAGTAAAAAGTCTACAAAATCAACACAAAAAAATAACAAAAAATTAAAGAAAGAGGTTGCGAAGCCGATACAACGGGAGTATGTTCGAAAACAACCTAGTAAAAAAACTGTTAGCAAAAAAGCACGTTCTGCTAACAAGTCAGCTCAAACTTTGAGCTGGCAATGGCCAGCACAGGGAAAGGTCACGCAGCGTTTCTCTAATAAAGAAAATGGCTATAAAGGGGTGCAGATAGCCAACCGAACAGGGACTTCTGTTCGCGCTGCCGCCGATGGTGTGGTCGTGTATGCGGGTGATGCGCTACGGGGATACGGTAATTTAATCATAGTGAAACATAACGATGATTATCTTAGTGCGTACGCACACAATTCGCGTTTACTAGTACAGGAAAAACAGGATGTCAAAGCTGGGCAAAAGATTGCCGAGATGGGCAGCTCTGAGTCCCCTGTTACCGCTCTTCGTTTTGAAATCCGGTATCGAGGCAAAGCAGTCAATCCGAGCAAGTACTTACCCTAGCTTTACAAGCACGAAACAGTAGTAAGGTGTTTGGGATTTTTACCGCGCTACACCGGAGGGTACTCTGATGGGTCACACTGCAAAACTTGAAACCACACAAGACAACGCCACTGATACAAATGTTATCGACGAACCAAAGGAAGAACTCCTAGAGCAAGTAGAGGAAAGTAATGCTGAGGAAGAGATCTTCGCCAAGGACGATAATGTTAAAAACCTCGATGCAACGCAACTTTACCTAAGTGAAATTGGCTTTTCGCCGCTGTTAAGCGCCGAGGAAGAAGTCTACTTTGCACGTAAAGCCTTACGCGGTTGCGAAGCGTCAAGAAAACGCATGATTGAGAGCAACCTACGCCTGGTTGTGAAAATTGCCCGACGTTACAATAATCGTGGTTTAGCGTTACTCGATCTGATTGAGGAAGGTAATCTGGGGCTGATCCGCGCCGTGGAGAAGTTTGATCCAGAGCGCGGTTTTCGCTTTTCAACTTATGCAACATGGTGGATACGACAAACCATAGAGCGTGCGATAATGAACCAGACACGCACTATTCGCCTACCGATTCACGTGGTAAAAGAGCTCAATGTTTACTTGCGTACGGCCCGTGAACTGACGCAGCAACTGGATCATGAACCAACTGCAGAAGAAATTGCAGAGCGTTTAGACCGACCAGTAGAAGACGTGACTAAAATGTTGCGTTTAAACGAAAAGATTTCCTCTGTTGATACCCCGATTGGTGGTGACAACGATAAAGCATTACTGGACATTATTGCTGATGAGAAGGGCAGTGGTCCCGAAGGGGAAGTGCAAAGTAAAGATATCAACGATCACATCGTGCATTGGCTTGATGAACTAAACCCTAAACAGCGGGAAGTTTTGGCTCGACGCTTTGGTTTATTAGGATACGAGCCATCCACCCTTGAGGATGTAGGCCGAGAAATTGGCCTTACCCGAGAGCGGGTAAGACAAATTCAAGTGGAGGCATTGCGCCGATTAAAAGATATGCTCCATCATGAAGGGCTTAACACCGAGAGTCTATTTGAACAAATGTAATGACTGATTACCCACAAGCCGCCTTTTTAAGGCGGCTTTTTTATGCACTTAATTAGCTGGGCAACATACAAAAGGCCTCGCAGCCCAAGAACTTTCCCAGATACTCCAACACTCATTGTTAACGTACCCTTTTGTGCTGAGATAAATTCAAGCTCACTCAAGTCCTTTCTTTTGATATTTGTCGATTGTTAATAATGGCTTTGGGTAAAACAAAAAATATACAATTGATTAACATGTTTGTTTTGGTTAGTCTGGACCTGATTAAAAAACAAACGAGGTGATTTATGAAATCCTATCGGCGATATATACCAGCTGTAGTGGCAACACTCATGGCGGCGCCCACTGTGTCTTGGGCCTTAGACTGCAGCACACTGACGCCATGGAATAGCGATGATGCCTATAACAGTGGTGCTCAGGTTGTATACCAAGACAAAGCATATGAAGCGAACTGGTGGACGCAAAATCAAGACCCAGCCACTCACTCAGGAGACTGGCAGCAATGGCGTTTACTGGGTCAATGCGATGATGCCAACCAAACGCCAATAGTCGAGCTTACTTCGCCTCTTAACAATAGTTCTTTTGGTGAAAATGACAGCGTTGTCCTTAAGGCGCAAGCAAGCGACAGTGATGGCAGTATCAGCGCCGTTGAGTTTTTCATCAATGGAGTTTCACTGGGTGTCGATAATGCCGCTCCTTTTGAGCTAAATTGGCAAGCCTTGGCTGGAGAGCATACTTTGCTCGCTCAGGCGCGAGATGATCAGCAAGGCGAGGGCGTCAGCGCTGAAGTACAAATTTCGGTGCTTCCCGCTGACGGGAATGCTGCGCCGACAGTGACGTTAACTGCACCCACAGCGCAAACCCAAGCGCGTAGCGGTGAGCAAATGACCTTGAGCGCGAATGCCGATGACAGTGATGGTGTTGTTACGGCGGTAGATTTTTATGTTGATCAAGTACAAGTTGGCAGCGATAGCAGTGCGCCCTATTCTATACAATGGCAGGCCGAGTCGGGGCTTCATCAGTTTCAAGCCAAAGCCACCGATGATGTCGGTGCCCAGAGTATGAGTGCCAGTGTGCAAGTCAACGTTGATGCGGCCGCAGCAGGCATCTGTCAGGGGACGCCTAGTTATGTTGCAGGCACCAGTTATAGCCAAGGGGATACCGTCGAAAATGTTAATCACGCCTATCGCTGTGACGTCGCTGGTTGGTGCTCTTCAAGTTCGGCTTGGGCATATGAACCTGGAGTCGGCCAGCACTGGCAGGATGCTTGGACCGACCTTGGGATTTGCGCAATTGCTCCGGATATCACCATTACCTCGCCCAGTGCTAATGCCACCTTATTGCAAGGGCAAAGTACGGTGATTAGCGCCGATGTTAGCGACAGTGACGGCAGTGTCAGTGCGGTTGAATTCTCTGTTGCAGGCAATGTTATCGCCACAGACACGAGCGCGCCTTACCAAGCTACATGGCAAGTGCAAGGGCTCGGTGAGACGGCGGTGACGGTTGCCGCGAGTGATAATGAAGGCAACCTTAGCGAGCAGTCGGTGCTGGTCACTGTCACTGATCAGCCCTTGGTGGTGAGTTTGACCTCTCCTGCCAGCGCAGAGCAGCTGCCCTTAGGGCAAAGCCTGACACTGGCTGCTGATGCAAGCTCAGCGCTCGGCAGTATTACCGAGGTGAGCTTTGCTGTGAATGGGCAAATCGTTGGCAGTGATAGCAGTGCCCCTTATACGCTGAATTATACCCCCGCGAGTTTAGGCCAGTATGCAGTTAGCGCCCTTGCCAATGACTCTCAAGGTAACAGCGCACAAAGCACGGCCGCGACAATTAATGTGATTGATACCCCAGCGGGGAAAAAACATAAGCTCATCGGTTATTGGCATAACTTCGTTAATCCGGCAGGCTGTCCTATCCCCTTGTCTGATATTTCCAGTGCTTGGGATATCATCGATATTGCCTTTGCTGAGAATGACCGCAATGCCACCGGTAAAGTTGTCTTTCACCCCTTTGAAGAGGATATTCGTTCCGATTGTCCGCCGATAGACCCGGTTAAATTTAAGCAAGACATAAAAGATTTACAAGCACAAGGAAAGGTCGTGGTATTGAGCCTTGGCGGCGCCGAAGGCACGATTACCCTAGAGACGGATAGTGATGAGGCGAACTTTGTCGCCAGTTTGACCAACATCATCAATGAATGGGGCTTTGATGGCCTAGATGTCGATTACGAGAGTGGTTCCAACCTGGTTCATGGCTCACAGATCCAAGCGCGTTTAGGACGTGCCCTAAAGCAAATTGAGCAAAACATGGGGGGCGATATGTATCTTACAATGGCTCCGGAGCACCCTTATGTTCACGGGGGCATGGTCGCTTATTCTGGCATTTGGGGGGCGTATATTCCGCTCATTGACGATGTGCGCGATACCCTGGATTTACTCCATGTGCAACTCTACAACAATGGTGGATTACCTAATCCTTATGAGCCGGGCTCGGCACCTGAAGGGTCGGTCAACATGATGGTCGCGCATGCGAAAATGTTGATAGAAGGATTTACCCTTGCTAATGGTCAACAATTTGCGCCGCTGCGTGATGATCAAGTCGCTATCGGTCTGCCGTCTGGGCCGCAATCGGCTAATTCAGGGCAAGCACCCACGCAAAACATTATTGATGCGTTGGGTTGCTTAACCAAGGGGCAAGCATGTGGCACCATTACACCCAGTAACCCATATCCACACTTTGGCGGGGTAATGACCTGGTCGATAAACTGGGATAAGTACGATGGTTACAATTTCTCTGGTCCCATTGGCGATAAACTCACCCAGATGAACAATGGTCAATAACCCTGAGATATAAAAAAGCCCGCTTAATTGCGGGCTTTATCGTTTCTATAGCAGCTCTTTTAACCGGTATAACAACTCATGAGCCTGACGCGGGCTTAGATCGTCGGGGTTAATATTACTGAGCTCATTTTCAACCTCACTGGGCTCGGGCTCCGCCAATAAATCCAGCTGCGCTTGTGTGCTCGAGGTGTTGGCGTTAATTGCTGGTTGTTGCTCTAATTGTTTGAGTTTGCGTTTAGCACTGTTGATCACCGCCTTAGGCACGCCCGCTAATGCCGCGACCTGTAAGCCAAAACTCTTACTTGCAGGGCCTTCTAAGACTTTATGCATAAAGGCAATGGTATCGTTGTGTTCAATGGCATCTAAGTGCACGTTTACTAACCCTGATTCATGCTCGGCAAGCTCTGTAAGCTCAAAGTAATGGGTGGCAAATAAGGTTTTGGCATTAATTTTGTGAGCCAGGTAATCTGCCGTGGCATAGGCGAGCGACAAACCGTCATAGGTACTGGTACCGCGACCAATCTCATCCATTAACACCAGCGAGTGGGCCGTGGCATTGTTTAAAATGGTGGCTGTTTCGGTCATCTCAACCATAAAGGTCGAGCGGCCAGAGGCGAGATCGTCGCTGGCACCGATACGGGTGAAAATACGATCGACCAAGCCGATTTGCGCCTGTGCCGCTGGCACAAAGCTGCCAATATGAGCCATTAACACAATCAGTGCCGTTTGGCGCATATAGGTTGATTTACCGCCCATATTCGGGCCGGTTATCATCAACATTCGGCGTTGATTATTGAGCTCCACCGGGTTGGCAATAAAGGGGTCTGTCATCACCTGCTCAACCACAGGGTGACGTCCTTCACTGATGGCGATGCCGTCGCCTTCATGCAGCTCAGGTTTCGCGTAGTTGAGCGTCTGCGCGCGTTCAGCTAGGTTATTCAGTACGTCTAATTCACTTAATGCCGTCGCCAATTGTTGCAATGCATCTATGTGCGGGGCAATGAGGGTGAATAGCTCATCATAGAGCTGCTTTTCCAGCGCCAGCGCTTTGGTTTGGCTACCTAGCACCTTATCTTCGTGCTCTTTGAGCTCGGGGATGATATAGCGCTCGTTATTTTTCAGGGTCTGACGACGAATATAGTGGCTTGGCACTAAGTGAGAGTTCGCGCGGCTAATATCAATATAAAAGCCATGCACCTTGTTGTAGCCAATTTTCAAAGTACTAATACCGGTGCTCTCGCGCTCTCGCTCTTCCATGGCGGTGAGCACATCGGTGGCCCCTTGCGAGAGGTTACGCCAATGATCAAGCTCATCGTTGTAACCCTCAGCAATCACCCCGCCATCGCGGATCAATACCGGTGGGTTATCAACAATGGCGCGTGTCAGTAACTGCAGTAGTTCATCATTGGGGTGACTGGCGGTGGCAATTTGCTTTATCCGCTGGCACTGACTGGTCGCTAACATGTTTTGTAGCTCAGGCAGTTGCTCCAGCGCTGCGCGCAAGCGAGATAGATCGCGAGGGCGCGCATTGCCTAGCGCTAATCGGGCAACGATACGCTCAACATCGCCCACAGCACGCAGCAGTGGCTGCAACTCCATATACCACGCTTGGTCGATGATGGTGCTAATGGCATTAAGACGAAGGTTGAGCTCCTTGCGACAGCGAATAGGGTTGTGAATGCGACGTTTCAATAACCGCGAGCCCATAGGCGTTGCTGTTTTGTCGAGTACGGCCGCGAGTGTGTTTTCCAGACCGCCACTGAGGTTTTGCGTAAGCTCAAGGTTTTTTCTGGTGGCGCTGTCGAGTACCACGGCCTGCGTATCTTGCTCGAGACTAATGCCTTTAATATGGGGCAGGGCGGTACGTTGCGTGTCTTTGACATACTGTAATAGGCAGCCAGCGGCAGTCAGTGCTAACTTTGCTTCATGAACACCAAAGCCAATCAAGTCTTGGGTGCCAAATTGCTGACATAGTGCGGTAACGGCGGTATCTAAATCGAATTCCCATTCCGGACGTCGACGAGTGCCTTTAATATGCTCTATAAGCGCCATATCAGCAAAGGTTTCTGGATAGAGCAGTTCGGCCGGGTTAAGGCGTTGCAAAGTGGATTTAAATGCGTCATTGTCAGCACATTCAACGACATTAAAGCGTCCGGAGTTGATATCTAAATAGGCAACGCCAAAACGGCCTTGTGGGTTTTTATACACGCTAACTAACAAGTTGTCTTGACGCTCTTTTAATAGCGCTTCGTCGGTGATGGTGCCCGGGGTGACGATACGTACGACTTTGCGCTCAACCGGGCCTTTGCTGGTTGCCGGATCGCCCACTTGTTCGCAAATGGCCACCGACTCACCGAGCTGTACTAGGCGAGCGAGGTAGTTTTCCACCGCATGGTAGGGGACACCGGCCATGGGAATAGGTTCGCCGCCGGCTTTGCCACGATAGGTCTGTGATATATCAAGTAACTCGGCGGAGCGAATGGCATCATCAAAAAACAGCTCATAAAAATCGCCCATACGATAAAACAGCAAAATATCGGGATGTTGCGCTTTTATTCGCAGGTATTGCTGCATCATCGGGGTTTGTTGTTTTATATTATCTTCACTGTAGAGATTTGCTGACATGCACGCACTCGAATAAGGATGGTTATGAATTTACAGCACCAGTCAACGAACAATACGAAAACCCTTGCTGCCCAGCTCGGCGCTATTCTAGCGGATAAGCAGATGATGATCACTACCGCTGAATCATGCACCGGGGGGGGCATTGCTTATGCCATTACCGATACCCCCGGCAGCTCGCGTTATTTTGCCGAAGCGATGGTGACTTATTCCAATGAAGCTAAGCACGAGCGCTTGGGCGTGAGCAAGCAAACATTGGCCGATTATGGCGCGGTAAGTGAACAAACCGTGCGTGAAATGGCTATTGGTGCAGCACAAGCCGCAGAGGCTGATGTGGCGGTGGTCACGTCAGGCATTGCCGGTCCCGACGGCGGCAGTGATGATAAACCGGTAGGACTGGTGTGGTTTGCGGTGTTCTTTAATCAGCAGGTGAGCGTGCAACAGCAGGTATTCAGCGGCGATCGCGCGTACGTGCGTGAGCAAGCAATAGCTCATGCTCTGGCGATGACGGTAAAAATTATAGAATCTGCTTGATACTGTAATTCCATACAGTATACTAAGACACATTAAGCCAGCGTGTGGCACAGAACGATTTTGGAGAACAGCATGAACGATAACAAATCAAAAGCCTTAAGTGCAGCGGTTTCGCAAATTGAGCGTCAATTCGGTAAAGGCTCAATTATGAAGCTCGGTGATAGCCAGGCTTTGGATATTGAAGCCATTTCTACCGGCTCACTGGGAATCGATATCGCTCTAGGTATAGGTGGTTTGCCGACCGGGCGTGTTGTTGAAATTTATGGCCCAGAATCGTCAGGTAAAACAACCCTTACATTACAAGTCATTGCTCAAGCCCAGCGCGATGGTAAAACCTGTGCCTTCGTCGATGCCGAGCATGCCCTAGACCCTGTCTACGCCGAAAAGCTAGGTGTTAACGTTGAAGAGCTACTGGTTTCGCAGCCGGATACTGGTGAGCAAGCGTTGGAAATTTGTGACATGCTAGTACGCTCAGGCGCGGTTGATGTGGTCATTGTTGACTCGGTCGCTGCACTGACACCAAAAGCTGAAATTGAAGGCGAAATGGGTGACAGCCACGTTGGCTTGCAAGCACGTTTAATGTCACAGGCGCTGCGTAAGTTAACGGCAAACATCAAACGCTCAAACACCTTGTGTGTGTTTATCAACCAAATCCGTATGAAGATTGGTGTGATGTTTGGTAATCCTGAAACCACTACCGGTGGTAATGCTCTGAAATTCTACTCGTCTGTACGTTTAGACATTCGCCGTATTGGTTCAGTGAAAGACGGTGATGAAGTGATCGGCAACGAGACCCGCGTCAAAGTAGTGAAAAACAAAGTGGCGCCGCCATTTAAGCAAGCCGAGTTTATCATCATGTATGGTGAAGGTATCTCCAAAGAAGGCGAGCTGATTGATTTAGGTGTGAAGCACAAGCTCATTGAAAAGTCCGGTGCTTGGTACAGCTACAACGGCTCTAAAGTCGGCCAAGGTAAATCTAACTCTATTAAGTTCTTAAAAGAGAATGTTGAGATTGCCAATGAGATTGAAGGTAAGCTACGGGAAATGTTGCTGCTTAAAGCAACCATTCAGCCTGAAGACGGTGAAACCAACCCGCTAGCTGCTGAAGCGCAGAGCGAGTAAGACAGAATAAGAGTAAGCGAAACCAGCCTAAGGGCTGGTTTTTTTATGGCTGGAGTTTCATCGCTGGCACGCCTGCCATAAGTTTTAGCTAGGCTTTAAGACTAATGACCAGACATAAAAAAACGCCAAACACAGAGTTTGGCGTTCTACTGTTTAACTAAGACAGGGAATTAAAGCTGCCAGTTAATAGAGAAGGCATAGTGACGTGGTGCACCGTAATAGCCCTGGGCCCAGTAAAGGCTGTGCAGGTACTTTTCATCGGTCACGTTGTTAACATTAAAGGTGGCACTGATGCGCTCAGTCACTTGGTAAGTGGCCACTAAATCAAGTAAGCCATACGCACCTTGTGTCGTCACCGTAGGAATAGTGCCATTGCTTTGCACTCGTGACGTTTTGGCTTGCCAGCGATAATTGGCACCCAAGCTTAAACCCTCAATTACAGGGACCTGATAATTCAGCGCCACTTTAACTTGGTCTTCTGGGGTGTAATCACGAACTAGCTTACCTTCATTGACGTCATCACCGGCTTCAATATCCACATGGCTGTAGCTGAAGCTAGCACTTAAGTCATCAGTGAGACGACCACTGAGTTCAAGCTCGTAGCCATCGCTATTGATCCCTTCAGCAGCGTAGTAAACCGTGTTGTCAGGAGTTGAAAGAGCGGTGTCAGGCAAGGCAATACCGTCTTGCAGAGCATCGAAAATAGCAAAAGTGGCAAACAACTGACCATCTAGCAACTGTGCTTTAATCCCCAGCTCTTTACTCTCACCGGTGATTGGGTCTAAAGCCATGCCGGTTTGATCTTGCTCTGATTGTGGCGCAAAGGTTTCAGTGTAGCTGGCATACACAGTGTAATTCTCTGCAAAGTCGTAGACAGCACCAATATAAGGAATAAACTCTTCTGAGCTGTTCACTTTGGAATTACCGTAAGATAGGCCCTCAGAATCCCACTCGGTATAACGACCACCAGCAAGAATGGCTAGAGGCTCAGTGATTTTGAAGCGTGCCGACGCGTAAGCAGATTTTTGGTCAGCCTCCACAGTCGAACCTCCTGGACGATTGAGAGGGTCATCTGTCAAAGTAGGAACAGGTGCGTTACCTTCAAAATCCTCCAGTGGTGGCATCGCCGGGAAGCCATTCCCGGTCAGGTAGTCGTAAAGTGAACTATCTTGGTAGTTCATATCGGCGCTACTGACACCAAACACTAAGTTATGAGTTTGTCCAAACAGCGAGAAATCACCTGTGGCGTATAAATCATAAAGGTTTTGCTGATCTTTATAGTCGTATTCACTGGCGTAGCCGGTTAATCCCAGCCCGGTTTCAGCACTTGGGGTGCCGTAGACATAAAATAACTCGGAGTCTTGCTCATTGGTCATGTGCGCGTAGCGAGCGCGTATAAACCAAGAGGTGCCCAAACTTTGCTCCAGTTCAACAAAAATATGTTCGTTGTCGTTATTCCAATAAGACCAATCAGCGGCCGTGCTTGTGGATACGTCGAAGTCAGTCGCAGTGCCATCATCATAAAACAATGGCAAGGCTCCCCAAAGAGGGCTATCGGCATCTTTTGACTGACGAATATAATTCACTGATACCTTAGTGCTGTCAGTGAGCTGACCTTCATAGGCGATGTAACCCAAGGTTAAATCTGTGGCGTAGCGGTCCAAGTATGAATCTGAACGCTGCTTAGTGACCACTGCGCGCATTGCGTGGTTATCAGTTAAGGCGCCAGAAACATCCACCTCTAAACGATTTTTATTCCACGAGCCAACAGATGCAGAGGCACTGGCTTGAGTCGTATAAGTGGGCTTTTTCAGTACCATGTTAACGGTCGCTGCAGGAGTACCCGCGCCAGTCATAATACCGTTGGCACCACGGACAATCTCAATGCGATCGTAAATAGAGGTATCAAGGGTACCATGCACATCACCACCATCTTGAGGGATACCTAAACCATCAACTTGGAAGTTAGTGATATCAAAACCACGGGCTTTAAAGTAAGTACGGTCTGTTTCGATTTGCTCAACAGTGACACCCGGTGTTGACTCTAATACAGCGTTAATGTCGTCCAGTGAAAAGTCATCCATTAATGCACGAGACACCACAGAGATAGACTGGGGCGTTTCTTTAATGGTGATGCCGAGTTTAGACGCCGAGTCCGCTTGTTCGGTGATGTAGTTTTTATGGTGCTGACCATACACGGAAACACGTTCAATATCTTTGTCTTTTGCTTGCTCAGCAAAAGCTGAAGTACTCAGGGCAACGGCGCAAAGCGTTGCTATTTTACTTAAAGTGAAGCTTTTCTTAGACATAATCTTTTAGCACAGAGAGTTAAAAATCGTGCATAGACTAATCTGAGTGAGAATGATTTGCAAACACACTTTTGTTGCGAAAAATAAAAAGCCGCTTTTAATAAGCGGCCAAAAATCATCCAACATCTGCAGAGCAAGGCTCTCGCTTAAAGCTTAAACCCTATTAAAACGCATATTTTGCGGAAAACTGTAAGCGGTCCAAGTCACCATCGGCGCCGCTTTCGGTTTCTCGCTCTGCGTGTTTAAACTCCACTCCGAAGGTGAGTTTCTTAACCGGCGAGTACAGTAAGTTGGCACTGTAACTGACGCTGCTTTCGGTAGGGTCGCCACTGAAGGCGAGTAAATCGGTATTGTTATCAGCGCTGAAGAAGGAATAAAGGAAAGTCGATCTGAAGTGATTATTCCAATGGTGCTGATAGCCAATAAACCCTGAGGTTGAGTCAATAGCATCAAGTTCATCGCCATCGAATACCGCACCGTGGGCGACGTTAAGGCCAACATAACGACCCAATCCTTTGCCTTGAGTTAGCATAAACTTAAGGTTGTCGGAGCCGAGATTCACGCGCCCTGAAACACTTACCCCAAACGAGGTTTCGTCTTCATCAAAGCCGTTTTGCTTGTATGTTAGCTGACGCGCCAACGCAGTAACAGCAATATGGCCCCAGTCCGCTTTGTGATTATAGCGGGCAGTGAAATCAGGCATGCTGGCATCGTCGGTTTCTACTCGAGCACCATTGACGGTAATAGAGCTTTCTGGGTTTTCGGCCGAAAATGCCCAATTACCAACGCTATAACGGACTTGTGCCTGACGGGCGAACACCGTGCCCTCCGCTGGGCCAACGAAATCAAGAGTTTCTGGCAACGCGCTGACGTTCTGGAAATTAGACCATGCTTGACCAAATAACCAGCCATCGTAGGTAATAAAGGCTTGGCGTAAACGCGGTGAGTAGGAGTTGGTGACACGTTCGTTGCCCCCGACAGATCCGATAAAATCTAGCTCGATTTTAGTTTTTACTGTTTTTCCGTTACTCACTTTGGTACTGGTACCAAAATTAAAACGAGATTGGCGGGCATGCATATCAAATACTGCATCGGTATCGGCGTCTGGCCCGACGGGGGTGGTACTGGGAACATAAAAGTCACGGCCAATACTGTCGCCAGAAATGGTGCCAGCGGAGTAATCACTCCACATGGCATCAACTTTGACGTAGCCGCCATAACTAATATCGGTGTCGCCAATGGTGGCCGCGTGAGCGCTACCGACTACCGAGCCAAGCGCAGCGCACACCGCCATAAATGTTTTTGTTAGTCGTTTTTGTGTTGTCATAATGAAGTTGTCCTGTTGCAAGCTAGCTATGAAAACATGGTCGTTGCCATGATTTTGAGCAATTACCTATTGGTCTTACGACTAAGGTATAGCCGAACTCTGAGTATGTGGTTAGTTAACTTGCTGAGTGTAGGCAGGTTTGTGGCCATTTTGTGGGATTTCATACTAAGGTCTAATACTGAAACATTCAGCCCTGAGTAATGCTGTGGGCAAGCCTACAGGCAACAAAAGATATGGAGACGGTTATGTCACAGAGCATTTATCCGGTTTTTGAAAACATCAAAAACAACGCACTAGTCGATAACGAAAAATACAAAGCACTATATCAGCAGTCCATAGATGACCCCGAGGGCTTCTGGGCCGAACATGGTAAGCGTTTGCACTGGTATACCCCCTATACAAAGGTAAAAAATACCTCTTTTGATAAAGGCCATATCAGCATTAAGTGGTTCGAAGACGGGCAACTCAATGCATCATATAATTGTATTGATCGTCATTTAGAACATAAAGCCAATAAGACAGCATTGATTTGGGAAGGAGATGACCCGAGCCAAAGCGAGCATATTAGCTACCAGCAATTGCATGATGAGGTGTGCAAACTGGCTAATGGCCTGCGCAAACTAGGCGTTAGTAAGGGCGATCGTGTGGCTATTTATATGCCGATGACGCCGCAAGCTGTCTACGCGATGCAAGCATGCGCGCGCATCGGTGCTGTGCACTCGGTGGTGTTCGGTGGTTTCTCGCCTTCTGCAATCGCCGATCGCATCAACGACAGTGGCGCTAAAGTGGTGATCACCTCAGATGAGGGTCGCCGTGGCGGTGGCACCGTGCCATTGAAGGCCAATGTCGATGAGGCCGTGAGCCAAGAGTCGGTGACTACGGTCGAGCATGTTATTGTGCATCAACTTACCGGTGGTGACGTGCAGTGGCACAGTCACGACCTGTGGTGGCATGATTTAGTCGCTGATCAGCCTAGCCACTGCGAGCCGGAGGTGATGGACGCTGAAGATCCTTTATTTATTCTTTATACCTCAGGCTCAACGGGCCAGCCTAAAGGGGTCGTGCACTCTACGGGCGGTTATTTGGTGTATACCTCCATGACTCATGAATATGTGTTCGATGTGCATGATGACGATGTCTACTGGTGTAGTGCTGATGTTGGCTGGATCACTGGTCACAGCTATATTGCTTATGGGCCTTTGGTTAATGGCTGTACACAAGTGATCTTTGAAGGTGTGCCGACCTACCCAAGTGCAGGGCGCATGGGGGAAGTAGTCGACAAGCATCAAGTGACGATTCTGTACACTGCGCCTACAGCCATTCGCGCGCTGATGGCAAAAGGTAATGAACCCACCGCCAGTTCAACACGCTCATCATTGCGAGTATTGGGTTCGGTGGGCGAGCCCATTAACCCAGAGGCCTGGGCATGGTATTACGAAAATATTGGTAACAGCCAGTGTCCTATTGTGGATACTTGGTGGCAAACCGAAACTGGCGGCATCATGATCACGCCGCTGCCGGGTGCAACCGACATGAAGCCTGGCTCAGCGACGCGACCTTTCTTTGGTATTGCCCCAGCACTTTACGATGCCGAGGGAAATAACCTTGAGGGTGCGGTTGACGGTAACCTTGTTATTCTCGATAGCTGGCCGTCGCAAGCACGTACTGTATACGGCGATCACGAGCGTTTTGAGCAAACCTACTTCTCAGCCTATCCAGGGGTGTACTTCACCGGTGATGGTTGTCGTCGTGATGAGGATGGCTATTATTGGATCACCGGTCGCGTAGATGATGTACTTAATGTGTCAGGTCACCGCTTAGGTACCGCAGAAATTGAAAGTGCCTTGGTGGCGCACGAGGCTGTCGCCGAGGCTGCCGTTGTTGGTTATCCACATGACATTAAAGGGCAGGGGATTTACGTTTATATTACCCCAAACGATGGCGTCCAGGTGAGTGATGAATTGACTAAGGAAGTGCGGAACTGGGTGCGTAAAGAGCTTAGCCCCATTGCCTCTCCGGATATGATTCAATGGTCACCGGGACTACCGAAAACCCGCTCAGGTAAAATTATGCGTCGTATTTTGCGTAAAATTGCAGCCAATGAGCACCAGCAATTAGGCGATACCTCGACGCTGGCGGATCCTGGTGTGGTGGACGATCTCATTGAAAACCGTCTAAATCGTTAATTAGGCGTTAAGAACTTGATTAACGAACGATTCTAAACGTAGACTATCGGCTGTCATCAAGCGATGACGGCCGATTTTTTTAGGAGCACAGCATGAGTCAGTTTTTAATCGCGGACGATCACCCATTATTTCGTGAAGCATTAAAAGGGGCACTGACAAAGCAGTTTACCCCCCTAGAAGTGTTTGAATCTGATACCTTCGACAGTACCTTGGCGGTACTCGATGCGCAGCCAGAGCTAGACATTTTATTGCTGGATTTGCACATGCCTGGTAATGGCGATTTGTATGGCTTGATCCGCATCCGTGAGGATTACCCTGACCTTCCTATCGCTGTGGTTTCTGGCAGTGAAGATTTACATATAGTATCAAAAGTGATGGGCTACGGTGCCATGGGCTTTATTCCCAAATCATCTTCGGCACAGCAAATTGCTGATGCTATATCGCACATGTTAGAGGGCGATACGTGGCTGCCTGAGGAGATCAAAGACAAGGTCGAGGCGATCAGCGGTGAGGATAAAGAACTGGCGGCTCAGGTCGCTTCATTGACACCGCAACAGTATAGGGTGTTAAGCTACTTGCACGAAGGTTTGTTGAATAAACAAATTGCTTATGAGTTGAATATTTCTGAGGCGACAGTGAAAGCGCACATTACGGCGATTTTCCGCAAGCTCGGTGTCTATAATCGTACCCAAGCGGTGTTAATTGCCTCAAAGCTACAGTTGGAGCCTCTTGAAAATCAAAGCGAATAATCGCCACTGGAGGAACTATGAGCGCAATTACGGATCTGCATACCCTGTTAGCTAATCTTGAACCACAATTACAGCCCCAAGAGTATGTTTTTTGTTGTGTACCGGGGTTGTTATCTGATTATACTCAGCTTAATCCCCTTGCTGCGTTTAGTGAAAAAGAAGGTATGACGCTGGTACTTGAGGCCAATGCGGCGCAACAAGCTGGTTTTGATAGTGCCACTACCTACCGGCAGATCACCCTGAATGTTCATTCTGCTTTAGATGCAGTGGGCCTCAGTGCTGCCGTTGCGGACACCTTAGCTGCGGCGGATATCAGTGCCAACATTATCGCTGCGTTTTATCATGATCACGTGTTTGTTCCCAGCAACAAGGCCGAGCAGGCATTATCGGCGCTGCAAGCGCTGAGCGCCGATAACCAGTAAAGCTTAGTCAAATACCACCGTTCGGTTACCATTTATGAAGAGCTTGTGCTCGGCGGCAAGCTCAAGCGCCTTACAAAATACCTGCTTCTCTACGTCGCGGCCTTTTTTAGCCATACTCAAGGCGCTGTCAGCGTGAGTCACCGGCGTGACCTGTTGCATAATAATGGGGCCTTCATCAAGTTCATCAGTAACAAAATGGGCTGTGGCGCCAATGATTTTAACGCCACGCTCAAATGCTTGATGGTATGGCTTAGCGCCAATGAAAGCAGGCAAGAAAGAGTGGTGAATATTGATTATTCGACCACTAAAACGGGCGACAAATTCGGGGCTGAGAATACGCATATATTTGGCAAGGCCAATCATGTCCGGGGCATACTCGGCGATTTTATCGCCAACTAAAGCATCATGCTCATCACGGCTTAGGCCTTCATGGCTAATACAGTGAAAAGGCACATTAAACCCAGCAGCTAAAGGCGCGAGGTCGGGGTAGTTGGCAATCACTGCCTGCACTTCAATATTTAATGCCTGCTCGAAGCACTTAAGTAACACTCCACCAAGGCAGTGCGCTTCTTTGGTGGCCAGCAGCACCACCTTGGTTGCTTCACCGCCATGCAAGGAAAGCGTAGAACCACTGGGTAGTGATGCCTGCAATTCGGCTAGTAAATCAAGGTTATCAAAGTTTCCGTCCAGCTCAGTGCGCATAAAGAAACGCCCATGCTGCTTATCAACAAATTCGTTGTTGCGGGTAATATTCAGGTTATGCTCAAAACACAGCCCGGTAATTTTCGCGATTAACCCCTCTTCGTCGGGGCATTGCGCCAATAGTACTTTTTTCATTCCTCATTCCTAATGTGTGAACACATTAGGCATTATGCCCTAAAGAGAATGATTTAACAGTGCCTTTAACTTTGCGGGTTTTACTGGCTTAGAAAGATAGTGAACACCCGCTTCTTTCGCTTTTTGTTTTACTTCGTCATCGCGTACTGCGGTAATTAAAATAGCCGGTATGGGGCCACGCAGGGCGCGTATTTTTTCGATAAGACTTAAGCCGTCTTCATCATGACCAAGTTGATAGTCCATTAGAATCACATCGATAGCCCCCCCGTTTTGCACCCATTCGAGTGCTTGCTCGCCACTGGAGCAACCGTGGCTGTTGGCACCCCACTTATGTAATAGGTGGGTCATGGCGGTGATGTTTTCAGCTTCGTCATCAACGACCAGTACATCATAATGAGCTTGTGCGCGGGCACCGGTGTGTTGCTCTGTAGGGCTGCTGATACGCTGCGCGTTGCCATAAGGAACTTCTACTTTAAAGCAGCTCCCCTGGCCTAAAGTAGAGCGCATTGTTAGCCGGTGTGAGAGCAGGTCTACCATGCGCTTGACAACGCCGAGGCCGAGCCCCACGCCTTTATTATCGCCAGATTCAACGCGATAAAAGTCGTCGAATATCTTTTGTTGTTCACGCTCGCCAATGCCCAGTCCGGTATCCCATACTTCAATACTTAAATGGTGTTTACGGCGACGACAAGCAATAAGCACCTTGCCGCGCTCGGTATATTTAACGGCATTAGAAAGTAGGTTTTGTAAAATTCGGCGCAAATAAGTGATATCGCTATGAACCACATCATTGCGCGAGCGCAAGGTAATTTCGAGGCCCTTATCGGCGCATAAAATGGCATACTCATTGACCAGCGGCGCTAATATATCGTCGATATGAAAATGCTTCGGACTGGGGGTCATCGCGCCTTGGTCGAGTTTGGCAATATCGAGCAGGGCTGACATCAAATGGACGGTGCTATCGAGGCTATCGCCGAGTTTATCTAAGCTGCTGGCGTTATGCGGGGTTAATGTTTGCTCATCAATTGCCGCAAGGTAGAGGCGCGCCGCATTCAGCGGCTGCAAAATGTCATGGCTGGCTAGAGCGAGAAAGCGGGTTTTACTGTCATTGGCGCGCTCGGCTTCTTGCTTGGCCGCTTTTAGGGCTTGCTCGGTTTGTTCTCGGCTGGCCATTTGTGCTTTGAGATCTTGGTTGATTGCACGGATCTCTTGCGTGCGCGCTTCAATGCGATTCTCCAAGTCCATGTTCACTTCCTCCAGCGCGTTTTGTGTCGCCATGTGTGCGGTAATATCCGAAAAACTGGTCACAAAACCACCGTCTGGGAGCGGGTTACCTATCATTTCATAGACCTGACCGCTGCGCCGATGGCGAATGAAGTGATGTGAGCTGCCATTACGCAGGTGGCGGACGCGCTTTTCCACATGATGCTCAATCTCCCCCGGGCCACACTCGCCACGTTGCGCATTGTAGCGAATCACTTCTTCAATCGGTTGGCCTTGTTGTAAAAAACCCTCGGGATAGTTAAACATTTCGGCATAACGTTTGTTCCACGCGACTAAATTTAAGTCTTTATCGACCACTGAGATGCCATGACTGAGGTTCTCTAATGAGGTAAAGAGTAAGTTTTGGTTAAATCGCAACGCCTGGGTGGTTTCATCAAAGAAGTTGACCACCTCCTCAAAGGCTAATTGCTTACCACTGGCCACCGTTTGTATCAATGCTTGCGCCGACGATGCCCCTAGTACCCCAGTAAGAGCGCGCTCACAATAAGCAATAAATTCATTCGAGGGTTGGGCATTATTGTCATTGAGCTCGTCGTTGGCTTGGTAGTGGCTCAATACTTGGCTACTGCGCTGGGCGCCTAAAAAGGTTTGCAGCAGTACCTTAAAGTCATAAACCGTGGCATTAACGTGTTTGTTTAGTCGCTTGGCGAAGTTAATCTGCTCTTTGGGGTTCACAAAAGCGGCGGCCTGAATACGGTCTATCAATCGCTCCTGAGCTCCAAGGGAGAAGCTGATATAACAACAAATGTTGGCGAATAGCGCGATCAATGTTCCTTGAGTAATCAATTCTTGCTGCGCGGTGCTATCTAACACTGTGGGGGTGTTCATAATGGGTAGCATTAAAAACAGCATCCAGCAGATCACTCCGGCAGTCAGTCCGGCATACACGCCATATGCATGGCCTCGGCGCCAGTATAAGCCGCCAACAATAGCCGGAAGCAACTGAGTTACTAACGAAAAAGCAACCAATCCCATAGACGCTAACGTTTCGCCGTGACCAAATACTTGTTGGTACAGGTAGGAAAGCAGCAGGATGGCGGCAATAGTAAAGCGCCTGACTAACAAGATGCGGGCTCGATAACTGCGGTTAATTTGGTTGCGGCGAAACTTACGCTTGAGTATCAGTGGCAGCACCACATCGTTAGACACCATGGTGCTTAGGGTCAGTGTCGCTACAACAATCATCGCGGTCGCGGCCGATAGTCCACCGATAAACACGAAGGTAGTGAGTAACCAGTGTCCAGTACTTAACGGAAAGGCGAGAACAAAGCTATCAGCACTGTGTCCGTGGCCGATTTGCGGCATGATGGCGGCGCTGGCGATGGGTAGGATCATGGCGCCAATAAGTAAAAGGTATAGAGGAAAAGCCCAGCGTGCGGTCTTTAAATGACGGATATCCTGATTATCAACCACGGTGACGTGGAACTGACGTGGCAAGCAAATAATTGCAGCGGCGGCCATCAAGGTTTGACCGATAAAGCCAAAGCTGAGCATATCGGAGCTTTGCCAATGCTGCCAGATTGCGTCAAGGGAGACAGAACCGGGCAACGAATAAAGGGTGTACACCGCAAGCCCTGCAACGAAAATGAGTGCTAGCAACTTTATCAAGGATTCAAAGGCCACCGCGAGCATCAGTCCCGAGCGATACTCGGTGACATCGACCTTGCGGGTACCAAAGAAAATGGCAAAAACGGCCATGATTAGCGCGCCACTAAGCGCCAGTATAGTGCCGGATACCTGAGCCCCGCCGGGGAGCAGTAAAAAGCTGCTGGAAAGCGCCTTAAGTTGCAACGCAATGTAAGGAATGGTGGCCATCAGCGCGATAAACGTGACTAAAATAGCGCTCAATTGGCGCTTGCCGTAGCGCGCAGAGATAAAATCGGCAATGGTGGTGATATTTTGTTTTTTACTGACCAATACCAGTTTGCGTAAAAAGCCCTGACAGAAAATAAACAGTAACGCCGGGCCCAGCAAAATAGGCAGATAGCTCCAACCGCTGCTCGCCGCTGTGCCCACTGAGCCATAATAAGTCCACGAGGTGCAATAAATCCCTAAAGACAGTGCGTACACAAAGGGATGGTGACTAATGTATTTGGCCCAAGGCGTGGTTTTGTCGCCCCAATTTGCCAACCAAAACAGCAAGGAGATGTACACCAAGGATACAAAGATAAGAGCGAGGGTCATAAGCCGCAGCGTTATTGTTATTAGTAGCAAATACCATAGCAAACCCGCAGCTTATTTAGCAGTGATTTTTAAGTGCTCAGCGCATGCGACTTAAGGTTATTAGACTAATGTATTAAGCCATTGTTCACCTTTGAGAAACGCCCTGATTTTATCTGTTTCGATCTCTAACCTTATGAAAGTTATATGTTTATTTGAAATGGTGTTCTCGGTGTTATTGACGTTAAGTTTTTGTTACGACTAAGGTCTGAATTTCCTCTGGCGCTGGCGTTGCTAGATTCAAAAGTGATGATAACAACCAGTCATACTTTTAGTGTGACGTGAAGGGGATACAAAAATGGCTTTTAAAGATGCAGATCACGCTAAAGCCTATTGGAACGAAAACCTCAGTCTAGTGTTTAAATTGCTAGTGGTGTGGTTCGTGGTTTCATTTGGCTGTGGCATTTTGCTAGTCGACGTACTCAACGAGGTGCGTTTCTTCGGGTTTAAACTGGGTTTTTGGTTCTCGCAACAGGGCGCCATTTATACCTTTGTGGTTCTTATTTTTGTCTACGCACACAAAATGAATGCGTTAGATAAAAAATACGGCGTAGACGAATAAGGAGCGCAGTGATGGATGTTCAAACGTTAACTTTTTTAATTGTTGGCCTTAGCTTTGCCATGTACATCGGTATTGCTATTTGGGCTCGAGCGGGCTCAACCAACGACTTCTATGTAGCTGGGGGTGGCGTACCACCTTTGGCAAACGGAATGGCAACTGCTGCAGATTGGATGAGTGCTGCGTCGTTTATCTCTATGGCGGGGATTATTTCTTTCGCCGGCTATGATGGTGGCGTGTATCTAATGGGCTGGACCGGCGGTTATGTGTTACTTGCGCTGTGCCTTGCGCCTTATCTTCGTAAGTTCGGTAAGTTTACCGTGCCGGACTTTATTGGCGATCGCTATTATTCTCAAGCGGCACGTATGGTGGCTATTTTCTGCGCCATCTTTATTTGCTTTACCTACATCGCAGGGCAAATGCGTGGTGTGGGCGTAGTGTTCTCGCGCTTCCTTGAAGTAGACATTGAAACCGGCGTCTACATTGGTATGGTGATTGTGTTCTTCTATGCCGTATTGGGCGGTATGAAAGGCATCACCTACACCCAAGTAGCGCAGTACTGTGTCCTTGTTTTTGCTTATTTGGTTCCGGCAATCTTTATCTCGTTGATGATGACCGGTCACTTGCTGCCACAAACTGGCTTTGGGGCGACACTGAGTGATGGCTCGGGCGCTTATATGCTCGATAAACTCGATGGCCTCAGTACCGAGCTCGGGTTTGCGCAATACACCGAAGGCTCCAAGAGCATGATTGATGTGTTCGCTATTACCGGCGCCTTAATGGTTGGTACTGCGGGCTTGCCTCATGTAATTGTTCGCTTCTTCACTGTACCTCGAGTGCGTGACACCCGTATTTCTGCGGCTTGGACTTTAGTGTTCATTGCCATCGTGTATACCACGGCACCGGCAGTTGCGTCTTTTGCGCGTGTTAATATGATTGACACTATCAATGGCAAAGATGGCAGCGGAACGCTCTACAGCGAAGCCCCAACCTGGATTAAAAACTGGGAAAAAACCGGCTTAATCACGTTCAATGACAAAAATGATGACGGCCGCATGTACTACTCAGCAGGGGATGTTAACGACCCAAGCAGTGCCAACGAGGTGAGTGTCGATCGCGATATTATGGTGCTTGCTAACCCAGAGATCGCTGATTTACCGGCCTGGGTTATCGCCTTGGTTGCAGCCGGTGGTATTGCTGCGGCATTGTCGACCACTGCGGGTTTATTATTGGTCATTTCAACTTCGGTGTCCCACGACTTGTTGAAGCGTACTTTGAAGCCAAATATCAGCGACAAGCAAGAGCTACTGGCAGCGCGGTTAGCGGCAATGGTGGCCATAGGCATCTCCGCTTACTTTGGCATCAACCCGCCCGGGTTCGTGGCATCGGTGGTGGCCTTCGCCTTCGGCTTGGCAGCGGCCAGCTTCTTCCCTGCGATTATCATGGGCATTTTCTCTAAGCGCATGAATAAAGAAGGGGCGATTGCCGGTATGGTAACGGGCATCGGCTTTACCGCTGCGTACATCATCTACTTCAAGTTTATCAGCCCCGACCTAAATAGTGCCGAGCACTGGTTGTTCGGTATCTCCCCTGAGGGCATTGGTTTGCTCGGTATGGTGGTAAACTTTGTGGTCGCCGTTGTGGTTCAGCGTATGACTGCTGAGACACCAGAAGAGATTCGTGAGATGGTCGAGGGGATCCGGAATCCGAAAGGATCAGGGACCGCACACGCACACTAATGTGTGAAACACACAGACAAGCCCGGCCTTAGACCAAGGTCGGGCTTTTTTTGTCGCTGCTTTCGGCCTAGATTTAAGCTATATGCAGGATGCGGTGTTTATCTATGGTTGGCTAACACGCTAACAAGTAGGTAGACACAGCAGTGATCAGTTGAGGTGTGGATAGTGAGCCCACAGCATCAAGATATTATCGATTTTGTCATTGAACAGGCCCCGTTTAATACGTTAGCGCGCTCTGCCTGTGAATACTTTTGTCATCACCTTGAAGTTATTTATGTCACGCGAGAGAACCAGCATCAGTGGCTTGATTCTGACGACCCAAAACTATTTCTTATTCGCAGCGGTAGCCTAGAAATCGTCGCACCAAGTGGAGAGGCGGTCGCGCGCTTAAGTGCGGGTGATTACTTCGGCTATCCGTCGCTACTCAGCGGTGAGGCCATTAAAAACCGTATCGAGATAAAGCAGGAAGCTCTGGTATATATTCTCAGTCAGTCCAGTTTTGATTATTTGCGCCACGAATATAAACCCTTTGAGCAGTACTTTGTTCGTGCACACTCGAATCGCCTATTGTCATCGAAATATCAACACCACAGTGATAGCTGGTCAGAACGTAAAATTGCCGAGCTGATGACTCGCCAAGCCGTTACTCTGGGCCCTGAGGCCAGTATTAGGCAGTGTGCACAACTGATGAGTGACCAGCGAGTGTCATCGATTATGGTAACCCACAGCGAAGACACCAAGTTGCTCGGGGTGGTCACCGACCGCGACTTGCGCACTCGAGTTCTGGCAGCGGGGGTGGACCCTGAGCAACCTTTGCAAGCCATTATGACCGCCCACCCGAAATACATTTTCGAAAATAACCGGGTATTTTCGGCTATGCATTTAATGCTCAAGCACAATATTCACCATTTGCCGGTGCTGAACGAGGCGCATCAGCCGGTGGGCATGGTGACCGCGACTGACTTGTTACGGCAGCAAAAAAGCGATCCCGTGCAGCTCATTGGTCGCATTTATAAGGCGGCGGGGGTTGCTGATTTAAAGCGCTATGCCAGTGAGGTGCCAAGTTTACTCGATAGCTTTGCTTATCATATCGAAGACACCACCTTGGTGGGTAAGCTACTCAGTGGTATTAGTGATGCGTTGACCACGCGATTGATTCAATTATACCAACAACGCCATGGCGATGCGCCTAAGCGTTTTAGCTGGATTTGCTTCGGTTCACAAGCGCGGGAAGAACAAACGCTGCACTCAGATCAAGATAATGGTTTGCTGTTGCCCGATCAATTGAGCGATGCTGAGGCTGATTATTTTCGTGGCATGGGCGAGTTTGTGTGCGAGCAGCTCGATGTTTGCGGCATTGTCCGCTGTCCAGGGAACATCATGGCCAGTAACCCGCAATGTCGGCTATCGATATCGGCCTGGTTAGATAAGTTTGCTGGCTGGCTTGGCAGTCCCACGCCCGAGGCTATGCTCAACTGTAAAATCTTCTTTGATATTCGCTTTATCACCGGCTCCAGTGATTTGTTTGCGGCATTTACAACGTCACTTGGTAAGCAAAACCGCGATCAGCTTTTTTACCGTGCCTTGGCCAGTGAGCTGAACCAAAATTCGGTGCCTATAGGCCTGTTCCATCAACTAAAAACGCAAACCGACGCCCAGCATCACAAGTTTATCGACCTGAAAAAGCGCGGTATTGTGATTATTAACGACATTGTTCGCCTGTATGCTCTGCAAGAGGGTATCCGCAGTGCCAATACCCTAGAGCGCTTGGATGCGCTGATAAAAACTCGGCAGTTATCGAAAAAAGACATTTTTGATTTAAAAGACTGCTGGCGCTATTTAACGCAATTGCGTCTTAAAGCTCAGCTGGATAAAGAGCCGGTGCCAAGTAACTGTATTAACCCCGATACTTTAACGTCGCTCGAGCGCCACCAACTTAAAGAGGCATTTTACTTGGTGCGCCAAGCCCAGCAGGCGGCGAGCTTTAAGTTCGCGCGAGGGAGCTTGTAATTATGACCTATGCGTGGTGGCAAAAGCTCAAAGCGGTGTTTGGCCAAGATCATTTTGGCTTTGCTGATAGTTGGCATCGTCATCGATATGTGGTGGTGGATTTAGAGCTAACAGGGTTAAACCCTAAGGAGCATGAAATTGTATCTATGGCGTGGGTGGTGATCGAAAATCAACGTATTTGCCCGCGCCAAAGTGCCCATATGTTGCATAGCGGGGTGTCGCAGCTAGCGCAATCGCCTATTTATCACGGTATCACCGCGTCGCGTTTAATCAGCGAGGGCGATTCCATGGCGGCGATACTGACCGCCTTTGATGCTGCCTGCGAAGACAGTATTTTAGTGTTCCATAATGCCTTGCTCGATGAGCGTTTTTTGCGCTGTGCTTACAAACAGCAGGGGCAAAAGTTTCGTTACTTGACGTTGGATACCCTGAAAATTGAGCAACGCCGTTTAGCGCGGCAGGGCACGGAAGTGGCGCTTGATGCATTGTCGCTCAGTGCCTGTCGGCGTCGCTACCAGTTGCCGGTTTATCGGGAACACAATGCGTTGAGCGATGCGTTGGCCACTGCGGAATTGTTTCTTGCCCAAGTTAATCACATGAGTCGGCAGCAAAGGCTGCCGCTCAGCGCGTTGATTACTGCTGGTTAATTAAAGGCAGTTCGGCTTGTTGCCATTTTAAGAAATCACCCTCTAAGTGGTATAGCTGGGTAAAGCCTTGCTCTTTAAGCGCCTCCAGAGCAATACCTGCGCGACGACCACTGCGACAATACACCACAATGGCTGTGTCTTTGTTGAGTGTGGCGCCATTTTCAACAATCTCGCTATGGGGGATGTTTACCGCACCTTTGATATGTCCTTGCTGATACTCTTGTTTTGAGCGCACATCAAGCAGCGTCATTGGCGTGGCACTGAACCTATCCGCCATCAGTTGTTGCTGCGTAACCGTCTGTGCTGACTCAGCGTGCAGTGCGGGTGCAAAAACGAGGGTGCACAGGACGAAGGCCAGCGATACCCCGAATGCAGTGAGTTGTGATGCGATTGTTTTTATCATAATAGCCCCTGTTGTTGGCGTGATTAGTCGTTTACGAAGCGATGACACCCAGTGTGTATGACCTATTCCACTTTGGCACAACGCGTAGCGTTAAGGGTGATCATAGTCGCGAGCATCCACTGGCTGCAAGGTTTTCAGCTCCCCGCCAGCACAATCACCATTTATGTATACGGCTACCACCACCGTGTTGAGCACATGTTTCCCTTGATTAGCCATCGCTTGGTATTGTTGTTTCGTGTTAATATAGCCCCATTTAAAAGCATATAGCGGCTGATTCTGAGCAGCGGCTTGTTATACTATCACAGTTGTTTTTTATAAAAGAGTGAGTCGTCGTGGCTGAAGTAAGAGCTAGGGTCCAATTAAATGTGGGCAAAAACAGTGATATCCCGGCAGAAATTGTCTCATTTTCTGGGCTAAAAGATGGCCAAGAGCATGTTGCACTAATTTTTAATGAGGCGGACAAGCATCAGCAGACACCGCTTATTCGCATGCACTCTGAGTGTTTAACCGGCGACGTTTTCCACTCCAGTCGTTGTGACTGCGGTGAGCAGCTCAATGAAAGTATCGAATTAATGCACCAACAGGGCGGAATATTGTTATACCTGCGTCAAGAGGGGCGAGGCATAGGGTTGTACAATAAGCTCGACGCCTATGTTTTACAGTCTCAAGGTATGAACACCTATGAAGCCAACAACCACTTGGGCTTTGCTGATGATTTGCGTGAGTTTTCCGATGCGGTACTCATGCTTAAGGCGTTGGCTGTGACGCAGGTCAAACTGATGACTAATAATCCTAAAAAACTCAGTGCGTTAGCTGATAATGGCATCGATGTGAAAGCTGTCGTGGGCACGTCGGCGCATATTAAGGTGGGCTTAACGGGAAACCAAGCATACTTAGAAACCAAAATTAAGCATGGCTCGCACATGCTCGATATCAAAAAAATACAAAAACCATAAAGCACGACGCAAAGAAAGAGGAAACGCAGTCATCATGGCTATAGAAATTCGCGTACATAGCGCCAAAGCCGGCGGGCGCTGGATAAAGCAGGGATTGGATATATTTGCCAAGCAGCCTTTCACCTTTATGTTTATGTACCTGCTCATTGCTGTTTTAGGGTTAGTTGGGCTGGTGGTACCGCTGTTGAAAATTCCAGCAGCACTGGCGACGCCTTTTCTAATGGCTGGTTTTTATCAGTCAGCACTTGCGCGCCAGCAGGGGAAAAACGTTGCCTTTGCCGACATCATCGATGTGTTTTCACAAAAAGGCCGACGTATGGGCTTGTTCCGGGTCGGCTTGTACCAAATGGGTGCGGGGATCTTACTAGGCTTGCTAGCTAGCGTGTTATTTGCGGATATGGCTGCGGTGGTGAGTGACCCGAACATGAACCCAGAGCAGGCGCTACAGCTATTAGCACAAAGCCTGTCATTTCCTTCGTTAGCCTTGTTCCTGGTAATAACCAGTATTTACCTGTGCGCCTTTGCATTTGCCATACCATTAGTGTTTTTTGGCGGCCACACGTCGATGTGGGCGGTGATGAAAGCCAGCTTGATGGCGTTTTATCATAATGCCGCAGCAATGACGGTGTATGGGCTTATTATGGGTGTTTTGATGCTGTTGTGTGCAGTATTGTCCTTTATTCCTCTTCTGGTTCTAATGCCGATTTGCTACATTAGCCTTCTGGTGGCGTTTCAGGCGATTTTTGCGCCGCAACTGGGCGAGCAGGATGCACCCACAGCGCAGCATGTTAATGCTATTAGCGACACCACCGACAATGGTCGATTTGACGCCTAATGGACGATAGCGAAAAGCAAAAGCAAAAAAATTACGTTCTGTGGCTGTTAGGACGACAGGACTACAGCCGCAAAGAATTAGAGCGCAAGTTAAGCCAGCGCCAAGTGCCGCAGGCGTTTAGCTGCGAATTACTGGACTGGTGTGAGCAACATGGGTTTTTAGATGACAACCGGTTTTGTGCCGGTTTTGTCCGTCGCGCAGCGGATAAGCGCCATGGTCCGCGACGCATTATGGCTGATGCGCAGCAAAAGGGGCTGGCAAAAGAGCAAGTTAGTGAAGCCATCGATGCCTTAGACATAGATTGGTTTGAACTCGCTTTAGAAGCTTATACCCGGAAGTTCCGGACAACAGATAAACAATTAGATTACAAAGAAAAAGCTAAGCGCATGCGTTATTTAACAGCGCGTGGGTTTGACTACCAACAGATAGAATTTGCACTTGCAAGTGAAGCGAATGACGAGTGAGAAAAACGCAATGCAGCATTTGACGACCGCACAGCTAAGACAAAAGTTCTTAGACTATTTTGCCAAGCACCAACACCAAATTGTGCCTTCGGCTTCATTAATTCCTGGTACTGATCCAACGTTGTTGTTTAACAACGCCGGTATGGTGCCTTTTAAAGACGTATTTTTGGGCGCGGAAAAGCGTCCCTATACGCGAGCGACCAGCGCCCAACGTTGTGTTCGCGCAGGTGGTAAACACAACGACTTAGAAAATGTTGGTTACACTGCCCGTCACCATACCTTTTTTGAAATGCTCGGTAACTTTAGCTTTGGCGATTATTTCAAAGAGCAAGCTATTCAATTTGCATGGACTTTTTTGACCGAAGAGCTCGGTTTGCCTAAAGAGAAACTTTGGGTGACGGTGTTTACCGAAGATGATGAAGCCGCCGATATTTGGATTAACAAAATTGGCGTGCCAGCCGATCGCGTCTCTCGCATTGGTGAAAAAGATAACTTTTGGTCCATGGGCGATACTGGTCCATGTGGTCCGTGCTCGGAAATTTTCTACGATCATGGTGAAGAAGTCTGGGGCGGTCCACCAGGGACGCCAGAAGAAGATGGCGACCGTTATATTGAGATTTGGAACTTGGTTTTCATGCAATATAACCGCCATGCCGATGGCACGATGGAAGCCTTACCTAACCCATCTATTGATACAGGCATGGGTCTTGAGCGTATCGCCGCCATCATGCAGGGCGTGCATTCAAACTATGAAATTGACCTATTCCAAGCGTTAATCCAAGCTGCAGCAAAAGTGACGAATGCGCAGGATTTAGAAGATAAGTCATTACGGGTTATTGCCGACCATATCCGTTCGTGTGCGTTTTTGGTGCTAGATGGTGTTATGCCTTCGAATGAAGGACGCGGTTACGTGTTGCGTCGTATTATTCGTCGCGCTGTGCGCCACGGCAACAAGCTGGGAGCAAAAGGCACCTTCTTCCACCAACTGGTTGGTGCGCTGATTGAACAGATGGGGGATGCATACCCTGAGCTTGCCAAACACCAGAGCATTATTGAAAAAGTACTGCGTATTGAAGAAGAGCAATTTGGCAAAACTCTAGAACGCGGCTTGGCTATTTTGGAAGAACACTTAAGCGCCCTAGAAGGCGATGTTATTCCCGGCGATGTGGTATTCAAGCTCTATGATACCTATGGCTTTCCAGCGGACTTAACCGCTGATGTCGCTCGTGAGCGTTTTATGACCATTGATGAGCGTGGTTTTCAGCAGTGTATGGATGTGCAACGTAAAAAAGCACAGCAAGCTGGCAAGTTTGGCGCTGATTACAACACGCAACTGCGCTCTGATAAGTCGAGCGACTTCAAGGGTTATGAAGCCGAGCATTATAGCGGCACTGTAGTCGAGTTGTTCGCTGCTGGTGATAAAGTATCGGTATTGGAAGACGGTCAAGAAGGTATCGTGATACTTGATCGTACGCCATTTTATGCTGAGTCAGGCGGTCAGGTGGGTGACACCGGCGTGCTGAAAGCCGGTAATGGAGAGTTTATTGTTACCGATACACAAAAACTCGGCAATGCTATTGCGCACTACGGCAAAGTAAGTGGGCAAATGGGGGTGAACGATAAAGTGGACGCGCGTATCGATGCTGAGCGCCGTGACCGCATTAAGAAAAACCACACTGCAACCCACCTTATTCACGAAGCATTGCGCCAAGAGTTGGGTGAGCATGTAAACCAAAAAGGCTCCTTGGTTGAGCCTGATCGTATGCGTTTTGACTTCTCCCATTTTGAGGGCGTCACGCGTGAGCAACTACAACGCATCGAACAACAAGTGAATATTGAAATTCGTCGTAACTTTGCTTTGCAAACTGAGCTGATGGCCATTGATGAGGCAAAAGCAAAGGGCGCTATGGCGTTATTCGGCGAGAAATATGACGATGAAGTACGCGTCGTGAGCATTGGTGACTACTCTATCGAGCTGTGTGGCGGTACCCACGTGCAGCGCACCGGCGACATCGGTTTATTTAAAATCGTCTCAGAGGCAGGTATTGCCGCTGGTGTGCGCCGTATTGAAGCGGTCACCGGTGATGATGCATTGAATTATGTTGCTGAGCAAGAGAACAAACTGGCGCAGATAGCGGCGTTGCTCAAAGCGGATAATGCCTCGGTGCTTGATAAAGTATCGGGTTTAATTGAGCGTAGTAAAGGCCTTGAGAAGCAGGTGGCGCAACTGAATGACAAGCTTGCCAGTGCAGCGGGCGCCTCGTTGCTTGATAGTGCCATTGATGTCAACGGCGTTAAGCTGCTTGTGGCGAATGTTGCTGGCACCGAGAGCAAAGCGCTGCGTGGTATGGTTGATGACCTGAAGAACAAGATGGGTTCAGGCATTATTGCTTTAGGCGTTGCGAACGGCGAAAAAGTCAGTTTAATTGCTGGTGTCACCAAAGATCTTACTGGTCAGTTTAAAGCCGGAGAGTTGGTTAACCATATGGCTGCACAAGTCGGTGGTAAAGGTGGCGGTCGCCCTGATATGGCACAAGCCGGTGGCTCGCAACCAGAGCACTTAGATAGCGCACTGGCCAGTGTTCAAGCATGGGTGAGTGAACGTGGATAAACAACAGGCGCGTATTTATTCGTGGCACTGTTAGTTCAAAAGTTTGGCGGCACCTCGGTAGGCTCGATTGAGCGTATTGAGGCCGTCGCCGATATCATTATTCGCCAACGTCAGCAGGGCCACCACATTGTGGCTGTGGTGTCAGCAATGTCAGGCGAAACTAATCGATTATTAGCGTTAGCTGAGCAAGTTGATAGCTCCCCCAGTCCTCGTGAACTTGATGCATTAGTCAGTACCGGAGAGCAAGTAAGTGCCAGTCTTCTAGCGATGGCACTGATCCGCCGAGGCTACCCTGCCATCAGCTTGCTAGGCGATCAACTGGGTATTCGCACCGACAACCTCTTTACCAAAGCACGTATCAATGACATCAACAGTGCCCGCTTACGTCAAGAAATTGAACATGGTCGCATTGTTATCGCAGCAGGATTTCAAGGCCGTGATTTGGAAGGAAATATTACCACTTTGGGGCGCGGCGGTAGCGACACTTCGGCAGTGGCCATTGCCGCTGCGATAAATGCTCAAGAATGTCAGATCTATACCGACGTTGACGGCGTATATACCACTGATCCTCGTATCGAACCTGGGGCATGGAAGCTGTCGAGCGTGTCAGTGCAGGTCATGCTAGAGATGGCTAGTTTAGGCGCGAAGGTATTGCATATTCGTGCAGTGGAAGCCGCTGCGCATTATAAAATGCCATTGCGGGTGTTATCCAGCTTTAATGTTGGGGAAGGGACGCGCGTTGATTACGAGGATGAAGGTATGCAACAACAGACTGTTTCGGGAATTGCCTCCAAGCGTGAGCAAGCGCTTATCTTTATAAATGATTGCTCAAATGATGGTTCTACTTTAGCAAATATAGTGGAACTCTTGGCTGAAAAAGGCATCGAAATAGACATGATTAACCAAGTTAATCAAAAAGTTGGAAAAGTAGACTATGCTATAAGTGTACCTAGCTTAGAGTTGCAACAAGCAATGAGTTTATTGCAAGAAAGTGGTGCTTTAAGCGGGGCCAAAATAGATAGTCGTGACGACCTCGCCATGTTGTCTATAGTTGGCGCAGGGATAAAAACGAACACGCCAATTACGGGGCGATTTTTTCGCGTGTTAGCCGATGAAAATATTGATGTAGTCGTCGCTAGCTCAGGAGAAATAAAGCTTTCAGTTCTTATTGAACGAAAGTACTTGGAATTGGGCGTACGTGCATTACATGCGGCTTTTTTAACGGCAAGTGAATAATCGCTTTTAAGTTTTACTTACTTTTAGAGTGATTATTCTTTAGAATGCCGGAGACGGAATTTTTTACTAATTTGGAACTATGGGAGCAAGCGAATGCTAATTCTTACTCGTCGAGTTGGTGAAACCTTAATGATTGGTGATGAAGTCACAGTGACTGTTTTAGGCGTTAAGGGTAACCAAGTGCGTATCGGTGTGAATGCACCAAAGGATGTGTCTGTTCACCGCGAAGAGATTTACATGCGAATCCAAGCCGAAAAATCGGACTCAAATCCGGGCAACGCATAAATAAACGAATTCATAAAAGCCACTATCAAGTGGCTTTATTTTTATCGAAAATAAATGCAATCACTTTCTCATTGAGCACTCGTGCGGGAAAATAGTGCCTAGCTCCCTTATCGGTGACAATAATTATTCCCTTCTGCGTACTCAATACCTCTTTAATCTGTGGCCATGAGTATTGCTTCTTATGGGCATTAATCTCGGTACTAATTCCTTGCTCATCAATCCGCAGCGTCACTTCATTTCCAGCAGCTCTTGTTAATCGCTGTCGTGCCACCCACCAAGGTTGCTGATATTTGTAGGCAACCACTTCTAAAATAGCTAAAGCAAACAAAAAATAACCAAGGTAGTTATTTTGCAACTTAAACATGCTAAAAAGAGCAAGTCCCACGAGCAAGAGCACCAGTGGATATTTGAGTTGGCGGCGATGGCTGAAGGGCAAAGACTGCTCAAAGCTTTCGTGGTAGTAGTCTTTATCTAAAATATAGCTAGTGTGGTAATTCATAGTACTCGTTATATGAACTTGATTAATATAGAGGCAGGTATGCGCACGATTTTTATGGCATTAACGGCCGCGCTTTTCAGCGCTACGGTTGGCGCCCAACACCAATTTTTGGTCTTTGGCGATATGCCATATTCTCCTATCGATGAAGCGCTGCTCACCCCACCTACAGGGCCATTATATCAAGGCGTGCGGCAAACCCCACATCATTTTATTGTCCACGTCGGCGATATTAAGGCTGGAGCTGTCGCTTGCACCGATCATGTTTTGCGCGGCAACTACCAGCTGTTAGCTAATCTTAGTGAGCGGCCCTTTGTCTACACACCGGGTGACAATGATTGGACCGACTGCGATAGGAAAGGGCTTAGCACACGCTTTGATGAGCTAGAGAGGCTAAGTTTTGTACGTAAAGAATTCGCTGTGCACACGGTCGCTTTGCCCGGCTATGAACGCCAGCCTGAGCTGCCAGAAAGCCAGGCTTGGCGTATAGAGCAAGTGCAGTACCTAACTGTGCATGTGGTTGGTACCAATAATGGTCGTGCGCAAATTCTTAAGTCTCATAAAAAACAAGCGCTGCAGGCTGTTAAAAAGCGAGATCAGCTCAATATTCAATGGCTAACACGCCATGCTGATAAAGACCTAACCGCCATGGTTGTCTTTTTTCAAGCGGATATCTTTCGCTCAAGTAGCGATAAGGGAGTGTGCAGTGACAATAACCGAACATGTGATGGCTTTGCTGTCTATCGTCAGTATTTAGATAAGCTCGCTCAACACAGTGATTATCCTATTTTAGTGGTGCATGGCGATACCAGTGAATTTTGTTTTTCACAGCGTCAGTCGCAGCTTTGGCATCTTAATGCACCTGGCGATTTTCAGGTTTTAGATATTGCTCATGTAACCGTTAATGTAGATTCAGCACAGCCTTTTCAGGTGTCTCCCTTGTTGACAAATAGCGCTGTTCCTCGCTGTGAAGATGACGGTTAGCTACTGCGTCAGGTAAGTATAAAAAAGCCGCGCTAGGCGCGGCTTTTGTTAACACTGCGAATTAGAACTGGAATCTTAGGCCCAGTTTAAATTTGCGACCAAGCACGTCATAGTTACTTGGGAACGTGTTACCCGAGTTAGAGCTGGTATCACCTGCCTCATTGCCCACAACCGGTGGATCTTTCTCGAACAGGTTATCTATACCCAAACTTGCGGTGATATTATCGGTAAGGTGATAATTGGCATACAAGTCAAAGTAATCGTAGGAATCGATACTTCTAAACTCTGGGAAGTAATCGTCGGCAACGACCGGCTCTGCGTCAATGCCATCAATGTGACGCCATTGCAATGACAGGGTAAAGTCGTCCATTGCCCACGTAGTACGCTGCACCCAGCGCATCTCTGCGAGGGGATCACAGCTGGCACTGTAATACCCTTTACAGTCGATAATTCGCGCTGTATCGGAGCTTTGCGATTCCTGAGTTAGATACTTGTTGATGGTTCCAGAGAACTGCAGCTCACCCATGTCTTCAAGTGGCACGAAGAAATTGAAGCCCAGTTCAACCCCCTCAGCGGTCAAGTTCTTGAGGTTGGTAGTGAATTGTTCAATCCCGGCACCAGCGACGGTTAAGTCGCCACCAACACGTTGTATTTTGGCACACTCTTGTGCATCACCTAACTTGTAACAGGCATCGAGGATTTCCTGTGCTGAAAACTCGCCGATGATGTCATCAATATCAATATCATAGTAATCTAAACTGATAGTGAAGTTTTGCAAGGTATCGAACTCAGGAGTCCAAACAATACCTGCTGTAAAGGTGCTTGCTTCTTCAGCGTCAGGTGGATTAAGTGGGTCGCTTCCAGAGATCACTTGTACTTGACCTGATATCACATCTTGCACGTTACCCACTTGCGCATCAGTCATGCCAGTGGAAATACACAGCTGGCGCAGTTCAGCACTGATGTTACCGGCGTTGGCAACCGAGCAAGGGTCGCTAGTCGCGTTATCAAGGCCAGTTACCACAGGAGAGGCAATTTCACCCACATTCGGAGCTCGTGTCGCTTGCTGTTGCATAACACGTACTAATACGCTGCTAACTGGGCGCCAGTTGAAACCAAGCTTCCAGGTTTCATTAGAGCCCACGGTATCGTAGTCAGCCCACCGGAAACCAAACTCCACATCAAGCGTATCAGCAAATGCCATACCGTCTAAGACAGGCAAGTAACCTTCCATGAACAGCTCATCAACACTGAAGCCACCTTCAATAGGTAACTGGTTACCTCCAGCACCGCCCTGACAGCTCGCTGGTGCAAGTTTCAAACATTCATCAGGCTCAAATAAGCCTTTTTCTTTGCGGTACTCGTAACCAAAGCTCATTGATAGCGGTGCGCCGGCGCCGGGCACTTCAATAAACTCAATCGGACCATTGATGGTCGCAGTTGCGATACGCTGGCTGTACTTTTGCTGCTGTAATGCAATCGCTGTAGCATAACCGGCCATTTCATCGGTAATGGTGCCAAAGCCACCAAACAGGTTGATGGGTACGCAAGTTGGGTCGCCGTTTAAGCAGGTGACGCCGTCTTCGGTTTCAAGGGCATTTTGGATGTTAGTTAGGTTGGTGTAGCCACCGCGTACGGTGGTACGGTTGGACTCACCATATTGGAAACTAACATCATACTCCCAGTCGTCAAACACATAACCTTTCACGCCAGTGACAAACTGGAACAACGAGGTGTCATAGCGCTCTGTACGGGGGCCGAGTTCGAGTGTACGCCGACGCAACTGCACAGTTAAATAGTCCTCAGAGTCGACGACGCCATTGCCGTTGACATCATTCCAGTTACTGTCACTTAAGAGACCATCAGCGAGCGCATTGTTGCCCGTATCAATCATAAATTGCTGTGCTTGATCGCTAATTAATGGGTTAAACAGTGGCAATTCGAAACTCGCACCAAATGTGCCTGATGGGGCAACCTGTGTATCTACCGAGATCGAGCTGTAAGTGAGTGATGAATAAACTTCATGATCGTCGGTAAGGTTGTAACGAGCGAGAGCCGTACCTGAATAGCGCTCGGACGGTGTTTGATAGAAGTTGTAGGGGTTGAAGTTGAACACGCTACAGGTATCGGCAGCAAGTGTGCCATCATTTCTAAATTGGCCTGCGGTCCCCGCTCCGACAATACCAAAGCGTGTGGGCATGGCCGTTGTAGAACCACCACTTTCTACTGAGTTAGGGGCCTCACACTCAGAGGGTGCTGGAACGGGCGGTTGACCATTTAGGAATTGCTCATAGTTGGCGCCTGATGCGGTTTCGATACCAAGTAAACCCAGCGGGCGATCGCCAAGGAGCACTTGGTCACGCTTCATCCAGTCCAATGAAAGTACGACGTTACCTCTGTCGTCAGCGAGGTTAGAACCGATGGTAAGCGATATATTACTTTTATCGCCGTCACTTTCGTCTGTTTGCTGGTGAGAGGTGTCTAAGGCTATCCCTTCAAAATTATCTTTAAGGACAAAGTTAACCGCCCCAGCAATGGCATCAGAGCCATAAACGGCCGAAGCACCACCAGTAACCACATCGATGCGCTCTACCAGCGCCGAAGGGATCACCGAGGTATCTACCGAACCGTTGTAGTTGTATGGGATCATTCGCCGGCCATTAACCAGTATCAATGAACGCTGAGATCCCAAGCCTCTTAAGTTGACCGTTGCTGCACCACCAGAGCCGTTGTTCACGTTGCTGCACCACCAGAGCCGTTGTTCACGTTACTGCCGTCACCGGGAATAGTGGATGGTAGAGTACGAAGAATTTGCTCTACTTCGGGTTCTTGTTGGAAGCGCAGCTCTTTCTCGCCAATGGACGTGATGGGGCTGGCTGAGACAGCGCCGGGCTGGCGAATACGACTACCTGTGATGGCAATGACCTCAATATCCTTGGCTTCTTCATCCCCCGCAGCGAGTGCTTGAGGCATAACGAATGAAGAAATACCTACGCCGAGCGCTACTTGTAGCGACAGCGCCAGTTTAGATTTTAACATTGTTTTTCTCCCTTGTTATTAGTAAGACTAATACTTCAGGGCCAATCAAACTGCGGTTGTTCCTATTTAGCGTCATAAGCTTAGTCCGATTTGTTCAAACCTGCCAATGACTTAGAGTCAAAAAATAGAGCAAAACCCTCAACGTAAACAATGTAAAATCAATCTTGGTATGACCAATTATCTTTTTTGATGTTATCACCATCATTGATGACTAATGAAGATGATTTTTTCTCGTATAGATTTTATTTATATCCGCTATTTTTATTATCTATAAAGTTGAATTAACGGCATTGTTGGCGGTTTTTAAGTCTCCTAACAAGAAATTCAAGGTTATAAGTATTGGTATTACCAATTTACACTTATGTGGACATTCTCTTTTTTTTTGATATGGTGTTGGTTAAATATCAATAAAAAGTAACTAAATTTGCACTGGGGTGAGCATGGATATTACAGCATTGTTAATTGAAGCCGCTTGGCTTATGGCGACCGGTATGGTGGTGGTCTTTGTATTTCTACTCATATTGATAGGCGCTTTACGCCTAATGTCATATATCTTTGCCGATACAGAACAAGCGAATCAACAAGCTAGCGCCACTACCACGCATCACAGTAAGCGCCCTTCAAAGGCGCATATTGCAGCTATTGCTGCGGCTGTGCATCAGTATAAGAAGCAATAATAAGGGTCAATTATGTCTAAATTAAAGCTTACCGAATTAGTACTGCGAGACGCGCATCAATCTTTATTAGCAACACGCATGCGCTTAGAGGATATGCTCCCGATCGCTGATAAGCTTGATCAGGTTGGGTTTTGGTCAATGGAATCATGGGGTGGGGCCACCTTTGACTCCTGTATCCGTTATTTAGGTGAAGACCCTTGGCATCGTATCCGTGCCCTGAAAGCGGCGATGCCTAATACTAAACAGCAGATGCTACTGCGTGGTCAGAATTTACTCGGCTATCGTCATTACAGTGACGATGTTGTGACTAAGTTTGTCGAGCGCGCTCACACCAATGGTGTTGATGTGTTTCGTATCTTTGATGCGATGAATGATGTACGTAATTTAGAGACGGCAATCAAAGCCGCTGTAAATATTGGCGCCCATGCGCAAGGCACTATCTCTTACACCGTCTCACCGGTCCACACGTTGGATATGTGGTTAGATCAGGCTAAGCGCCTTGAAGATATGGGTTGTCATTCTATTTGCATTAAAGATATGGCCGGGCTGTTAAAGCCCTATGATGCCGATAAGCTGATCCGTGGCTTAAAGGAAACCGTGTCTTTACCCATTGCTATGCAATGCCATGCGACCACAGGACTAAGCACAGCAACCTACCAAAAGGCCATTGATGCTGGCATTGATATGCTTGATACGGCAGTTTCTAGTATGAGTCAAACCTATGGTCACAGCGCCACCGAGACCTTGGTTGCTATTGTCGAGGATACCCCGCGTGATACCGGTTTGGACCAAACCTTACTCGAGGAAATTGCGGCTTATTTTAGGGAAGTACGTAAGAAGTATGCGCAATTTGAAGGTAGCTTAAAAGGTGTTGATGGCCGCATCCTATTAGCGCAAGTGCCCGGTGGCATGCTCACAAATATGGAAAACCAGTTAAAAGAGCAAAACGCAGGCGATAAGTTAGACGAGGTACTCAAAGAAATCCCCAAAGTCCGCAAAGACTTAGGTTACTTACCTTTGGTCACCCCCACCTCACAAATTGTTGGCACTCAAGCCGTGTTGAATGTGCTTACCGGTGAGCGCTACAAGTCTATTACTAAGGAAACCGCAGGCGTTCTTAAAGGTGAGTATGGAGCAACACCCGCACCGGTAGATAGCCAATTGCAACAGCGTGTTTTAGAAGGTGCAGAGGCAATTAGTTGCCGTCCAGCCGACCTCATTGAGCCTGAGCTAGACAAGCTGACGGAGGAACTAGATGCTCATGCGAAAGAGCAGAACCTCGAGTTAGTAGACGAGGTGGTTGATGACGTTTTAACCTATGCACTATTCCCGCAAATCGGTTTAAAATTCTTAGCGAATCGAAATAACCCTGATGCTTTCGAACCAGCGCCCAGCGCCGAGCCGGAGCAGCCAAAGGCTGTGGCCAAGGCGGCACCGACAAAGCAAGGGCCAGAGCGTTATAGCATTAGTGTCGATGGTCAGGCCTATGATGTTGTCGTCGCCCCCGGTGGTGAGTTGGAGAGTGTGCGTGCTGTTGAGGGTGAAGGTGAAAACCCACCGCAGTCGGCTGCGATTAGTGGCGGGGAAACACTGAATGCACCGTTAACGGGCAATGTCTTCAAGGTTTTAGTCAAACCTGGTCAGCACGTGAGTGAAGGTGATGTGGTTATGATCATGGAAGCGATGAAGATGGAAACTGAAGTGCGCGCATTGCACGGCGGTGAAGTCAGTGATGTGTTAGTGCGTGAAGGTGACTCCGTGAGCGCTGGCGATGCCTTAATTGCATTGGTTTAGGGGGGGGTATGGAAGGAGTATTAAATCTCTGGCATGCCACCGGCATTGCCAACTTTTCCGTCGCTCAACTGGTGATGATCTTAGTCGGTTGTGGGCTGTTATATTTGGCGATAGCGCGTAATTTTGAGCCATTACTATTGGTGCCTATTGGCTTCGGGGCAATATTAACAAATATCCCCGTGGCTGGCATGGCAGACCCTGGTGGCATACTGTATTACGTGTATTACATAGGCATTGACTCCGGGGTCTTTCCGCTACTTATCTTTATGGGAGTGGGGGCACTTACCGACTTTAGCGCGTTGATCGCGAACCCGCGCATGTTACTTCTAGGCGCTGCGGCGCAATTTGGTATTTTCGCGACCTTGTTTGGTGCTATTGCTTTGAATTTTGTGCCGGGCTTTGAATTCACACTCAAAGACGCATCTGCTATTGCCATCATTGGCGGTGCCGATGGCCCGACTGCTATTTTCTTAGCCTCAAAATTAGCCCCAGACTTGCTCGGTGCTATCGCAGTGGCGGCGTATTCTTATATGGCTTTGGTGCCCATTATCCAGCCACCCATCATGCGAGCATTAACCTCCGAGCAAGAGCGTAAAATTGAGATGCCGCAGTTACGAGCGGTTTCCAAAAAGGAAAAAATTATTTTTCCACTTATGGTTCTGGCGTTAACTGCGATGTTCTTACCAGCAGCAACGCCGTTGGTGGGAATGTTCTGTTTGGGTAACTTAATGCGTGAGTCAGGTGTCGTCGATAGGCTCAGTAGCACAGCGCAGAATGAGTTGATCAATATAACGACTATTTTCCTTGGCCTAGCGGTGGGCTCAAAGCTAGCTGCTGAGCAATTTCTGACGGTGGAAACCATTGGTATCCTAGCGTTAGGAGCCTTGGCATTTTCCATTGGCACGGCTTCAGGTGTATTCATGGCAAAAGGGCTGAATAGATTATCGTCATCACCTATTAACCCCTTAGTAGGGGCCGCTGGTGTATCTGCTGTGCCTATGGCTGCTCGCGTGGTCAATAAGGTTGGCCTGGAGAACAACCCACATAACTTTTTATTGATGCATGCCATGGGGCCAAACGTTGCTGGCGTTCTTGGTAGCGCTGTGGCTGCAGGTATTTTACTGGCCTTGGTGGGCTAACCTCTGCCGAGAAATTTATCTATTTAGGCACTTCCTAGCCATTTGCGCGTCCTATTCGAATTCGGTGGGGCGCGCTTTTTTATGGCTGAGGCCGGTTTCACAGTTTTGCGATTAAGTGTTATAAGTGCATGCTATAGCATGAGCTGGAACTGACAAAGCAGTCCATGGCTAGCCATAACAGTCAAAATAGGGAGCGGCTATGAACGCTATTATCATCATCATTGTATTATTTGTTTCGCTGGCTATTTTGGTGCCGTTACTAGAGCGCTACCAACATCAGTTAGGGCTCAATAAAATGATGCGCTTTCGCAAGTATATCTTGCCACTCGTTGGCATAAGCTTAGTGGTGCAATTGCTTTATATGTTATTTAGGTAAGGACTTGTGATATAGCAGACATAAAAAAAGCACCCTAAGGTGCTTTTTTTATGTCGATGATTAGTTCATCGCCAGCTGCATTTCTCGCTCTCTAACCAGCTGCGCAAGCAGTGTATCGGCTACTGGTTTGAACTTGGCTAATTCGCCAGCGGGAAGCGGCTCAGATTTTGGCAGTTCAACGGTACGAGGATTACGATGTACACCGTTTACAAGGAACTCATAGTGTAAGTGGGGGCCGGTAACGCGACCGGTGGCTCCGACAGTGCCAATAAGCTGACCTTGTTTCACTTTTTGGCCATTTTTCACTTTGCGTTTATTTAAGTGCAAATACTTAGTTACATAGGTATTGCCGTGTTTAATGAACACATAATTACCATTAAAACGGCTGTAACCTGCTTTAATAACTTTGCCGTTACCAGCGGCTACCACGGGCGTACCTGTGCGCGCGGCGTAATCAATACCACGGTGTGGCTTCACCGTTTTAGTTACTGGGTGGAGGCGACGCGGATTGAAGCTTGAACTGATGTATTTAAAATTAACTGGCGCTCGTAAGAAGGCTTTTTTCATACTTCGACCTTCAGGCGTGTAGAAGTTGCCATCAGTGTGGCGCACAGCGGCATAACGTTCGCCTTGGTTGATAAATTCAGCAGCGATGATTTTCCCTGTGCCAATATACTCGCCGTCAACGTGGTGTGTTTCATACAGCAAGCTAAACTGATCGCCTTTACGCAGATCATTGGCAAAATCCACGTCCCAGCCAAAGATGGTGGCAAAGTTCATAATTTGTTTCTCACTTAGCCCAGCCGAGATACCGGCTGTCCATAGACTGCCATTGACTGTACCAGACGCTGTTTTAGTGAGGGTTTCAATTTCTTTGGAATCGATAGAGGTGTCGTAGCGTCCCTCTTCGTTAAGCGTAACAAACAAGGTGTCGGTTTTGCTCAGTACGTATTTGAGCTGCTGCAACTCACCCTTGTCGTTTTTTGCAAAACTTAACACTTCACCTGGGTGAATTTTGGTTAGTTTTTTCGTTTCTTCATTGGTATTAACCAATTTATACAAGGTTTGCGCGGAGAAGCCCGCACGTTTAAAAATCAGGGCAAGGTTGTCACCGTTACGTACTTGGTAATCGGTGTGCTCATAGGTTGGTAAAGTCTGAGCTTGCTCGGGGGAGTTCAAATCGGTGATTTGTTCGTCTTCCTCAAGCTTAACTTGAAGCTCGTAACGCTTACCCACTTCCAATGGCTTTGCGTCGTTATCCTTTGATGCTGTGGCTCTTTCCGTAGGTATCAACATCAGGGCAATAATCGTGACAAGAAAGCCCACAATGAGCAATTTGTGTTTTTTGGGGAGCTTGTGAACCACGTTTACCATAACCTACCTTTTTCTGCTGTTAAGGAAAACAAATCTAACCAAAGGCTGAGCATATACGTTATAAAGGGCAAATACCAGTATTTTGTGCATTTAAACCCGGCGCGAATTGCGCTAGAATCGCGCGGTTAGCACATTTTTTTATCGGAGAAATAAATGACAGACTTGCAGACAGCGCTGGCAGAAATTAAACGCGGTGCTGAGGAAATTTTACTTGAGGAAGAACTCGCTGAACGCCTTAAGTCAGGGAAAAAGTTACGAATTAAAGCTGGGTTTGATCCTACAGCGCCAGATTTACATTTAGGTCATACGGTGCTTATTAATAAGCTAAAAACGTTTCAGGACCTTGGCCATGAAGTGATCTTTTTAATTGGCGACTTTACTGGAATGATAGGCGATCCAACGGGTAAAAACGTGACTCGTAAACCTTTGACCCGTGAAGATGTGTTAGCTAACGCCGAAACCTATAAAGAGCAAGTCTTTAAAATCCTCGATCCAGAAAAAACCACCATTGCATTTAACTCGCAATGGATGGAAAAGCTAGGCACCGCAGGAATGATAAAGTTAGCAGCTCGCCAAACCGTAGCACGCATGCTCGAGCGCGATGACTTTAAAAAACGTTATGCAAGTGGTCAATCCATCGCCATTCACGAGTTTTTGTATCCGTTAGTGCAGGGGTGGGATTCAGTCGCACTTGAGGCCGATGTTGAGCTTGGTGGCACCGATCAGCGTTTTAACCTGTTGATGGGCCGTGAACTGCAAAAAGACGAAGGGCAAAAGCCACAAACAGTGCTAATGATGCCGTTGCTTGAGGGCACTGATGGCGTGCAGAAAATGTCTAAGTCTCTGGGTAACTATATAGGAATTACTGACTCTGCTAACGATATGTTTGGCAAAATGATGTCTATCTCCGATGATCTTATGTGGCGTTACTATGAGTTGCTAAGTACCAAGTCACTTGAGCAAATTGCGGAGTTGAAGGAGCAAGTCAGCAACGGCGCGAATCCGCGTGATATCAAAATTGCCTTAGCGAAAGAGATCATTGCGCGTTTCCATGATGAGCAAGCGGCTGAGCAAGCTCACGCAGATTTTACCAAGCGTTTCTCTAAAAATGCGTTGCCTGATGATATCAACGAGCTAACCATTGAATGTGATGGCGACGAGATGATGATCACCGCCTTGCTTAAGGAAGCTCAGCTTGTGGCTAGCACTTCAGAAGCGATTCGCATGATTAAACAGGGTGCTGTGAAAATTAATGGCGAAACCAAGGTAACCGATAGCAAGCAAATGGTTGCTAAAGGCAGCACCGAAGTTTACCAGGTTGGTAAACGTCGCTTTGCAAAAGTGACTCTAGCCTAAGCCCTGATGCTACAGAAAAAGCCGCTTAAAGCGGCTTTTTTTTACGCCCACGCTATATGGCTAAGGGCTATAACCGCCAGCCAAAGCATGTTAACACCGTCAATATATTTCAATGTTGCTTTGATTGTTTTGTCATCAGGCAAGTGATCCACACCAATGCGCATGCGCTCAAAACGATGGCCTTGATAAAAGGCTGGCCCGCCCAGCTGTACTTGCAGTAATGCACTGAAAACACTGAGAGTAAACCCGCTAACGCGGTGATAAAAGTGCCGGCCATATATCCGCAAGTAACGCCATAGTTTACGCTGTTGGGTCATCATCGCCAGCGGTAGCAAGTACATTACTAGGGCCGCTACACAGCAAAGAGTTAGTAACCATTTACTGGCGTAGAGATAAGGACTCGATGGTAAAGCATGCTTGCGCATGGCTGTGTGCAGAGTCCACGTTAAACTGTAGGCGAGGGCAGCCATGCCACCAAATAAACAATACAGTAATAGTGGTGCAAAGTAGGTATGAAGCATGCGCAGCACCACACTCTCAATGCAAGCTTTGGCGACTCCCTGACTATTCAAACGCTCACAATCACGTACCACAATAGTTGCAAGTAGTGCCCGAGCGAGTGATTTACGTTGCTGCTTTAACGCCAAAGCAATACGCGTGCTTTTGCTGCGGATTGTGTGGGAGTCCAGGCTCAGGTAGAGCAAGAGCGCAGATAATGCCTCTGGGTAGTAAACTAAATGGGAGAACAGCGCGATTAATGTCAGCGGCAACAACACACACAGAGCCAGTGACAGTATGGCTATCAGTAGGTGGTAGCCAACACTATCTTGCGGATTGAAAGTGCGTTTAACTAAATTGTTGAAGCCCAGGCGCGCCAGGGTAAAAGGGTGATACCAAGGAGAGAGCGGCAGCCAACGCTCGCAAGCAATGGCTGCAAGTAATAACAGCAAACTAAGCTGAGCACTTAGCGCCTCAACCAGCATCTATAGGGTGACACCATCAAGTTTTGTTAGCATCGCCATCACCATAGCCGATGAATTCTTCGATGCGACTTCTAAGTATTCTTCGAATGAATGCGGCGACTCTTTGCCGGCGATATCAGACAGTGAGCGGATAACCACAAAGGCCGTATCAAGTAAGTGGCAGGCTTGAGCGATTGCGGCGCCTTCCATTTCCACGGCAAGCATCGCTGGAAATTGTTTGCGTGTTGCATCAATGCGTTTAGGATCACACATAAATGAATCGCCTGTACACACTAAGCCAACCAACGACTGACACTGTTGAAGCTGTGAAATTGATTGCTCGGCCACTTGTATCAATTGTGGGTGGGACTCATAAGCCGCTGGCATTTGTGGTACTTGGCCATACTCGTAACCAAATGCGGTAACATCGACGTCATGGTGGCGTAGCTCGCTGGCAATAGCTACATCACCCACTTCTAAACGCTGGTCAAAACCGCCCGCTGAACCTGTATTGATAACGCAATCAGGGTGAAAGTGGTCGATCAACAAGGTGGTTGCAACGGTGGCAGCGACTTTACCTATCCCTGATTGCACTAAAGTCACAGTCTGAGTATTGAGTTGCCCATGGTAAAAAGTAAAACCACCGTGTTGGTGAGTTTCTACGTCGCTCATGCGTTCACGCAAAATCGCGATTTCTGGCTCCATGGCGCCAATAATACCTACTTTCATAGCATCTCTGATTAATTAGCAAAAACAGCCCTTAGTATATCAAAGGCTGTTTTAATATGGCATTGGCTTAATTAGATCTCTGCAAGTTGGGTTGATGTAGCGATGGCTGAGCCGCTAGTCTGCGCTTTGGCTTGCGAAGGCGAGAGCACGGCAGGGCGCGTTGGCGTGCGCGTCGGTTTACGTTTTGTTGCTGTTTCTGGTTTGCCGATTTTAAATAAAATGGCGTTGCGTACGTCTTCAACACGGTAGCCGCTTTTTACTTTCATACGAATATGAGGAATACCGGCGGTTTCTAGGGCACCGCTAACAAACCAATCGCGCTGTGCCTTGTGGCCGTCTTTATTGGCATTATTAACCAGATCCACAGCGGCGACGATGGTCATTTTCTGTTTATCTAACAGTACGTAGTCGAGTTGCTTATTCTTAGTTTTAGTCATGGCAATACGCCGCGATTTGCTAGAAAGTCCGGCCTTGCAATCAATGACATCTGCTAATTTGACTCGGCTGACGATCCGGTAGTTATCGCCAACCGCTCGCTCTAGAAGCGATAGAAAGGCGCTCTCAACCTGCGTATAGATCTCTTTTTTACGAACGAAAGGGTAAGGGTTTTCGTTATTATCAGTGAACTTGGAAGCGACCACGGAAGCAACAACAACCAGCACCAATATAGATAAAAGCGCGAATTCCATTTTTTACTCCAAAACGAATTTTTGACACGCTTATATTAAAGCAATAAGCGTGCCTAAAATTGAATTGGTTAGGGTTGATAGCCCTGGGGTAAGCCTTTAGTGGTGATAGCTACGGCGTCATGGGCGTGAAGTGATTCATAGTGGTTAATGCGAACCCAAAAATCGAGCACATCTGCCCGCTCATCTAACGCTGCTTTCACCTTACGAGCGGCATCTTCGCAAAACATCAAATTGGCGCCATTTAATCGTGCAAACTCTTGCTCGTCTTCTCGTTTCACGGCGGTTTGCACGGGGGTTTTTAGTGTTTGCTCAATTTCATCGATGATGGCGACGAAGTCAAATTCGCCAAGTTGCGCATCCAATAACACCTTGGTTTGTGCGACGGAGCGTTGAGAATGGGGGGTGGCGCTGATCCCCTCTGTTGTGCCCAGCCACTTTAGCACTTGTTCAAAGTTCAGGTTCTCGGCGTCAAAGTCGCGTTTAAAGTTTTCTTGAATCAATTGCCTTGCAAGGGCGGCTGAACAAGGGCAAGTAGACGAGTAGGTTACTTCAACACCGGCTTCAACACGCAGCTGTCCTTGATTTAACTGCATGTCTAAGGTGATGGGATAGAATTTCCAGCCGCTGTTATCGCTTAGTAACGCGCTGCGACGCAATGGAAGCTCAAAACTGAGGCTGAGTCGCGCTCTATCGCTAATATCGTCATGGGAGCTGATAAACGCATCAAGGGTTGTTTTGAGTTGCGCAGGAGTCACACTGGGCTCATTAGAAAGTTGGTCCAGTGCCAAAAATAGGCGCGACATGTGAATGCCCTTGGCGTGCGTGTCAATTAAGTTCACAAAGGCTTGTGCTTTGGCATTAACAACGGTTGCTGCCAGGCCCTTAGTCGCAATTTTTAAAGGTATTTCAATGGCGCTCATACCCACCCAATCAAGCGTATGATGTACTGAAGACGCGCTGGTGTTGGCGATATCTGGCATTGGATGTGGCATAGCCTTCCTCATTATTGAAGCAACGAAAAGGCGACATTCTACCTGAAAATGCGCAAATGTGGAGCGGCCCAAATTTGCAGGATAAATTGCCAAAGAAGGGATATGTAAAGCAATGCTGGCAGCTAAGTGGCGACAACATGCTTCCTTTATTGTCCAGTAATTGTTAACATTGTGTGTTGCTGTTAAGACGCGCTATTTACACCCATAACTTGCAAAATAACAATAATGACCAGTCCGATGAAATCAATTCTAAAAAAAGCCGCCACTGTGGCGATGTTAAGTAGCTGTAGTGTTGCTGCGTTCGCCAAGCCTCAGCTGATGTTGTTTGCTGACGACCTGCAGGTGTGCTCCAGCGAAAGGCTGAGATATTGTAATTCTGAATCCCGCGAAAGCTTAAGTAAGGATACTTATAAACAACAGCCAATTTATCAAATTACAGAAGAAGGCCTGGGCCGTATTGCCGATATGGCGTGGACCGAGCAGCCCGATATTCGCGCCCAAGCAGTCGAATTATTAAATGCGGCGAAAAAGCACTTTAACGATGAAGCATTCGGTCAACGTGAATTCGAACGTTATCTGCGCCGCAGTGATTTCACCCTCACTGGCAGCGATATATCAGCACGTGAATTTTGGTTTAACTTATTTGATTTCGAACAGCGTAACTTTTTTGATTTACTCGAGCAAAAGCAAGCCAATGGTAAGCGTCGTCGCCAAGGCGAAGTTGATGTTCAGGGCACGCGTAATTGGGTAACCAAAGAGGCGTTTGCGCAGCTGCTTAGTGATGCGCAAAAGATTGCTGATGCCAAACGCAAACCTCGTGTTGCTTTTATCACCGGTGGCAGTCGCGACCCCTATCGCGATGTTGATTATTATCAGTCCTTATTTGAGCAGCTAGGCTTTGAAGCGCATTGGCTTGCTATCGATGGGGCTATGCAAACGGTAATGAGTGCTCAAGATACCAAGTTGTGTGATAGCTTGGCTGATTATCAGGTGTCGAAGTTAGCGAGCTTCCGCCGTGATGTGCTATACCCTGATCTTTATCAAAAACAGCAAAAACTGTGTCGCGACCCAGAGAAGCTATATAACCTTCTGCGTAAATCTGATGCGGTGTTTATAGCCGATTCAAGCCCGCTCTTGCTATATCATGCGTTTTATAAAAATGCTAACCAGCCCAGCGAGTTGCTAACAAAAATACAAGATATGGTGGCAAAAGGGCAATTAATGGTCGCCGCCCAGGGTGATGCGGTACATGCCTTGGTCGGTGGTAAAAACAATGCCACTGTACTCTCTGGTGATGGCGTGCAGGTGTTGACTGGGCGACCCACGGTTTACAGCAATGGTTTTGAAGCCTGTCGCTTGGGAGTGGACTGTATCTCAGTGGTTAACAGCCGTGAACTAAGTTACATGCAATCGGGTGTGCTTGGTTTGTTCAACTGGGGCACCTTGGATACTAAAGTAGCCAAGTATGGTAATCAGCCGCGCCTAATTAAAACCGGTTTTGATAACAGCAGTAATTTAATTTTTGGTCTCGATAGTGATAGTTATGCCCGAATCAGCAGTGAAAGTGATGACGGCGAGTACATGCAGATGCAAGTATTTGGCGAGGGTGGACTATGGCTTGGTGACTTGCGCCAAAGCAATGACTCTATGGCTACAGCAATGCAGTTTGGCCCTTTTGATAGTTACTTCTTGACTCATGAAGACAAAATCATGCTCCGAAATGACATGATTAACGTTGAATTAGCGCCATGGAAGCAAGCCATCAATACCACAACCGCCGGACCATTAGTGAATTCGTCCACACCATTTAGCCGCTCTAATTACCATAAGCTCGGACAAATGCAGTGCAACACTGGGGCTGCAACTGCCAGTGGTAGCACGGATATTGATTCACAGCGCTTTGAGTTAACCTTAAAAGCCAGTGGCGCCACGAACATGCGAAAAGGCGTGCTCGCAAAAGGCGGCAAACGCATCGGCGTATGCTCGTTTGCAAGAATCTCAACGCAGATACTGCCAAAGGCACTCTAAGTTGATTACAATAAAGGGGTTTGTAGCAAAACCCCTGTTTTTATGTTTGACTCTTCCCTGAGCCCTTGGGTTCGTGTATTAACTAATCTCCTTGCCCGATTTGGGATCTGGTACGCAGCCGCTATTGTTTATGGTGTGTTTATCGTCGCGGCCCTGATCCTTGGCTCAATGTATTATTACGTTGCCACCGGTGAAGTGACCCTACTGGATGTACTCGCAGTGGTTTTCTTCACGGCCATTACCGCGCCTGTGGTGATTATGGTGGTGTTGCAATCAGTGGCACAGCTGCAAGACTCGCAAAAGTTTTTGGAAACCGCCACTAAGCAAGAAAAGCTATTAAACCAGTCACTGAAAGATAACATTCGTCTGCTCAACACTGAGATTGATGAGCGTAAAATGGCGCTCAACGCTAAGCATCGGGCTATTGAAGAGTTACGTCGTGAGATTGCGGAGCGCAAGAAAACGCAGCTAGAGCTAGCTCAGCAAGGCATGCTATTGCGCTCAATTGTCGACTCGTCCCCTGACTTATTCTATTACCGCGATCAACAGGGGGTGTTTGCTGGCTGCAACAAAATGTTTGAAAAGGTGATGAACCGCAGTTCAGGCGACTTAATTGGCAAAACCGCCGAAGATATTTACCCACCGCAGTTGCTACCTGAGGTGTTACGCACCGACCATCAAGTAGAAACGACGCATGAGCCCATAACGTTAGACGTTCAGTATCCTGTGGATGGAGAACCCCATTGGTTTGAAATGCGCAAGCTCCCCTTTATTAATGACGACGGCGAATATATTGGTCTACTTGCTTTCGGCCGTGATATCACAAGCCGTAAGGAAGCCGAACAAGCGCTCGAGACTGCTTACAAAGACAAAGGTAAATTCATTGCTACTTTGTCTCATGAGTTGCGCACTCCTTTGAATGGCATTGTTGGTCTCACTCGTATGCTGCTTGATACTGAACTAACGAAACAACAACGCAGTTGGTGCAATACGGTCTTCTCAAGCGCTGAAACCTTAGGCAACATCTTTAACGACATTATCGATTTAGACAAGATAGACAGAGAGCAACTTGATATTGTCACTGAACCGGTCGGTGTCACAGATTTTATAAATGATGTGGTGAATTTTGGCTCTCTCATTGCCGAGCAAAAGTCACTGTCTTTCGATGTATCCCGTGAAGGCGACTTGGACGTTTACGCCGAAATAGACCCAACGCGTTTGCGTCAAGTGCTCTGGAACCTCATCAACAATGCGGTGAAATTCACCAAACACGGTGGTGTGACCTTGGGCTGTCGTCGCCACGACACCGGTAAACAAGTGTGGCTTGAGTTAAGTGTTACAGATACAGGAATAGGTATTCCACAAGAGCAGCTTCGGCATATTTTCGATATGTATTACAAAGCGCCGGATGCCAGCGGCGCCAACGCCATAGGTTCGGGGATTGGTCTTGCGGTTACTAAAGCCTTAGTTAAAGCGATGGGTGGGGATATTCAAGTCAGCTCTATGGCAGGAGAAGGAAGTAGCTTTAAAGTACATATTCCTCTTAAGCTGACGCAAGCTCCGCAATTAGAAACATATGATTGTGCCAGCCTAAATATTCTTCTGGTCGAGGATGTTCCTTTGAATGCCGAAATTGCTACCAACTTACTTGAGCAACGGGGGCACGAGGTCATTTGGGCTGAAACCGGTGAGGATGCGCTGTCTTTTGTGCAAACAGAGGATGATCTCGATTTAGTGTTACTCGATATGCAATTGCCAGATATTAATGGTGATGTGGTGGCTCGTGAAATTCGCGCCGATGAGCACTTCGATAATCTACCTATTGTGGTGTTAACCGCAAACGTGCGCAGTGCTGAGGAAGAGCTACGGGGCATTAAAGTGCAAGGCTCACTCGCCAAGCCGATTAATACCAATAAACTTGATAAGATGTTAGCGACGCTCTTTGGTATTGGAAAAGATTGTGCACAGCAGGCAGCAGCCAAACAACTAGTTGGTGCTGCCCCGCCGCAAGCACTCGATGTGGATGAGATGCACCTAGATAGAGAGATTATCTCTGAGTTCTTGGACTCTATGGGGGCGAAAGCCTTTGCCCGCAGCGTTGACTTGTTTGCAAAGTTGGCGCCAGGATATCAGCAACAAATGCAAGATAGCCTTGTCAGTGATGTGGATGAATACAAATCAGTCGCCCACAAATTGAAAGGAGCCGCAGGCTCAGTGGGGCTCAAAGCGGTGCAGTTGCAGGCCAAGGAAATGGAGAATAATTGTCAGCAGGTTGAACAAGAACAGCGCCAGCAATGGTTAACGCAGTTAGATGGGCAAATAAAAGAAGGGCTCAAGGCCCTTCAGTCATTCTTATCTCAGTTAGCTCAGTAATTACGAGTTGCTGTCGATTTTTCCGATAAAGCGATAACCTTCACCATGGATGGTGCTGATCAGCTCAGGCGTGCTGGCGTCGCTTTCAAAGTGTTTACGGATACGACGAATAGTCACATCAACAGTACGGTCGTTAGCACGAAGCTCACGGCCAGTCATATGTTTAATCAGCTGCTCGCGGCTAAAGATACGACCTGGTGAGTCTAACATTAGACGTAATGCACGATACTCACCTTTAGGTAAGCGCTTAGATTCACCCGCAGGAGACGTTAAACAACGGCTGTTTTCGTCTAATTCCCAACCGTTAAAGTTAAGCACACCATCAGACTCAAGTGCAGGGTCATCTTTGCTGGCTGCTGTGCGAGAAATAAGGTTGCGGGCACGAATAGTTAATTCGCGTGGGTTAAATGGCTTAGTGATGTAATCGTCCGCACCAATTTCAAGACCTAAAATACGATCGACATCGTTGTCACGGCCGGTCAAGAAAATCAAACCAACATTGCGTTTTTGACGCAATTCACGGGCGAGGATCAAGCCATTTTTACCTGGTAAGTTGATGTCCATAACAACCAGGTTAATTTCATCATTGGTGGTGAGCTTATCATGCATATCATCACCATCAATGGCTTCAACTACAGTGTAGCCTTCCGCTTCAAATAAGCTAACGAGGTTCAGGCGGGTTACGTCTTCATCCTCTACGATCAGAATGACTGGCGTTTGCATTGTTAATTAACCTTTTCGGAATATTTTATTTACAGAAAAACCGGAAAAACGAGAATTCCGCGAATACTTGCGATTATAGGAGTATATCTAAATGTTAACAAGTAAAATCAATTTGGATAAAACTTAGATACTGTCATCAGCCTGGCTTGTACTTTAAAGCTTACTTGCTCGAGCTGCTCCCTGTTGATATACAGTCGAATCTTCTTACCTTCCTGAATTAAGGCAGCCACACCGCCTTGCTCAAGGAACTCGAAATTACTGCCAACGGTGAATGTTGTTAAAGGCCGAGTTTTGATCCAAGGCAACAGTATATCATTCTCTATTTTTCCATCAAAGTATGTGATGTCACATTGCCGAGAAAGTTCATCATTTTGTGAACTTTTGCTGAGTTCGGTTATGGCAATTGGCTGTCCACGTATCAATAAGTTCTGTTGTTGCGCAAGAAATGCACCAGGCCCTTTGCTTAAGCTAGTAAAACAATAGCGCACTGAATCAGACTGAACATGAGTAAAGTCGATAAACTTGGCTATTTGAAAAAGCAGCGCCGAGCGCACTTGATCGGGTGTTCCTGCTTGCGCAGATAGGCTGCACATCAAGGCGACTAAACAGACTACACGCATACTACTGCACCCCACTTAATGGGATCTGAACTATGAAGTGACTGCCTTGTTTATGCTCAGGAGCAAGCAGCACCTTGCCGCCAAGTGCTTGAGTTACGAGGTTGTAGACTAGGTGTAAGCCTAGACCACTGCCGCCAGAGCCTCGCTTCGTGGTCACAAAAGGATCAAAGACCCTGGGCTTTAATGTTTCGCTGATGCCGCTACCATTGTCTCGGTAGTCAATCTGTAGCTGTCCGGAGTCGATTTGTACATCAATATCTATACGTGGATCAGGGTGATCTTTGAAGGCATGGATAAGAGAGTTACTGATAAGCTGCTGTAATATCTGTTGGATAGGCCCAGATTTTGATTGGATATGTAAATCTTCGGGGCAGTGCACGTTTATCTGCGGGCTAATGTCATCAAGGTCGGCACGCATACTTATCATGACTTCGCCAATGAGCGCGCTTAAATTAACGTCGGTGATGCTCTCACTATCTTGGGTCACAGCGACTTTTTTAAAGCTGGCGATAAGCTCGGCTGCGCGGTTAAGGTTGCGATAAATCAACGACAGATTTTCTTCACCATCTACCAAGAAGCGCCCTAGCTGTTGCGAGGTGAGTGTTTTTTCTTCAAATGAATGGCGAATATCACCGAGCTTGTCACGCATTAATGTCGATGCAGTAATCCCCAATCCCAAAGGGGTATTAACCTCGTGAGCGACACCCGCAACCATTTGCCCCAGTGACGCCATCTTTTCATTCTCAACAATTTGATTCTGATATTGGTGCATCCGCTCTAGCGTACTGAGTAGCTCTTGGTTAGCATCGCGCAGGGCATCGGTGCGCAGGTTCACTTTTTCCTCAAGGCTCTGGTTTAGGGCCTCTATTTCTTTTTTATCTGTCTCATTACGCTCGATTTGCTTTTCTGTGCGCCGCAGCATGGTGTTGACACTCAGCGCCAGCTGATTGAGTTCTGCTATATTGCTGCTCGGGGCGCGAACGGTATAGTTACGGTTTTTGGCAACGTCTTGCAGTAACTGGCTCAATGTATCAATAGGATTACCGATATGGCGCTGGAAAATACGCGCTATAACATAGGCAACAACCAGCACCGCTACGCTCAACATAATATCGATAATTATTTTGCGGTGCAGGTAATTCTCAATACTCTCTAAACTGGCTCGAACATACACATAACCTATGGTGTTGTCTTGGTTGGTGATGGCCTTAATGATTTCTAAATGGCCATCTTCGACTTCCCCCTTGCCGATACTCTCGAGACGTTTAGTTTTCACTGGCACTGGTGGCGTGCGGGGGGCGTTATAACTGGCAAAAAACTCAACTTCGTCATTGAATTCATCTATACGATAAATATGAATGTTTTTTATTGCCTCTACAGCCTGAAAGGCTTGTAGGCGCTGCTCTTCGGTTTTGCTGTCGTCAAAAAGAACCGTCACTTGAGCGTTAAAAGCGGTGAGCTCAGCAAAGGTTTCTACGCGCTCTTCCAGCTGTTCTCGCTGCTCTTGAATGTCAATGTAGGTAGAAATAGTAATAGACAAAATGAGCGACAATGACGCAACAGACATGACCGCGTAGATCAATGCCTTTCTTATACTAGTTGTTGAGCCTTGAATACTCATGAGTGTGCGCGGTTCACTAATAGCTGTGTTACAACATTAAACTAGTTTAGCAAATCATTGAATAGTCGAATGTTAAAATCAGAAAAATGCATAAATAAAAGCACTTTTGTCAGCATAGATAAGGACACCTTAGCGGCCTATCAAAACCCTTACTTCTGGTTTGCTCAAAAACCTAGTTATATCACGTCTGGGTTTATTATAACCGCTTGGAATCCACAGGGGCTGCGCCTTGGGCAAAGACAAAATCGCTTACATACGCAGCGCTTGGCTAAACGGCTCGCAGGCTTTGACCCGCACTGGGGTTTTGGCGGTAACCAAGAGATGACCTATCGCGAGCGCAGCGCCTTAGTGCGAGCACCTCGCAGCTATGGCAAGAAGCTAATGAGGGAATTTAGCCAAAATGCTATCTACCTAATAAAAGGTGGGCGGCTATATTTGTATTTCTATAATGCTCAAGAAACATCGGTCAACGGGGATTGGCAGCGCCGTGTAAGCCATCTAAGACAACTGCCACGGCGTAATTATGCTATTGGTTTTGATACACCGCAAAACGCTTCGTTTTAGCAATTGTTTGGTGAGTGTTAAATTGTTGCTGTAGTTGCTCTGGGTAGGCTAAGAAGCTATTAGCGACTAGAGTAAGCGCACCGCCTTTATTCAGGTGTGCTTTCGCGCTGGCAAAAAAGCGAGCGGTGATATCATAATCGGTCTTTAGCCCGGTATGAAAGGGCGGGTTACTGACGATGATGTCAAAGCGTTCGTTGATGTTGGTTAGGCCATCGCTGAGCACAATATTGCCGTGCAGGTCATTGGCGCGCAGGGTTTGCTCACTGGCATATGCGGCTAAGGCGTTTACATCCAAGGCATTGCCTTGAATGTGGGCAAAGCGCTTCAAGCAAAAGCTGATAATAACTCCGGCGCCGCAACCAAAATCAAGTAAGGATTGGGTGTTAGTTAAATCAGGTAAGTTATCCAGTAACAACGCCGTACCATCATCTAGTTGACCATGGTTGAATACACCCGGTAGGCTGACTATATCACAGCTCACTTGTTCACCAGCTATGCTGCGAGTAAGACAAAAGCGCTTTTCGTAGCGGCTGATATCGAACTCGGGCAGCGGGGTGATATCGCTGTATTGGTATAATTGACAATGTTTGGCAGAGTCAACCTTATGGCCATGAGCGAGGCCTTTAAGCTGTTTATCAATGGATTTTACGCCGCCTTTTTTCTCCCCCACCACCAGTAACTGCGCATCATCATTAATACAAGCACGAATATTATCTAAGGTCATTAAAGCTTCGGCTTTGGCCTTAGGATAATAGTAAATTACCAAGTCGAAGCGGTGTTTAGGAAGCTCATGAGACACCAGAGTTTGGGCCTGATGTTGCTGGGCTTGGCGTTGTGCAAAGTCGCCATTCGCTTGGTTATAAGAGAATAAATGAATATCAGCTGTTGGGTTCAGCTCACGCAGTTCGCTTGCAAACCCATCACAGTTAAAATTGACCACTAAAATGGTTTGTGCGACTAACAGCCCAGGGCTGCGCAGTAGGATCTGCGACGGGTTGCTCAGTACCATATTATTTCACGCGCTCAAACATTAAGTCCCAAACACCATGGCCAAGACGATGGCCACGTTGCTCAAACTTAGTGAGTGGGCGAAAATCTGGACGTGGTACATAGTCATTCGTGCTTGATTGGTTGCTAAAATGGCTATTGCCTTGCATTACTTCGAGCATGTGTTCAGCATAGTTTTGCCAATCTGTCGCCATATGAAAGACCCCGCCAATTTTTAGTTTGCTGCGCAGGTTTTCGACAAATTCAGGTTGCACAATGCGACGTTTGTGGTGACGTTTTTTATGCCATGGATCGGGGAAGAACAATTGCACTTTAGCTAGGCTTTCATCGCTGATACAGTCCGCTAACACTTCCACCGCATCGTGTTCAAAAACGCGCAAATTGGTAACGCCTTCGGCATCAGCGTCCATCAGGCAAGCACCTACTCCAGGGCGGTGAACTTCGATGCCGATAAAGTTTTGCTCTGGTGCGTTTTTAGCCATTTCTACAAGCGATTTACCCATGCCAAAACCGATCTCAAGAACAACATCATTGTCATTGCCAAACACTTGGCTGAAATCAAGTAAGCCATTTTGATGCTCAAGCCCCATTGTCGGCCAGCATTTCTCTAGTGCCGCTGCTTGACCTTTGGTCAGTCGGCCTTCGCGTTTTACGAAGCTGCGTACCTTACGGATATACTTTCCTTCGCGCTGTGCTTGCTCCAATGCTTGTTGCGTAGATTCACTCATGGTCTTGGCTGTCTCTGTAAAAATGGGTGCGTATTATCCCCAGTTGTAAGAGGAAGTACAAGTAAAGGGTATTGATATTTACCTGCACAATTATAGACTGAGCGCAAATATGTACAGGGGCGTTATAAAAGTAGTGGAAATAAGTAAAAGCACGCGTGATTGGTTTGCCACTCAAGTACTCGATTGGTACGACAAACATGGTCGCAAGACGCTGCCTTGGCAGCTAGAAAAAACACCCTATAAAGTTTGGGTATCAGAGATTATGCTGCAGCAAACGCAAGTTGCTACGGTGATCCCTTACTTCAACCGCTTTATGGCGCGTTTTGAGACTATTGAGGCGCTGGCTGAAGCGCCGCAAGATGAGGTTCTCCATTATTGGACAGGTTTGGGGTATTACGCTCGAGCACGTAATCTACATAAAACCGCACAGTTGATCTGTGAGCAGTATCAGGGTCAGTTTCCGCACACCTTGGAAGAAGTAATGGCTCTGCCTGGGATAGGGCGCTCTACTGCGGGTGCTATCTTAAGCCTATCGCGCGGCGAGCATCATGCGATTCTCGATGGCAATGTAAAGCGGGTATTAGCGCGGTTTTTTATGATTGAGGGCTGGTATGGTGTCAAAAAAGTGGAAAATCAACTTTGGCATCTAAGCGAGCAATTAACACCAAAGCATGGCGTCACTCAGTTTAATCAGGCGATGATGGACTTGGGAGCAAGCCTGTGCTCACGTAGTAAATATGACTGTCAGCCCTGCCCACTCAATGATAAGTGCCAAGCGCGAATCAATGACAAAGTAAACGAGTTCCCACATTCAAAACCCAAAAAGCAAGTGCCGAAGAAGCATTGCGTAATGTTTATTCCCGTTTATGAAGGGCACACCTACATGGAAAAGCGTCCCGATCAAGGTATTTGGGGAGGGCTACATTGCTTTATCGAGTTTGCCAGCCAGGACGGGGCCAAAGAGTTTATGGCAATCAATGGTATTAGCGGTAAAGAACATAGGTTAGAGCCATTTACTCATGTATTTTCACACTTTCAGTTAACTATAGAGCCTGTTGTTGTGCATTTGCACAAACCCATACAACAGCTTGCAGAGCGCGCAGTACTAACTTATTCACTAGCGCAGCAACCTGAGGTGGGGCTAGCAGCACCGACAAAGAAATTATTGAAACAGCTAAAGCAGCACCTTGCAGGTGCGAGTGTTTAAGCATTAGGTTACACTACAGAGCAATATGTATTAGATAATCGTAAATGAGGATAAACATGGCACGTACGGTATTTTGTCAGAAGCTGCAAAAAGAAGCTCCGGGACTTGCTTTTCAACTTTACCCTGGTGAAGTAGGCGAGAAGATCTTCAACAATATTTCTCAACAAGCATGGGATGAGTGGCAAAAAAAGCAGACCATGTTAATTAACGAAAAGCATCTAAATATGATGGATCCGGAGCATCGTACCTATTTAGAAGAGCAAATGGTTGGCTTTTTGTTTGAAGGTAAAGATGTAGAAATTGAAGGTTACAGACCACCTGAAAAGTAGCAACTTAGCCGGGATTTTCGCCAATAAATCTCGGTTTGCATGAAAACTGTGCAAACGGTTTGTTTATTTTAAAAAATGGTTGACTTGATACCCTAAAAACCGTTTAATACGCCGCACGCCCAGATAGCTCAGTCGGTAGAGCAGAGGATTGAAAATCCTCGTGTCGGTGGTTCGATTCCGCCTCTGGGCACCATTATTAAAGGTGTTTTTGACAATTCAGAAGCACGTGCTTTTGCACACAGTTTTGTGTGCCTGCTTAGCTCAGTTGGTAGAGCAACTGACTTGTAATCAGTAGGTCGCCAGTTCGACTCCGGCAGCAGGCACCATTCATTTGCCCAGATAGCTCAGTCGGTAGAGCAGAGGATTGAAAATCCTCGTGTCGGTGGTTCGATTCCGCCTCTGGGCAC
>NZ_SGPG01000033.1:0-93601 GCF_004208955.1 Pseudoalteromonas sp. CO325X
GCGGAATTGGTAGACGCGCTGGATTTAGGTTCCAGTATCTTCGGATGTGAGAGTTCAAGTCTCTCCTTCCGCACCATTTTTATTATCTCACCTTTTATACATCACCATAGTCTAAACACTACTTGCTTATCGCGATCACCCATAAGCATTTATAGAATTCACTTAATAAAAAAATCCGGCACGACTGCAAGATGGCGATTGATCTAGTGACCAATCGCGTATTTTAGTACCCAATCTTTTATCGGCCCAGCCTGGTTTGCTGCGCGTAAAAATAGATTGCGCCCCCATTTTAATGGCCCACTCTCATTAGAGAACCCCCAATAACATGCATCCATTGTGCTCATCATAGCCAAGTTGGCATACCGGCGCGCTTGCCAATAACGCTGCAATGCAATATCAATGGGGTTGTCATTTTGTAACTGTGCACTGAGCGCCACTACATCAGCAAAGCCAAGATTGACCCCTTGCCCCGCCAACGGGTTGATGGTGTGAGCGGCATCCCCGATTAACACGCAGCGTCCTTGAACATAGCGCTGAGCATGGGCTCTGGTAAGCGGAAAAACCGCCACAGACTCAATATCAAAATCACCTGGCAAGCTTGGGAAATGAGTAATAATCTCTTGTTTCAGTTGCTCTTTTGGTAAAGCCTTTAAACGAGCTAAGTGATCACCGTGGTGATACCAAATCAAGTTGGCATAAGGCGCCTGCATGGGTAAAAACGCCACTGGCCCGGTGCGCTGAAATTGCTGCCAAGTACGCACCTGCTGCGGGGCATCAAGCTTAACCAATATGCCCATACAATGTTGCTGATATTGCCACCCCTCGCTACCTATTCCTAACATCGAGCGTACAGCGGAACGCCCGCCATCGGCAGCAATGAGTAGATCGCCTTGATACTGCTTTGCCCCTAAGATCAGTGTTACTTGCTCACCGTCATCGTCAATCGCACTTATTGGCTCAGCACTTTCGATAGCGGTAATATCGTACTGTGAGAATTGTTGCCATAACGCTGCTTGAATCACGTTGTTTTCAATGAGGTGACCTAAATGGGTTAACCCAAGTTGTTCAGCGGAAAATAATAAACGCGCGTTGGGCTGTTCAAAAGCTTCTAACTCAGTGTATGGCGCGCTACGCGTCGCTTTAATCGTCGCCATAGCTCCGAGTTCATCAAGCAATCGCTCGGAGGCACGATTTATCGCTGAGACACGAATATCAACACGGCTGTTTTGCAAATCAGTAGTGGCATCTGGAAAGTGGCGCTCAAATACCGTCACCTTCATGCCTTGTTGCGCCAGCTTAATGGCACAAGCAGCTCCGACCATCCCGCCACCGACGATTAGCACATTTTTTACACTCATGGCCTATTGCCTCTAAATGCTTCAATATTATGGTGATTGTAACTCAGTTAAGGCAATGGTGGCAGTCTAAGCGCAGGCTAAAGCGTGTTGCTTTGATGTCATCCTGTGTCACAGTGTAAATATCAAATCTATACTTGGCTCATAGCGCGATAGCATATAAAATACGCGTCCTTTAGGCGAAGCTCGGGCCATTAGTCCAACCCAAAGCTCTGTCGTGCATTATCTACCGGATTGAAAGCGAGGCATTATCTCAATGAGTAAAAAGCTGCATATAAAAACCTGGGGTTGTCAGATGAATGAATATGACTCCCAGAAAATGGCCGATCTACTTGATGACACCAATGGTTATCAGTTGACCGAAGAAGCCAGCGATGCGGATGTCATTTTACTTAACACCTGCTCAATCCGTGAGAAGGCACAAGAAAAAGTATTCCATCAACTTGGCCGCTGGAAACTACTCAAAGAGCAAAACCCCGATTTAGTTATCGGTGTTGGTGGCTGCGTAGCTTCACAAGAGGGTGATACCATTCGCCAACGCGCGCCTTTCGTAGATATCGTGTTCGGCCCACAAACATTGCACCGCTTGCCTGAAATGATTCAACAAGTGCAGGCAAAAGAAGGGTCGGTGGTTGATATCACTTTTCCTGAAATCGAAAAGTTTGACCGTTTGCCAGAGCCCAAAGCAGAAGGACCCAGTGCCTTTGTATCGATCATGGAAGGCTGTTCAAAATACTGCACGTTCTGCGTGGTCCCCTACACTCGTGGCGAAGAAGTAAGCCGCCCTCTGGATGATGTACTTTTAGAAGTTGCGCAACTGGCTGAGCAAGGTGTGCGTGAAGTGAACCTACTGGGTCAAAACGTTAACGCATATCGTGGCGAGACGCATGATGGCGAAATCTGTTACTTTTCTGACTTACTGCGCTATGTGGCCGCCATCGATGGTATTGATCGCATTCGCTACACGACCTCGCACCCTGTTGAGTTTACGCCTGATATTATTGATGCCTATGCTGATGTACCTGAGTTAGTTGATCACTTGCACTTGCCAGTACAAAGTGGTTCAGACCGCGTGTTAAACCTAATGAAGCGTGGCCACACGGCCATTGAATATAAGTCGACTATTCGCAAACTGCGTAAGATCCGCCCTAATATCAGCATGAGCTCAGACTTTATTATCGGCTTCCCAGGCGAAACCACCGAAGACTTTGAAGCAACAATGAAGCTTATCAACGACATCGGCTTTGATATGAGCTTTAGCTTTATTTACAGTGCCCGCCCTGGTACACCCGCAGCAGACTTGCCCGATGACGTCAGCGAAGACGAGAAAAAGCAGCGTCTATACATTTTACAAGATCGCATCAACCAAATGGCACAGAAAATCAGCCGTGATATGTTTGCTACTGAGCAGCGTATTTTGGTGGAAGGCCCTTCGAAAAAGAACCCTATGGAGCTGCGCGGACGCACCGAAAACAACCGTGTAGTTAACTTCGAGGGTCCACATTCTGTGATCGGCCAATTTGTTGATGTCCGTATCACTGAAGCATTGCCTAATTCATTGCGTGGAGAACTGCTGCGCACTGAAGATGAAATGAATCTACGTCGCGATGTAGCGCCGAGCGACATTCTTGCCAAAGCACCGAGCGAGCCGCAAGCCAATGACATAGGCGTCGGTACATTCACCCCGAATTAAAATAATCGTGCGCTGCGTTTACGCAGCGCCAAGCAACAGGAAGCAACTTTGAGTAACCAGCTGAAGAATATCGATATATACTTAGAACCGTCAGACAATGCCCGCCTTTCTTCTTTGTGTGGACCCTTCGACGAAAATATTAAGCACATCGAGCGTCGTCTGGGAGTTGAAATTGCACACCGCGAAAACCTCTTTAAAGTCACCGGCAAGCCGCACACTGCAAAAGCTGCCGGGGAAATTCTAAAAAATCTTTACGTTGATACGGCCCCTGTTAAAGGTAAGCAAAAAGAGATTGAACCTGAACACGTACACTTAGCCATCACCGAAGCTGATGTGCTCGAACAAGAGCAGCCCAGTGTGTGGGGTAAAGAAGTGTTCATTAAAACCCGCCGTGGTGTCATCAAACCGCGTAATCCCAATCAAAGCCAGTATGTAGCTAATATCTTAAATCACGACATTAGCTTCGGTATTGGCCCAGCAGGGACCGGGAAAACTTACTTAGCCGTAGCCGCTGCCGTCGATGCCCTCGAGCGCCAAGAGATTCGCCGTATTCTATTGACCCGCCCAGCGGTTGAGGCAGGTGAAAAACTGGGCTTTTTACCTGGTGATCTCACCCAAAAAATCGACCCTTACTTGCGCCCGCTTTATGATGCTTTATTTGAAATGCTTGGCTTTGAGAAGGTTGAACGACTCATAGAGAAAAACGTCATCGAAGTGGCTCCTTTGGCGTATATGCGTGGTCGCACTTTGAATGACGCTTTTATCATTCTTGATGAAAGCCAAAATACCACAGTGGAACAAATGAAGATGTTCCTAACCCGTATTGGCTTTAATTCAAAAGCGGTGATCACCGGTGATATTACTCAGGTCGACTTGCCTCGCGGCGCACGCTCAGGCCTGCGTCATGCAATTGAGGTGCTCAGTGATGTTGAGGCTATCAGCTTTAACTTTTTCCAAGCTCATGATGTGGTGCGCCACCCCGTGGTCGCTGCTATTGTTGAAGCTTACGAAAGCCATGATGAAGCACAGCGCGCCAAACGTGCCGCTAAAGAGCAAAACAAAAAAGAGTCTGACTCATGACCACCACTGTCGATCTGCAACTTGCTTGTGAATTTGATAACTTACCGAGCGCTGAGCAATTTCAGCGCTGGGCCGCGTTGGTGCTTGATGAGCTTAAGCCCAACAGCGAAATCACTATTCGCATCAGCGATGCAGAGGAAAGCCAAAGCCTCAACCATAGTTACCGAGGCAAAGATAAACCGACCAATGTTTTGTCTTTTGAGTTCGATGCCCCCCCGGGTGTAGAGCTACCCTTAGTTGGGGATTTGATTATTTGCCCCGAAGTGGTATATCGTGAGTCTTTGGAGCAACAAAAAAGCTTTCATGACCACTTTGCCCACATGGTGGTACACGGGTGCTTGCATTTACTTGGCTATGACCATATAAATGACGCTGATGCCCAAGAAATGGAAGCGATTGAAAAACGCCTGTTGGCAACCATTGATATCAGCGACCCATACAGGGATGATGAGTGTTAATCCCAATAGTGAGGCTCTGCTCACTATCGGAATTAATTCAACTTGGAGCGCATAAAGCTAATGAGCGACGAAAACTCGCATAGTAGAGAGGGTTCTTCTGGAAAATCGTGGATGGATCGCATCACCCAGATGTTCCAAGGAGAACCCCAAAATAAGGAAGAATTGGTTGAAGTCATCTCAGATGCGCAAGAACGCGATCTGATTGACCCTGAGACCAAGGAAATGATGGAAGGCGTATTGGGTGTGTCGGAGCTGAAAGTGCGCGACATTATGATCCCACGCTCACACATGATCACCTTAGATGTAGATAAACCACTGTTCGATCAACTACCGATGATGATCGAGTCCTCGCACTCGCGCTTTCCGGTGGTGTGTGAAGACAAAGACCACGTCGAAGGTATCTTATTGGCCAAGGACTTATTGCCATTACTGATGGACAAAGAGGCCGCCTTACCAAACCTACGCGATATGCTCCGCCCGGCGGTAGTCGTCCCGGAAAGTAAGCGGGTTGATACGCTACTGAACGAGTTTCGCCAACAGCGCTACCACATGGCGATTGTTATCGACGAATATGGTGGTGTGTCTGGCTTAGTGACCATTGAAGATATTCTCGAAATCATTGTCGGCGAGATTGAAGACGAGCATGATGATGAAGATGAAAGTAAAGCCATCCGTAAGGTTTCTAAGCACGTTTATTCTGTACAGGCTCTGACGCCTATTGAAGAATTTAACGACGTGTTTAAAACCGATTTCAACACCAGCGAAGCCGATACCATTGGTGGTATTGTGTTACATGCCTTCGGCCATATGCCTGGGCGCGGTGAAATCATAGACATTGATCCTTTGCAGTTTAAGGTCACAAATTCCGACAGCCGTCGTATTTTGCAGCTGCAAGTTACCTTGCCGAAATCGAGCGATGGCGAAGATACTGACGCGGCTTAAACAGCAATTTAGTGATAAAAAAACATGGCTGGCACTGGTTGCCGGCCTTGTTTTAACCTTTGCTTACGCCCCTTTCGGGGTCTGGCCTTTAGCTTTTTTTAGTATTGCAGCACTGTGTTACTGCAGTTATCAGGCACCGGTCAAACAAGCGGCTTGGTACGGATTTATCTTTGCCATCGGCTGGTTTGCTGCGGGAATAAGCTGGGTGCACGTCTCCATAGCCCAGTTTGGTGGTATGCCACTGCCCGCCTCCATTGCCATTATGGCCTTACTGGTGGCGTATTTAGCACTTTATCCTGCACTGGCACTGGCACTCACTGCGTTTATACACAAACACAGCGGCGCTTGGCTGGCTCCGCTGTTAATCAGCTTTGCCTTCAGCGAATGGCTGCGCGGCACACTACTAACCGGCTTTCCTTGGTTATCACTGGGCTACACCCAAACCGATTCACCAGTAAATATTCTCGCGCCGATGGTGGGTGAATTTGGCTTAAGTGTGCTGGTGCTGGCCGTGGGTTATGGCCTTTATCGTTTATTTTGTGCCAAGGTCTGGCAACCCCTTGTGGCAACACTCGCCGCAGGCGCCCTAGTTGCAGCCCTAGCCACAGTATTCAATTATAACCAGTATTCTGGCAAACAGCTGAATGTGGCCTTAGTACAAGGCAATATCAAGCAAAGCATGCGCTGGCAACCCGAGAATTTCTGGCCCACCATGCTCAAGTACCAAGATATGACGCGCCTACATTGGGATGCCGATCTGGTGGTGTGGCCTGAGGCTGCGATCCCCGAGCTCGAACAGTTAGCGGGGGAATACCTCACATCCTTGGATAAGGCGGCGGTATTTAACGATACTGCGCTTATCACCGGCATCGTCGACTATCAATATGATACCCGCAATGTTTACAACACCTTAGTGGTGGTGGGTAAAAAACAACAAGACAGCAGCGCAGGTCAGTACCGCTACCTCCATAAAAACCGTTATCGCAAACATCAGTTACTACCTATTGGCGAATTTGTGCCTTTTGAAGACTTACTACGTCCTTTGGCACCGCTGTTTGACTTGCCAATGTCGAGTTTTAGTCGCGGTGAGCGCGTGCAAGATAACCTGATAGCTAACGGCTATCATATCCTTGCAGCTATCTGTTACGAAATCGCCTTTCCGGATTTAGTCAGAGATAATTACCGCAGTGACTCGGATATTCTCTTTACCGTGAGCAATGATGCCTGGTTTGGCGACTCCCACGGACCTCATCAACATATGCAAATCTCACGCATGCGCGCGCTCGAGCTGCAGCGTCCACTGGTACGAGTGACTAATACTGGGGTGACTGGCGTGTATGACCCGATTTCGCAAACACAACTTAGTCTTGCGCAATTTGATGCGGATGTACTGCGCGCTGATGTTCGCTTGATCTCTGGCGACAGCCTATACGCCCAGTATGGTCGTTGGCCTACGTGGTTGGCGCTGCTGTGCTTACTGGGCCTGAGTCTGTACTATTCTAGAAGAGTTAAAAAAAGCGCCTAACGGCGCTTTTTTTATTGCTTGTCGAGGTAATCAAACACCAAGTTAGTCATCGCTTTGACCCCTAAAGGCAACGCTTTCTCGTCAATGTAAAAGTGCGGCGAGTGGTTGCTTGGCGCCGTTTTGGCATCCTGATCCTTTGGCGTCACTCCCAAAAAGAAGAACAGTCCAGGGGTTTCCAGGGCGTAGTAAGAGAAGTCTTCAGCGCCGGTGATCAGATCCGTGGTGATGACATTGTCACTGCCTGCGGCCTGTTGCAGCGTGGGGGTCATCATGTTCGTTAACTGCGGGTCATTCACGGTGACCGGGTAACCATGGTCGATATGGATATCAGCCTTTGCCCCAGCTGCCTGGGCGGTTAACTCCACGGTTTTTTGCAAACGCTGCTTGATGTCGGCGCGCATTTGCTGATCAAAGGTGCGAATAGTGCCCACCATCTCCACCTCATCAGGGATAATATTACTGCGTACCCCACCATTGATGGCACCAAAAGAAATCACCGAAGGCGCTTTGGTGACATCGACTTGGCGCGAAGCAATGGTTTGTGTAGCCATAATGATTTGGCTAGAAGCGACAATGGGGTCGACTCCATTCCAAGGTCGTGAACCATGAGTCTGACGACCTTTGACCTTGATGCTAAATGAGTCCTCACTGGCCATCAACGGCCCTGAGCGAAAACCAATTTGCCCGGTATTGAGTGACGAGGTGACATGCAAACCAAACACCGCCTCAGGCTTTTGTGCAAATAAGCCTTCTTTAAGCATCAGTTCGGCACCGCCCTGCTCTCCCTCAGGAGCGCCTTCTTCCGCTGGTTGGAACACAAACAGTATTTCCCCAGCTAGTTCAGACTTTAACGCCACCAAGGACTCAGCCACAGCCATAAGGATAGCGACATGGGCATCGTGACCACAGGCATGCATCACCCCCACTTTTTGACCACGGTAAGTGGCACTCTGCTGCGAAGCAAATGGTAAATCTACTTGCTCGGTCACAGGCAGTGCGTCCATATCCGCACGCAAGGCAATCAAGGGTCCCGGTTTATCACCCTTGAGCCTGGCGACCACCCCGGTATGAGCCACGCCGGTTTCCACCTCAAGGCCCAAGCTTTGTAAGTGTTCCGCCACGTACTGCGCGGTCTTAAACTCACGGTTACTTAATTCCGGATATTGATGAATATGACGTCGCCAAGTGATCACCTTATCAGCAACCTTTTCATTGGCTTGTTGAATTTGTTGGTCTAAATCAGCGGCCGCAACGCTTGATGTGACACTAAACATGCCTGCCAGCAATAACGCTTGGCCTAAAACCGAAAGCTTTGTCATGGATTGTTCCCCTGTTGAATAATGGTCGGTGCTTACACCTCGATATTAACGCTAATGTAACACTTAGGTGAAAAACAGTGGGTTGCGACCAACGACATAAAAAAGCCTGCGCTAAGGCAGGCTATACTCATGAGCTTAGTTATTGGCGCGCTGCCAAGGCCCGCCATTGATGGGGTCGTCACCTTGTGTCCACCATTTAGCCTGATACAGGACACCATTTTTGCTGGCTTGGTCACCCCCGACGTAGATAGTCGCCGCATCCCAAGTGTTCGCCCCATCACCGGGTGCAGGGTCTACCGGATCGCTTGGCGGTGTTGGCTCGCTTTGGCCGCCACTGTCAATAAGTTGCCATGGCCCACCATTAAGAGGGTCATCACCTTGAGTCCACCACTTGGCCTCATAGATTTGCCCATCTTGGCTCACTTGCTCACCTTGTACATAGACCGTTGCTGCATCCCACGCTGCAACGCCATCCACAGGCGGCTCTGTGGGCGGCTCACTAGGCAAGGTGTCGCTAACGCGCACTTGCGGCCAGCCGGCATGAGAATGATAGAAGTTAGTAACACATTTCTCATAGTCACCGGGGACCAAGGCCGAATAAGCCGTTTGATAACCTACTAACTTACATTCGAAGGAATAGCCACCGGGGCGGTCGGCATAATAGCCCCAATCACCTTCCCAATTGGTGTATAACACATCTGTCGCGCCCTCAAGATTAAGACTGCCATACGGGGTTTGTTGCCAACAGGTGTCTTCTTCGTCACTTTCTATAACGATATTGTAGTGATGAGCGAGGCCCTGCCAATAACGAATACGATTGACTGGTTGGCCCTTATATTTATTTTGCTCGCCGCACTCTATACCACCATTGATAACATTAATGGTGGTGCCAAAGCCATAACCAATCCCGGCATTACGCTCACGCTGCGACGGCACCCAGGTACGGTCAATCACGTGTAACATTGCCGGTTTCGGGGCTTGCGGAGTGAGGAAAAACCAAATAGCTGAAGCCAAGTTTAACCACGAGTCCGCCACTAACGCCGGGTTATTTAGCAATACGGTGGCGTCACCATCGAACATGACTTCTGAGAATGCGCCGTAGTTAAAATGATAAGAGAGCTGTTTTGCGCCGCGACCAAAGTAACCCTGACCTGGAGCGCATGGCCAACGACGGTTTTGCCAATCATTTTGACCGCAGCCTGTGGTGTAGCCCTCTTCGCCCTCGGACCATCCCATTTCTCGCACATGCACTAACGCTTGTTGCCACTCCTCTAACCCCAAAGGGTTATCAGAGACGTTGTCTTTACTGATATGACCGCCAGTTTCTTGGGCAAAGTGAGCAAAGGCTGTGACTATTGAGCGTTTGCAAATAGCATCGGCATCGCGCCCATCGCTATAGTCGCCACAAAACGCGGGGAATTTGCCTATCGCTCTTAAAAATCGCGTGTAGGTGTACTCTGGTGCCGCCATTTGCGTAAGAAAGTCCCACTGCTGCTGTGGAAATACCCGTTGTGCGCGCTGCACGTTTTCGGGGTTTGTGGCGCTCCCTGGGACAATAGCTTCAACCACGGCATTGTCGCGAGTACGCAGTGCCTGCGCCCACACTTGATACATAGGATCGGCTGTTTTCGCCGCTGCCATGGCTTCAATATCGGCTTTGGCGACGACATAGCCCTCGGGGTTCTGTGGATCGGGTTGTACATTAATGGCGTGGGCCGCTGTGGAGACGGCTGCGCTGATCCCCAGCACGGTGAATAGTTGTGTTGTTGTAGACATATTTGACTCATTTTTTCGTTGTAAGACCGACCAGCTACTCATGCACTGATCACTGAGCCCTCCCACCGTTTATTGTTGCCACAAAGACAGCGTTATCAAATATATTTTTACATTGCATTTTCAATTTTACTTATATAGGGGACATGAAATTGACGGGGCACACGCTAAATCAGCTACGCTGACCTAGCGTATTCACAACAGTTTAGTTAACAGCAATAAGCTCAACGTCGAAGATTAACAAGCTTGCTGGGGCGATATTCCCCACCCGGCGGTTACCATAGGCAAGTTTAGCTGGAATATACAGCGTGGCCCGCTCTCCAGCATGCATGGCAAGCAACCCTTGCTGCCAGCCACTGATCACTTGGTTTAATTTGAAGGTCAGGGGTTGGCCTCGCTTCTGGGAGTTATCGAATTCACTGCCATCAAGCAATGTACCCCGATAGTGCACCGTTACTTTCGACTTAGCACTTGGCTGCTCACCAGCCTGATTGCGAGTATGCCACAGCATTTGCACCCCACAATCAAGCTCCACAACTCCTTCTTTGTGTTTATTCTCGGCCAGAAATTGCGCCTCGGCATCGCCATTTTCTGCTGCTGCCGCTTGATTGCGCCGATGGCCGCGAAAGGTCAGAACCAACAACACGACAATGGCGAGAATTAATAACGCATTAATCATCCTTTTCTTCCTCACCAGCAACAATGTCAGCTATAGCCCGCAAGCGTTTCATGGCTAAGTCGTGCAAGCTTCCTTCGGGATATTGGCCCTGATGAAATTGCCCGCATTGCTTACCAGTCAGCAGACTGAGGGCTTCATCGACACTCGAAACTGGATAAATATGGAACTTTCCCTGCTCAACGGCACTTATCACCTCTTGATTGAGCACCAGGTTCAAACAATTTGACTTGGGAATAATGACGCCTTGCTTAGTGTCTAAACCGCGCATTTGGCAAAGTTTGAAGAACCCTTCAATCTTTTCGTTAACACCGCCAATGGCTTGCACTTCACCGCGTTGGTTGATTGAACCAGTCAGTGCAATGCCTTGCTTTATGGGCACTTGGGTAATACTTGAGACCAAAGCACACAACTCAGCCAGCGAGGCGCTGTCACCATCGATATAGCCATAGCTTTGCTCAATTGCGATGTTGGCACTGAGAGTCAGGCTGAAATCCTGCGCGTATTTATTCCCTAGGTAACCGGTTAGCAACATGACACCTTTTGAGTGAATAGACTTACCCAATTCGGCTTCGCGCTCAATATCAATCACCCCATCACTGCCTGCATAAACCGAGGCGCTCATACGCGCCGGAGTGCCAAATGAGGTATCACCTACGTGCAAAACGGTAAGGCCATTAACAATGCCGACTGCCTCACCTTGTGTATCAATGAGAATGTGTCCTTCACGAATATCACTCAGCATGTTTTCGCTCATTTGCCCAGTGCGATACTCTTTCCCAGCAATTGCTTCCTCTACGTGGGCAGCTAGGATCTGTTCACTGCTGTCTTGACGAGCATAAAAGCTTGCTTCAGCCACTAACTCAAGTACATCGGCAAACCGTGCTGACAACTTTTGTTGATGCTCAGCCTGGCGGTGGCTGAAACGCAACAGCAGTGCCATCGCCTCATTATTAGGTTCAATTTTCAGCTTTTCTCGACAGTACTCAATCACTTTAGTGATAAATTGATATTGGTATTTATCTGAGCCTGGCAGGTAATAATCAAAATCAGCCAGAACGCGAAAATGCTCGGCAAACTCTTCGTCATATTCATTGAGGGTGTAATACAAATCCCGAGAACCCAGTAAAATCACTTTTACATCCAGCGGGATCAATTGCGGTCGTAAGGTGAAGCTGCTACCTACCGAGCTGTCTTGGTAAGGTAAATCATTTTTTATCTGATGTGTTTTTAATGATAGTTTTAAGCCATCCCACACTTGCGCGTTGGTCATCACTTTTTCCGCATCCATAATCAGATAACCACCATTGGCACGGTGCAGTGCGCCAGGCTGAATGCTGCGATAACTGGTTACCAACGACCCTTGCGATGTTGAATATTCTATTTTGCCAAACAGATTACCAAAGGTCGGATTAGGCTCATAAATAACTGGCGCGGGATCGTCTTCTTTAAAAGACACCAATAAATTGGGAGCAAAGAATTCGGTGAGCATTTCATCACGATCATACTCATCTTTGTTATCTTCACTGCCTTGCTCTTCATCAAGCCACTCGAGTACCGTATCGACCAACTCTGAGCGTAAATCTTTTAAGTAACGTAACACCCCAACATGGGTGGCATACTTGTGCTCAAGCTCACGTAAAAGCGGTTTGATTGCCGCTTCGGCGGTGCTTTTCTTCAGCTTGCGCAGTGCCTCGCTAGACTCGCGCTTCCACTTTGGCAGCTCAATAAGGGCATCAATTAATGCGTCTTCAAGCTCTGCGATAGCGTCGAGAAAGCGCTCTTGCGTGGGCTCATCAAGGGCACTGAATTGCTCATCGCTGAGGCGCTGATTGTTGACGATTGGCACAAAACCTACGTTATTCTCATCCTCGATCAACTCGACACTGCGGGCATTGGCCAAGTCTTCTACCGCAGCCAACGCATCTTCGTACTTATCTTCAAATTCACGATCAATGGACTTTTTCTTGCGTTGGAATCCAGGGTTATCAAACGCAGCCGGAAAGGTATCGAGAATCTCATCCAGCAACGCATCAATATCGTCGACAAGGACTTGTCCCTCGCCCGGATTCATTAACAAGGCGATAGGCTCGCGGTGATCATCGTAATTATTAACATAGAGCCACTCCCGCGGCGTTTCGCGCTCTTTGGCATGTTGTTGCAGCTTATGCTGCACTAACGTGAAGCGCCCTAACGCTGGCTCTCCCATCACATAAGCATTGTACCCAGGAAGCTGCATACCCAGGGCAAATTCCAAAGCACTGTCGGCACGCTGCTGGCCGATAAAAGGTAAGTCCTCGGGGTAGGGATGCGCTAAACAAGTGCGCACATGATTTGCTGAAATTTGTGGGGCCAACGCATTGGCACTAAGAGGAGTAACACCGTTATTGCTTTTATCTTTCATTCGACACATCTTGTAGTGGGCCCTATTAGCGGGCCCCAATTATTATCCGCTGAGCACTGCGTTATGGCTGCAGTGCCTGACGGCTGAAGTGAATGCCTTCGCATTGACTGCAAGGCTGAATCTCACTGGCGTGGTAAATATCCACCTGATGATGGCAATTTTGGCACACTAAGGTGCCCATGGCTATCCATTCTCCAGCGTGATAAACGCCTTTATGTTTAAAGTCTTGGCTAAGCGCTTGCCACTCTAATTGTGACTTATCTTCGATATGTGATAATTCGAACCACAGCGACTCTTTAAGTTCTTGCCATGCTAGCTCGTTGTAGTGTTTCTCGTGTTCAATGAGGTGGTCGATGTCGCGCTGTAAATATTGTTTATATTGCTCGTACTTGTCTTTACTCAGCTCCTGCAAAGCCTGCTTCGACTCCATAAAGGAGGACACCATGTCTTTTACTTCATGCTCTTTCACATCTTTGAGCCAATCACTAAACTGACCCAACCATTGACGATAATCTGCCATGTTCGCTCCTTTTGAATTTAACAGCCTCTCTCTTTGTAACTATAGCCCGCTTACCGACAATTCAATAACAGCGATAAAAAAGCCTGTGCCTTGCTGTGATTAGATATCGATTTGGGGTATGCTATCGGCAAATTTGTCATCATTTTGCAAGAAGTCTGGAATAGTAGATGCAAGAGCAATATAACCCGCAGGAAATAGAAGCTAAGGCCCAGTCATACTGGGAAGAAAACAAGGTTTTCCAAGTTCGTGAAGACGACTCAAAAGAGAAGTTTTACTGTCTGTCCATGTTCCCCTACCCGAGTGGTCGACTGCACATGGGTCACGTGCGTAACTACACCATTGGTGACGTTGTTTCTCGCTTCCAGCGCTTGCAAGGTAAAAATGTTATGCAACCCATGGGTTGGGACGCCTTTGGCTTGCCGGCAGAGAATGCCGCAATTAAAAACAACACCGCCCCAGCCAAATGGACCTATCAAAATATTGATTACATGCGTAACCAGCTCAAACTATTAGGCTTTGGTTACGACTGGGACCGTGAGATCGCCACCTGTCACCCAGATTACTACAAGTGGGAACAATGGTTCTTCACTAAGCTGTACGAAAAAGGCCTAGTGTACAAAAAAATGTCCACTGTTAACTGGGACCCTGTAGATCAGACTGTTTTAGCAAACGAGCAGGTAATTGATGGTCGTGGTTGGCGCTCTGGTGCTGTGGTTGAGCAAAAAGAAATTCCGCAGTGGTTTATTAAAATCACCGATTATGCACAAGAATTATTGGATGATTTAGACAAGCTTGAGCACTGGCCTGAGCAAGTTAAAACCATGCAGCGCAACTGGATTGGCCGCTCTGAAGGCGTCGACATTACCTTCAAACGCGCCGATAACCAAGGCGAATTCAGCGTCTACACGACACGCCCAGATACCTTCATGGGTGTTACCTATGTGGCTGTTGCCGCAGGCCACCCTATTGCTCAAGAAGCTGCGAAGACCAATGCCGATGTTGCGGCGTTTGTTGAACAGTGTAAAAACACTAAAGTAGCCGAAGCCGATGTGGCCACCATGGACAAAAAAGGCATCGCCACGGGTCTGAACGCAGTTCACCCGCTAACGGGTAAAGAAGTGCCGATTTGGATAGCTAACTTTGTGTTGATGGACTACGGCTCAGGTGCGGTTATGGCAGTACCAGGGCACGATCAACGTGATTTTGAGTTTGCGTCAGCATACGGTTTAGAGATCAAGCAGGTTATTGCTGCCAATGAAGGTGACGAGTGTGATTTATCCCAAGCCGCTTACACAGAAAAAGGCACGCTCATCAATTCTGGTGAATTCGATGGTCTGGATTTTGATGCCGCCTTTAATGCCATTGCCGATAAGTTAGCTGAACTTGGCGTAGGTGAGCGCAAGGTTAATTTCCGCCTGCGCGATTGGGGCGTTAGCCGCCAACGCTATTGGGGTTCACCTATCCCAATGTTGAATAAAGAAGATGGCAGCGAACTGGCGGCGCCAGAAGATATGCTACCGGTGCGCCTACCAGAAGATGTGGTGATGGACGGCGTGACTTCCCCCATTAAATCAGACCCTGAATGGGCCAAGGCAAGCGTCAACGGTGAAACCGTGTTCCACGAGACCGATACCTTCGATACCTTTATGGAATCATCTTGGTACTACGCTCGTTATTGCAGCCCGCGTTACGACGAAGGCATGCTTGAGCCAGGTGCAGCTAACTATTGGCTGCCAGTCAACCAGTATATTGGCGGTATTGAACACGCAATTTTGCACCTGCTTTATGCGCGTTTCTTCCACAAATTATTACGTGATTTTGGTTTGGTCGACTCTGATGAGCCATTTGAGCGCCTACTTTGCCAAGGCATGGTACTGGCCGACACCTACTTCCGCAAAGACGAAAAAGGCGGTGATATTTGGTTCTCACCCAGTGATGTCGAAGTAGAAACTGATGACAAAGGCCGTATCATTAAAGCTTGGCACAAGGATGATGGTCAACCGGTTGAAAGCGCCGGCATGAGCAAGATGTCTAAGTCCAAGAACAATGGCATTGACCCACAAACGGTAATCGACCAATACGGTGCCGATACCGTGCGTTTGTTTATGATGTTTACAGCGCCACCGGAGCAAACATTGGAATGGTCTGACTCCGGTGTTGAAGGCGCGCATCGCTTTATCAAACGGGTATACAAGTATGCCTATGATGTGAAGCAAGCGGGCTTTGTTGAGCTAGATGTTGCCAGCTTAACGAAAGCGCAAAAAGAACTGCGCCGCGAGTTGCACAAAGCCATCGCTAAAATCACTGATGATTTAGCCCGTCGCCAAACCTTCAATACCGCCATTGCAGCGGTAATGGAGCTATCGAACAAGCTGATCAAGGCACCATTAGCTGATGACGGTGACAAAGCCGTAGCCAATGAAGCGTTAGAAGCAATGCTGATTATGCTGGCACCGATTACCCCACACCTATCACATCAGTTGTGGCAAGACCTCGATAAGCCTGGCGATATCCTTGACGCACAATGGCCTGTTGCCGATCAATCAGCCATGGTTGAAAGTGAGAAACTGGTGGTAGTTCAAGTCAATGGTAAAGTCCGCGCGAAGCTGACTCTAGCGGCCGATGCAGATCAGCAGGCCGTTGAGCAAGCAGCCTTTGCAGATGCCAACGTACAGAAGTTCACCGATGGACTCACCGTGCGTAAAGTCATCTACATCAAAGGCAAAGTGCTTAATGTGGTGGCGAACTAAGATGTTCGCTGCCAGTGCACTACGCCATAGCCTAGTGATCAGCTGCTTAGTATTATTACTAAGCAGCTGTGGTTTTCACCTTAAAAAGGCCTCGGATCTACCGCAAGATCTCATGACTTTGGAAGTCAACGCTAGCGATCCTAATTCAGCTCTGTATGAGCAACTATTGAGTGAACTTGCACGCAGTAATGTGCAGGTCAATAAAGGGTTGCGCGCTAACTCTCCGATGTTACGACTCACCTCCGACCGCCTAGATAGACGAACACTGTCGCTGTTTAAAAACGGTCAGGTCGCAGAATACGAGCTTATTTACTCGGTGTCTTACACGCTTAAGCGAGCAGGTGAAGACCCTATCGAGCAATATTTTGAGCTTTATCGCAATTACCAAGACGATCCAGACAATGCCTTAGCTAAAGCCAATGAAATGACGATTTTGTTGGAGGAGCTACGCAAACAGGCGAGTCGCCGCATTGTTAGGGAGTTAGCACAGCTCTAATGCGCATCTACGCGAATCAACTGGCACAGCAACTATCCCGTGGGCTGGCACCTTTTTACATGGTGTTTGGCGATGAACCCTTTCAAGTTGATGAGTGTATCCGCCATATTCGCCAAAATGCGCGCCAACAAGGCTTTGATGAGGTCATTAAACTCACCGCCGGAGCGCAATTTGACTGGCAAGAGTTAGACGGCCACTACCACAGCCTGTCGCTATTTAGCTCCCGCACCTTAATAGAATTAGACTTAAACGGTCAAAAACCTGCGAAAACCGGCGCCGAGCATCTGAAGCGATGTGCACAAGGCGTGAATCCTGATTGCATTATTGTGATCCGTGGCATGAAAGCATCGCAAGACGTCCAGCGTTCAGCCTGGTTTAAAGCGCTTGATAAAGAAGGCATCTTTGTCCCCTGCTACCCACTAACCGGCAATCACTTACGGCGCTGGCTTGATAACCACTGTCAACGTCTAGGTCTTAATCTTGAAGGGGATGCTAAGCAGGTGCTGCTCGATACCACAGAGGGGAACCTCCTGGCCTGTCACCAAGAGCTAGAAAAGCTGGCTTTGCTGTACGCAAATAAAGCCATTGATGGGCGTACCCTTACAGGCATGTTATTGAATCAAAATAAGTTTGATATTTTTGATTTGGCTAATGCGGTCCTTGGTGGCGAAGGTGATAAAGCGATGCAGGTGTTAGCACGACTGCAAAATGATAACACCGAGCCCACCGCCATCGCTTGGGCTCTTGGCAAGGAAGCGCAGCAACTCCTCACACTCGCAGAGTTGCGCCATCAAGGACAGGATTTTAATAGCGCGTGTAAAAAACTGGGGATTTGGAAGAATCAGCAACCTTTGTATCAAAGAGCCCTGCAACGCTTAGACATGGCACGTATAGAGCAACTTTGTGATTTACTCAGTGATTTTGATAGCCAGTTTAAAAGCGGCAAGTTATCTTCACCCTACCCCATGCTTGCACACATCAGTATGAGCTTCTGTCGCACCTTACCATTTTCTGCGCCTATTTTTTCGGAGTAAATATGCTTCTGTTCGGCGGTACGTTTGATCCGGTTCATATCGGCCATCTTAATATGGCTAATCAGTGCTTAAATCACTTCAATAGTGAGCAACTATTTTTTATGCCCAACCGCGTCCCTGCTCACAAGCAGGCGAGCAACATCAGTAATGCTGACAAACTAGCGATGTTACGCTTAGCCATAGCCTCCGAGCCGCGCTTTAAAATCGATGAGCGCGAGCTGCATCGGGAAGGTCCATCCTACTCACTACTGAGCCTACAAGAGTTACGTGAAGAACTGGATAGTGCCGGTAATCACCAAGAGCCGATACTCTTTTTGATGGGCTTGGACTCATTCAACAGCTTTGATTCATGGTATCAATGGCAGCAAATTACATCTTTGTGTCATTTAGTGGTCTATCAGCGTCCACAAGAGCGCCTTGACCTCTCCGCAACACTCACGCAATACTTATCACAGCATCAGTGTCAGCAAGGCGCGGCGCTCAATAACCATCGCAGCGGGCTTGTTTACTTTTTACCCGGCCCGCAGCTGGCGGTTTCATCCTCCGAGGTGCGCGCCAAATTGCAACGTCAGCAGCCTTGTGAGGAACTGCTTACGCCGCCCGTGTACCAATATATCCGCGATAAGCGCCTGTATATAGGTTGATAATAGTGGTAAAATACGCCGCTTAGAAAGCTTTAACTAACTTAGAGAGTGCATTTTGCAAACCAACAATCTTCTTGATTTTGCATTAGATAAAATTGACGATATGAAAGCGCGTGACGTCATTACCTTGGACGTTCGCAACACATCGAACATTACTGATTTCATGGTTGTCTGTTCGGGTAATTCCAAACGCCAAGTTCAATCCATCGCCCAACACCTTGCCAAAGAGGCCAAGGAACATGACTTAGATGTGATAGGCATGGAAGGACAAGACATCGGTGAATGGGTATTGGTGGACTTAGGTGACGTGGTCGTGCATGTAATGCAAGATGAAACTCGTGACTTTTACCAACTCGAGAAGCTCTGGGGTTAACGGTGAAAATCCAACTGGTCGCTGTGGGGACCAAAATGCCATCTTGGGTAGAGACAGGGTTTAGCGAATATCAGCGCCGGTTTCCCAAGGACATGGCTCTAGAGCTGATTGAAATACCCGCTGGTAAACGCGGCAAAAATGCCGATATCAAACGTATTTTACAGCAAGAAGGTGAGCGCACCTTAGCGGCCATTCCAAAGGGAAATCGTATTGTTACCTTAGAAGTGACAGGCAAAGCGATGGACACGCACCAGCTTGCCAAGGCCATGGAAAAGTGGCAACTCGATGGTCGTGATGTCAGTTTGCTTATCGGAGGCCCTGAGGGGCTAGCTCCTGAATGCATTGCCCGCAGCGAGCAAAAGTGGTCGTTATCGAATTTAACCTTGCCTCACCCGCTGGTTCGCATTATCGTAGCGGAAAGCCTATATCGAGGCTGGAGCTTAAATAACAATCACCCCTATCACCGAGAATAGCCGTTTTTATGCTGCGTAAACGCACTCCTATCCGCGATCATTCCGCCGAGGCCAATTTGTTTGCGCGCCGTTCTTTTACGGCTTTTATTTTTGTTCTTATTCTGGTCGCCATTTTAATTTCGAATCTCTACAACCTACAGGTGGTGGCGCACAAAACCTATCAAACCCGTTCCAACGATAACCGAATTAAAGTATTGCCTGTGGCCCCTAATCGAGGCTTAATTTACGATAGGAACGGCACTTTGCTGGCCGAGAACAAGCCGGTTTATAACCTTGAGGTGATCCCCGAACAGGTGGATGACCTAACACAATCACTGGACGATATTAGCGCATTACTCAATATTAGCGAGCAGCAACGTGCAGAGTTTCTCGACGATATCCGCCACAATCGCCGGTTCCAGAGTCAGGTGCTAAAAAGCCGTTTGAATGACAAAGAAGTCGCGCTATTTTCTGTAAACCAACATAAATTCCCAGGGTTCAGTGTCGAGGCTCGCTTAGCCCGGTACTACCCCTTCGGAGATACCCTCACTCATGCTCTTGGTTATGTTGCCAAACTGAATAAAAAAGAACTAACCAACCTGGAAGCGCAAGGCTTGGCCACCAATTATCGCGCCACCCGGGATTTCGGTAAGCTCGGCCTTGAGAAATTTTATGAGTCGCAGTTACATGGTCAGGTAGGCTCGCAATCGGTGGAGATTAATAATCGAGGCCGAGTATTACGTCGCGTTGAGGAAACGCCTCCGGTGCCCGGTAAAGATTTAATGCTGACCCTCGATATTGGGCTTCAGCAAATCGCGCAAATGACATTAAAAGATAAACGTGGTGCCATTGTCGCATTAGATGCAAAAACGGGAGGCATCTTAGCGCTATACTCTAACCCCAGCTATGACCCTAACTTATTCGTTCACGGTATTAGCTCAGCAAATTACAAAGCCCTGCTTAACCCCGATAAACCGCTTATAAACCGTGCTACCCAAGGCCGCTATGCCCCGGCGTCAACGATCAAACCACATATGGCGATTTTTGGCTTAGAGCAGGGGTTGGTGACCGAAGAAACAAAAATGTGGGACCCTGGCTTTTTCCAAATTCCCAACGTTGAACACAAATGGCGCGACTGGAAGCGCTGGGGTCATGGCCATGTCGACGTTTATAAAGCCATAGAAGAGTCATGCGATACTTATTTTTACGACATCGCTTACCGTGCTGGCATAACCAAAATTAGTAATTTTATGGCGCAGTTTGGTTTTGGCGATTTATCCGGTATTGATATCCACGAGGAAACGACGGCTATTTTGCCTTCCAAGGAGTGGAAAGAAGACCGTTTTCGCGAGTCTTGGTGGCGTGGCGATACGATTTCTGTAGGAATCGGCCAAGGGTATTGGACAGCAACCCCAATTCAAATTGCTAATGCCGTCAACATCATGGCCAATCGCGGCGTACACAATCCGCCCCACTTAGTTCATCAATTACGCCGTGATAGCGATATTACCACCGTTAATGACGACGAAAAGCCACCGGTAAAATTACAAAATCCTGAGCATTGGCAAATTGCCTTAGATGCTATGCATAATACCGTGAAAAAAGTCACAGGTACGGCGCATAAGGCATTCAAAGGGACTAATTATGATCCAGCCGGTAAAACGGGTACCGCACAGGTGGTGAGTATTGCCCAGGGCGAGCGTTACGACGCTGATAAGCTCAAAGAGCGCCATCGTGATAACGCCATTTATGTTGGTTTTGCTCCGTTTGACGACCCGCAAATCGTTGTCACAGTCATTGTTGAAAACAGTGGTGGTGGCAGCTCGGTGGCCGCCCCAATCGCCCGCGAGGTAATGGACTACTATTTCCTTGCGAACCCCATTGCCAGCGAAGTACAGGATGAATCGCAATGACGCCATTACATCAGCACAACTCTTTATGGCAACGCGTGCATATCGACCTGCCGCTGTTTTTAGCCTTGCTCGCCATGATGTTCGCAAGCTTGTGCATCGTCTACAGTGCTAGCGGCCAAGATTGGAATATGATGATGCGCCACGGCACCCGGATGGGTGGCGCTCTAGTGGCTATGTTAGTGTTTGCACAAGTCTCTCCACCTACGTTAAAGCGTGTTGTTGTGCCTTTGTATCTGATGGGCACCTTGATGCTCATCGCGGTGTTGTTTGTCGGTGTCAGTTCTAAGGGTGCACAGCGCTGGCTCGACATTGGTATTCGTTTTCAGCCTTCAGAGATTATGAAGCTTGCGGTGCCCATGGGCGTTGCTTGGTATATTGGCCGCAATCATCTGCCGCCTCGCTTGGGGCATTTGTTTATCGGGCTGGTTATCGTCATGGTGCCCACTTTGCTAATTAAAGAACAACCCGACTTGGGGACATCTATTCTGATCGCCAGCTCGGGGATTTTTGTGTTGTTTCTGGCCGGTGTAAGCTGGAAGCTGATTGGCTCTTTGGCTGTGCTCGTTGGCGCCGGCGCTCCCTTATTTTGGCACTATGGTATGCACGCCTATCAAAAGCAGCGAGTCCTTACTTTCTTAAACCCGGAAAGCGACCCCCTCGGTGCAGGCTACCATATTATTCAGTCAAAAATCGCCATTGGCTCGGGCGGCATAGAAGGCAAGGGCTGGTTGCAAGGCACCCAATCACAGTTGGAGTTTTTACCTGAGCGCCATACCGACTTTATCTTCTCAGTACTGAGTGAAGAGTTTGGCCTAATTGGCGTGTTAATCCTCTTAGGGGTGTATTTATTCATTATCGCTCGCGGCCTCTATATCGCCGTGAATGCCCAAGAAGCCTTTGGTAAGTTACTCGCAGGGGCTTTAACCCTAACTTTCTTCGTTTATGTGTTTGTCAACATCGGTATGGTATCTGGGTTATTACCTGTCGTAGGCGTCCCCTTGCCACTGATCAGTTATGGCGGCACCTCAATGGTGACTCTGATGGCGGGTTTTGGCATTATTATGAGTATCGCCACAGAAAAACGGATGTTAAATAAATAATGGCAGTTCGTGCGCTTTTTCTTACTCTTATAACACTTTTAATAAGTGCCTGTAGTACGCCATCGGGGCGCTATCATATGCGCCATGATGCCGCTCCTTTACGCCAGCCTACCGCGCTGGAGCTGCAAGACGCGGTGATCACCGATGAACCCAAAAGTGCCGCTGCAAATCGTCCTTATGAAGTTCGTGGGCGCCATTACGTGCCTATTTTTGACGAGCGAGGGTTTACACAGCAAGGTATTGCTTCGTGGTATGGCCGTAAGTTTCATGGCTATCACACCTCCAATGGCGAGACCTACAACATGTTCGCCATGACCGCAGCCCATAAAACCCTGCCCTTACCCAGCTTCGTTCGAGTGACCAACCTCGATAACGGCAAAAGCGTGATCGTTCGCGTCAATGATCGCGGCCCGTTTCATGACGACCGGATTATTGATTTATCATACTCAGCAGCCTACAAACTGGGCTATCACCGCCAAGGTACAGCGCGGGTTAAGCTCGAAGCAGTTACCCTTGCCGACGCAAAACCTCGTACTAAGTATATTCAAGTCGCTGCGGGCTCAAAACTCGCTAATATTGAAGCATTGGCTTATCAATTGGAGCAGCAGTATCACGTACCAACGAATATTAAAAAGCAAAATGATGGAATTTTTCGCTTACGCTTAGGTCCAATAACTGATGAAAATCAGGCACAGTCGCTATTGAAGCAATTAAAAAGTGGCCAATTCGCCCAAGCTTTCTTGCTTTATGATGACCATGCCCTTTAAGATATTAACCAATTCGCATTTTCACCTAAAATATATTTAAAAGCATAATGAAATCAATTAAACATTCTCTTCTCAAAGGCCTAGGCGGATTACTGTGTGCAAGCTCAGTGTTTGCCGCTCAAGCGCAGATCATTCCGGCTCCACCTGAAGTTAACGCTAAGGGCCACTTTCTTGTCGATTTCACAACGGGCAAGGTGATCGCCGAAGGCGAAGCCGACACTAAATTGGCACCCGCTAGCCTTACGAAAATGATGACGAGCTACGTCATCGGTACAGAAATTAATGCCGGTAACATCTCCCCTTCAGATATGGTGACCGTCAGTGAAAATGCATGGGCAAAAAACTTCCCAGAGTCATCAAAAATGTTTATCGAAGTTGGTAAGCAAGTAAGCGTTGAAGATTTAAATCGCGGTATCATCATTCAATCGGGTAACGATGCGTGTGTAGCGATGGCCGAACATATTGCGGGAAGTGAATCGGCATTTGCCGATCTCATGAATGCCCACGCGCAGAAGCTTGGCATGGATAACAGCCACTTTATCAACAGCCATGGTTTAGACACCAACGAGCATTTCACTACCCCTCGGGATATGGCGACCTTGGGTGCTGCACTTATCCGTGATGTGCCAGACGAATACGCACTGTATAAAGAAAAAGACTTTACCTACAACGGTATCAAACAATTTAACCGCAATAGTTTGCTGTGGGATCAAGGCCTCGACGTAGACGGCATTAAAACTGGTCACACCAGCGAAGCCGGATATAGCTTAGTGTCTTCTGCCACTAAGGGTGATATGCGTTTAATAGCCGTGGTCATGGGCGCCAGCTCTGAGCGTGCACGTAAAGTGGAAAGCAAAAAACTGCTTAACTACGGCTTTCGTTTTTTCGAAACCATCACACCGTATAAAGCTGGCGACAAATTTGCCGACCAACGCATCTGGATGGGCGACAAAGAAACTGTGGCGTTAGGCATTTTAGAAGACACGCCTATCACTATCCCTCGTGGCCAACAGAAGAATCTAGAAGCGAACTTTGAGCTCGATACGACACTTGAAGCGCCACTAGAGAAAGGCACCAAAGTAGGCACTTTGTACTTACAACTTGACGGTGAAGATGTGGCCAACTATCCACTGGTAACACTGGAAAGTATTGAAGAAGGTGGCTTTTTCAGCAAGATCTACGACTATTTGCGCTTACAAATCATGTAATCGCCGCTGATTTGTTACAGCGGATCACGCATTACCGAGCGCCCCACTTGTTGGGGCGTTTTTTTTACCTTAAAAAATGCTAGAATACGCACTATTAAGAGCTTTGCTCCGTATACTTTAAACACACCGTCGTCTGTAGTTAAGAGGGTTTATTGTCGTGGTCAAACCGGTCAAAAATACCAAATTTGATGAATATCTAGAGTTTCCTTGTCCTTTCACATTTAAGGTGATGGGTCTTGCTAACGTGAGCCTGACGGAACAGGTATTAACGGTTATGCAAGAGCACGCCCCTGGCGATTATGCACCAAAAACGAAACCGAGCAGTAAAGGTAATTATGAGTCAGTGACTTTAGTTGCGACGGTGACATCAAAAGAGCATATCGAAGTTATCTATACTGAATTAGGTAGCATTGATGATGTACGCTACGTTCTGTAAGCCTTTTAAGGACTGACATTGAGCACCTTAATAGTACGCCAATTGGGCTCTCGCCCATACATGCCTATTTGGCAGGCAATGCAAACCTTCACAGACACCCGTGACGAGGCCAGTGCCGATGAAATTTGGCTGGTAGAACATGAGCCTGTATTTACGCAAGGCCAAGCAGGCAAAGACGAGCACTTGCTAATGCCCGGTGACATTCCAGTGGTCAAAGTAGACCGTGGCGGGCAAGTCACTTATCACGGCCCAGGACAGCAAATGCTGTACGTACTTTTCAACTTACGAAGATTGAAAATCGGTGTACGCGACCTGGTTACCTGGCTAGAAGACAGTATCATCGACAGTCTTGGTGAATATGGAATCGACGCTTACGCCAAAAAAGATGCACCTGGGGTCTATGTTAATGACGCCAAGATTGCCTCCTTAGGTTTGCGCGTGCGTCGAGGCTGTTCCTTCCATGGTTTGGCTTTGAACGTCAATATGGATTTGGAGCCTTTCTTGCGCATTAACCCGTGCGGCTATGCGGGTATGCAAATGGTGCAATGTAAAGATTTAAATGGGCCTCAGTCCACAGAGCAAGCCGGTCAAGGGCTTGTCGAGCAATTAATTAAACGACTCAACCCCGAACACGTTGAGTATCAACAAGGGTTAGCGAAAGAATGACGAAATCATCAGTAAGAATGCAACCGGGTGTAAAATTACGTGACGCTGAGAAAATGGCGCTTATCCCGGTCAAAGTCCTACCGACTGAAAAAGACGAAATGCTACGTAAGCCAGAGTGGCTGAAAATCCGCTTACCTAAATCTAACGAGCGCATTGATGGCATTAAACAGGCAATGCGTAAGCACGGCTTGCACTCCGTGTGTGAAGAGGCGAGCTGCCCTAACCTTTCTGAATGCTTTAATCACGGCACCGCCACATTCATGATCTTAGGAGCCATTTGTACGCGTCGTTGTCCGTTTTGCGATGTCGCTCATGGTCGTCCACTGAAACCTGATGCTCAAGAGCCAGAAAAGCTGGCACTGACTATCAAGGACATGAAGCTCAACTACGTGGTGATCACCTCGGTAGACCGCGACGATTTACGTGACGGGGGGGCTCAACATTTCGCCGATTGTATTCGCGAGATTCGTAAGCATAACCCGGGCATTACTATTGAAATTCTAGTGCCAGATTTCCGTGGTCGTATGGACCGAGCATTAGAGATCCTCAGCGAGACACCACCAGATGTCTTTAACCACAATTTAGAGACAGCCCCACGCCTTTATAAATTGGCTCGTCCAGGCGCAGACTACAAATGGTCTTTAGAGCTATTAAAGCGCTTTAAAGAAGCACACCCTGAGGTGCGCACCAAGTCAGGCCTAATGGTAGGGTTAGGTGAAGAAATGAGCGAGATCGAGGAAGTGCTGCGCGACTTACGTGAGCACAACGTTGATATGCTCACAGTAGGCCAGTATTTACAGCCTTCGAAACACCACCTGCCGGTAAAACGTTACGTGCCACCAGTGGAATTTGACGCATTAAAAGCGTACGCAGATGACATCGGCTTTACCCAAGCAGCCTGTGGTCCCTTTGTACGCTCTAGCTATCATGCTGACCAACAAGCAGCAGGTAAAGAAGTTAAATAAGCGATTACGACGCGTCATGGCATTGTGACGCGTCCCTTCTTTATTCACATCCCTAATACAAATGTGCTAGTATCCGTTGCAAGTCGTTAAGATAAGGATAGAGATAAATGACTTCAGCGCACGTCAAGGACACGACCACCCAGCTAATCAGCAGTTAAAGCAAGCTAAGCAAAACTAATTCAATTTAATTCAAAAATTAGAATAACGCTCTAGGTTATAATTTGTTGTTCTTTAAACGTTCAGCAAGTGTCTGCTAAATTTGCGCCCAAATTTTGCATATTTGATCTTATTTTTTTATAGTCGCAAAGGGTTATTTGGGGTACAGAGATGGAGTTCACCGAACAAGAGCTGGCTTTTTTCCAGCAGGTATTTAGCGAAAACACGTTCCAAGACGGCGATGTTAACACCACCGGCTTGTCCCTTCGTTCGGAGTTACCGGATTACGTTGCCTCCCTATTTGAGCAGCCTGGGTTATGTATGTTGGCTGAGGTCGGGCACTTTGAACTTTGGTTTCCACTGTCGCTGTCATTAACCGCAAACGGTGATTTACAGCCCGCGCTGGAAGCACCAGAAATTTTCGAGGCTCTTGGCCAGCACCGCAGCTGGCGCTTTGATAATCCCAAGAGTATTTACTTGCTCACCGACGACGGGCGAAAGCTTCCTATTCATTCTTTATCCTCTACAGGAGCGGTGATTGATGCTGAGCAAATCAAGCATGCGCCACAAAGGGCCACAGCCAAGTTAATCCTGCCAGACTATCCGCCAATGCAATTGGAGATGCAAAAAGCACGGCAACAAGGCTCACTCATTGCCGTCACATTTATACGTAACACCAACAAAAAACAGCTCCGCCAGTTCCTGTTTAACAACCACAAACAAGGCTTTCAAGAGATTTATCACTCCCTCGCAGCACACAGTTAAAACAGTGTTCAGGTAACTCTGCTAGGCTAGATAAGTGTGCAATCTGACGGAGTACATTTAATGAATAAACTAATTCTTGCGAGTGCAATTAGCACCGTTTTACTTAGCGGCTGTGGGGGTTCGGACGATAATGACGACAACATCACCAACCCGGAGCCGACACAAGCAGAATTCTCGTTAGGCGTATCTGATGCGCCGGTAAGTAACGTTAAAGCAGTGTGGGTTGCCTTTGACAGCATTACTTTGAACGCGGGCGATGGTGAGATGCCAACCTTTGAGACTCGCTCTGAAGAGAACCCAGATCAACCCGTGATGGTAAACTTACTGGACTACACGGGTGATGATGTGTTTGCGCTTATCGATAATGAGCTTGTTGCTGCCGGTGACTACGAATGGCTACGCGCTGATATAGTCAATGGCGACATGGCCAATATCGAGATGACTTCACATCTGGTTTATAACGATGACACTGTCGTGCCACTTGTTGTCACCCGTAAGGGCAATGACGGCATCGGTGAAATTCAAATAAATGACTTCACTTTGGTCAGTGGTGACAACGACTTCGTGCTTGAGTTTGACCTGAAAAAATCGTTGGTCAACCCAAGTAACAGTAACGAAGTTAAGCTTAAACCTACCGGAATTCGCCTAGAAAACCTTGCCCAAGTGGAAGATATTGAGGGTGTAGTTAGCCAGCAGTTGGTACAAAACTGCGAAACTGACAATGCAGATATCGCGCCTGCCACCGGGGGGTTTGGTCATGCCGTATATCTCTATAATAGCGATGTCAGTGAGCCTAAAGATTTGTACCTTGACGGCGAAACGGTTGCGGCTGATGCACCTATCGCGACCGGTGGCGTGAGCTACGATGAGGAAGATGAACGTTATGAGTTCGAAATCGGCTTTGTCGCTCCAGGTGAATATCAGCTAGCCTACACTTGTGCTGCACACATTGATGACGCCGAAATCCTCGATGAGTCGTTTACGCTGTATCAGCAACAGACAGTCACGGTGACAAGCGGTGAAGACGCTCAGGTTACCTTTGACACAGCCCAATAAGCTATTGAAAATTAAAGACTAAAAATATTTTAAATTTTTGCTTGCATGGCGCGATAATTTAACTATTATTGCGCCACTTTAATTCGATAGCCAATCCTAGTACAGCCCCCCAGCCAAGGCGAAGAGTAACTATCCAAATTCAATTTTGGAGTTATTATGTCTGTTTCTTCTTTGCGAGCTCCTGCTCACTCATTTACCGAGCAATTCGTACAAGCCGACCAACTTGCCAATCAATACGGTACCCCTTTACTGGTGCTGGATATTGACCGTGTTCGCGAAAACTACCTAGCGCTTCATGCTGCGCTTCCGGGAGTGACTTTACACTATGCTCTAAAGCCCCTACCTCATGCGGATGTGGTGCGCGCCTTAGACGCGCTGGGTGGCAGTTTTGACCTTGCGACCAATGGTGAAGTGGATGTTGTGGCTCAGTGTGCTGTGCCAGCAAGTAAAACTATTCACACTCACCCGGTCAAGCGCGTGGCCGATATTGAGCATGCTTTGGCTTATGGGTGCAATACCTTTGTATTCGACTGTGCCAATGAGTTACATAAGTTTGCGCCTTATAAACATGAGGTTGAGCTGCTACTGCGCTTAAGCTTCTTAAATGAAGATGCGGCTGCTGATTTGTCGAAAAAGTTTGGCGTAACACCAGCGCAGGCTTTGCCCTTGTTACACCAAGCTCATAGCATGGGTATTCGCGTGCGCGGGCTGTCATTCCATGTCGGCTCACAAACACGCGACCCTCATAAATACGTGGCTGCAATAGAGCAATGTAAAGAAGTCTTTGAATTAGCTCGGCGCGCGGGTTTGCCTGCCATGAATACACTGGATATTGGCGGTGGCTTTCCGGTGAGTTATCAAAACGACAACATTGATATCGATAGCTATTGTGCACCCATTCGCGAAGCGTTGGCGCAGTGGCCGCAAACCACCCATTTTATTGCAGAACCTGGTCGTTATATTGTTGCCTCGGCCATGGTGCACGTAATGAGTGTAATGGGCCAAAGCCTGCGCGACGGTAAGCCTTGGTATTATATGGATGATGGCGTATATGGTGCGTTTAGCGGCCGCGTGTACGGCGAGCCTGCGCAACGCTTTTACACTTTGCACCAAGCCCCAGAGCAGCCGTGTGTTTTAGCGGGGCCAACATGCGATAGCATAGATGTCATTACAGAGCATGTGAATATGGCGCAACTGCAGGATGGTGAGCGAGTATTTACCGCTAATATGGGCGCTTACACATGGACAACGAGCACTGATTTTAATTTCTTCGCCAAAGCGCCTGTTATTAGTGTCGATAGTGCACTGAGCATGGCGCAATTGGGTTAACCCTCTAGAGCTGAAGTTCAAAAGCTAACCTTACTCCACCAGCGCGAGTCTCAGAATCGCGCTGGTGGACATCAGTTCGTGTCTTTGTTTTCCTTGGCTTTTTGCATTAATTCGGCGCGCTCTTGAGATAGCCGCGCCAACCCTTTTTGTTCAACATCAATCAAGGTGGTGTACTTAGCCGTCACTGCTGACATACGTTGCGACAAGGCATTGTCATAAGTAGCATCAACGAGGTTATCCGGAGTTTGCGCCGCTTCCCCTTGCAGCGCTTCTAATTCATTGTCTAACCGCGTGTGATAGGTATCAATTTTATCCAGATGCTGGCGCATATCGCGGTCAATTTGCTGCAAGCGAATAAAGCTGTCGATGCTGTCTGGGGCATTTGCTGCACTGTCTTTAAAGATCTCTTTTTGGGCCAGCAAACGGTCAATATGCATTTGCTCCCGATCGATCAACGCTTGATAACGCTTACTCACCGCCTCCATTTCTTTGGCAATGGCTTGGTCTTTTTCAGCTCCAGTGAGGTTATTTACTTGGGCATCTGACTGATCTTTCAAGCGCGCAATTTCTTCTTGCATTTGACGTGTGTAAGTCTCTATTTTATCGCGGTGCTGGGCAATTTCTTTATCCGCCTGCTGATTGCGTATATACCCCTCAATATCACTGTCGCTTTGCGGCTTATCTGCGCTTGAAGTGTCGGCGGCAATGGTATTAACCACCACTGGCTTGGCGTCCTTAGAGCAAGGGAGCTGCGAAAATTCTACAGTGCCATTTTTGGTGCATTGATATACTGTGGTGCCAGCACTCACCGGTAAAGCGGCGGTAAACACTGTTATAACAAACAAGCGAATCATTTTTTCTCCTAAGCGCCAGAGCGCGTACCTATCTCAAGTCTAGCTGATGCATAGCCACATGCGAAGGATCCATGTGCGGCGTTCAAACGTACCACAGCGCTATTCGTAATAACCGAGGTGCACCATGAAAACGGGGCTCTATCTTTTTTATCACGATCTGAGATTAGAAGACAATCAGACACTTAGGCGATTATCTTCACAAGTTGATCGGCTTATATTGGCGTATTGTCCGTTGCACACACTCACTGTGCCATCGCGCGCCATTTACAATGCTCGCGAGCAAGGGCCTGCGCGCACTGTATTTATTGAGCAAACACTACACCACCTGAGCCAAGCGCTAGCGCCTTATCATCACTCACTGTGCTGCATTGATAATCTTAAGACACTCGACGAACTGGTAGGCGTTCATGACATCACTCACCTAGGCGTAGGGCATCAGCATGGCTGGGATGAGCGAATGGCTATCGCTCATATTAAAGAGCGCTACAACGCTATTGAGCTGATTCAAGATCATGATCATACGCTGTTCACCTTGGCACAACTCCCAGGCCCTGTGGATGAGTTACCTAGCACCTTTAGTCAATTCCGCAAAGCCATTGAGTCTGAGCTAAGTGCCGATGAACCGCTTGCAGCGCCAACACAGCTTGCTCCTAGCGTCCCCGTTAGGCAAAACCTTTATGTCCAAGGTGATGCATCCACCTCTGTACTCACGCCTTGGTTTGCACAAAGCGCTGCGCAAGCGCTTGAGAACTATTTTGCTACGGATGCACCCAGTCGCTATAAAGAAACGCGCAACGCGCTTCAAGGTCAGCACTTTTCGACGGCACTGTCACCTTGGTTAGCAAACGGCGCTTTAAGTGCACGCCTGATGCTAAGCAAATTGCGTAACTATGAAGCACAGCACGGTGCCAACGAATCAACGTACTGGATTTACTTTGAACTATTGTGGCGCGAGTACTTTCAGTGGCTGGCTATAAAACAAGGTAAGCAATTATACTGTTTTGCAGGCGCCAATAGCGCTAAGCCACAAACCAGCTTTTACGCTCAGCGCTACCAAGCGTGGTGCCAAGGCAACACCCCCTATGCGTTGGTTAATGCCCTGATGCATGAACTTAATACCACCGGCTGGATGTCCAACCGGGGCCGACAAATTGTTGCTAGCTGCTTTGTCAACGAACTCAATCTTGATTGGCGTTATGGCGCCGCCTATTTTGAGCGCATGTTGATTGATTACGACAGCGCCAGCAACTATGGCAATTGGCAATATATCGCGGGCGTAGGGGCCGACCCTCGTGGCGGCCGTCATTTCAATCTAGCGAAACAGCAACAGCAATTTGATCCCGATGGCGAGTTTATTAGCCGTTGGCAAGGCGAAGCGAGCCAAAGCGATATCGACTATCAAGATTACACCGGCTGGCCCCAAAAAGGCGTGACTCATGAGTGAAAACTACAAAGAAATCCGCCTTATTCTCGGCGATCAGTTAAATGCGCAACATAGCTGGTTTGAGCACAAGAGCGACGATGTACTGTATATAATTGCTGAGCTACACCAAGAAATGCAGTATACCCAGCATCATATCCAAAAAGTGTGTGCTTTTTTTGCTGCCATGGCTCGCTTTGCCGAAGCCCTGGAATTAGCTGGGCACCGTGTTCTTCATCTGACTCTCGATGATACACAGGATTACGATGATTTAGCGCACCTACTCAAGACGCAGGTGCAGCGCTTTAATGCCAATACCCTCAGCTACCAACTGCCTGATGAGTATCGCTTATATGAGCAACTGCGCGACTTAAATCTCGGTGCAGACATCACCTTGAATGCCTATGATAGCGAGCACTTCTTGTTGGGCTTTAATGAGCTGAGCGATTACTTTCAGGCCGATACGCATCACACTATGGAGCAGTTTTACCGTAAAATGCGCCGACGCTTTAAGGTGTTGATGCAGGGCGACAAGCCTTTGGGGGAGCGGTGGAATTTTGATAAAGAAAATCGCAATAAGCTAACCCAACAAGACCTCACCGAGCTGCCACAGCCACTATGCTTTGACAACGATGTGCGCAGTATCAAAGAGCGCATCACCCGCCATAAGGTAAGTACTATAGGTCAAGGCAGCGATACGCTATTATGGCCTGTGAGCCGCAAACAGGCCAAGCAGTTACTGCGCTATTTTTGTGATCACTTACTACCTCGTTTTGGCACCTTTCAAGATGCCATGACCTGTCAAAGTGATAGCCAGTGGAGCCTTTATCACAGCCGCTTATCATTCGCGCTTAACAGTAAAATGCTGCACCCCATGCAAGTGATCAACGAGGCCACTTCGGCCTATGAGCAAAGTGATGGCGCTATCACCCTGGCTCAGGTAGAAGGCTTTATTCGACAAATCCTAGGTTGGCGTGAGTATGTGCGTGGGATTTATTGGGCTAACATGCCCAAATACAGTTCGTTAAATACTTTAGAGGCCTCGTCGCCGCTGCCAGAGTTTTTCTGGCATGGAAAAACCAATATGGCCTGTCTTAGCCATGCTATTGGTCAAAGCCTTGATTATGCCTACGCCCACCATATTCAGCGCTTAATGATCACCGGCAATTTTTGCTTACTACTTGGCGTTGACCCCGATGCCGTCGATGCCTGGTACTTAGGTATTTATGTAGACGCCATTGAATGGGTGGAAATGCCCAACACCCGGGGCATGAGCCAATTTGCCGACGGCGGCATTATTGCCACCAAACCTTACAGCAGTGGTGGCAACTACATCAACAAAATGAGCGATTACTGCAAACACTGCCACTATAACGTTCGCGAAAAAGTGGGCGAGAAGGCATGCCCGTTTAACAGTCTTTACTGGCACTTTATGGTTCGCCACCGTGAGCGCTTTGGGAATAATCACCGCATCGGTATGATCTACCGAAATTGGGATAAACAAGATAAACGCCAGCAACAGCAGGTGTTAGAACGAGCCCAGTGGTGCATCGATAATGTGGAGAAATTATAAAGACATAAAAATAGATCAAATAATTAACTTTTATGTAACCTCAATGTAAGACGTTCCCATTTTAATACACTTACCATTTAAAAAACGGGAACATTATGAAAAAACAACACCTTATTGCCGCACTACTGATAGCAAGTGCGGCCACCAGCCAAGCACATGCTTTTAGCCAAGAGACCCATAAGCGTATCGTTATCGATGCCGTTGCTTATATGCAGCAGAATCCGAATACCACAGCCTATGCTGAGCTTGAGCAGTATGCACAACAAAACAATATGTCGGTGGACATTCTCGCCGATTTACTGGGCCAGTCAGCTTATGATGTGGATGACTTTGAGGATACCTTTTTTTGCGGTGCAATAACTGGGTCGTGCGTACAAGCGCCACTTTGGGGTGCTGCGAAGAGCATCGTTAAATACACCAGTTATTGGCACTTTCAGAATCACAGCCAAGGTGCCGATGTGCACGGCAATGATTTTGGTGGCTACAATTACCAAAAGCTCACGGTCTGGGGTGATGTTGATAATCTAGCCGCTACGTGGCTCAAGGGGGACTACCTCGATGATGGTCAAGGTGGTGAGACCGGTTGGTTCAATGCCGACAGTAGCAAATACAATAGCTATGGCGTCACCGAGCGTAACTACCGTATCGATAGTCACTCACAATACAGCATGTACGATGACTTTGAGGATATGCCCTTCCAACCTTTAGATAACCTGGGCCAGTACTGGTATCAAAGCTACCTGCAAAGCGGCAACCCGCAGGTGCTAGGGTTTGTCTTTCACACCACAGACTTATTGCAACCACATCATACGTGGACAACCTCAGCACTTAACCACTCTAGTTGGGAAGGTTGGGTAAAAGACTATTATGACCAAGAGCAGCTCAATGATATGCGCCTAGTGCGTGATGCAATGGATAGCTTTAGCGCCCTTGACCCACAACAACAAGATATTCGCCCACTCCTCACGCAAGGGGGGGCGTTTAGTTACGCTCAAGGCGGCATCGTACTTAACTCTGAAGATCACTACGATCGGGTCAACACCGGACGCCTTGTTATTCCTCATGCTATTGCCATGGTCGTGCACCTGCTTAACCATGCCATGGAGCAGCGTTAATGGGGTTCAGGATTTTTATCTGGATAGGCCTTATTGGCCTATCTTTTTCGTCATTCTCGCAACTGCCGAGCAATGCTGAAGTGCGCTTTATGCGCACTGTATACCAACAACACAGTGCCGATTTAGCGGCGCACACCCGTCAAAGGTTGGTGGAGAATGCTTTTTTGCTACACCAAGCACATCAGCGTTTTCCATCATTAGTGGTTCGCCAAGCTACCGTGGGCTTCAACAATCACTATCATGTGCGCCGCTACTTACTGAGCGCTTGGCAGGCTCAAGGCTGGTTAGACGACAATGCCATAGCGCCGTTGGCGCTTAACCCTGCTTACAATGCTGATTGGTTACGCCGCACACTGGGGAACTACCCGGCCGATGGTGCACTCAATCAAGCCACCGTGAATAAGCTCGCAGGCATCAAGCTACTGGATGCCACGGCATTATCCAACACCTTGAACATCGCAGATTTTTACCAGAGCATGTCGATGCAGATAAAATATAAGTTGCATCAAGGTGACATGTCCGTCTTTCATAGCGAGTTGCAACGTTGGCATCGATTTCGCCAAAGCGCCCTATTGGTGAGCCCCCTGCTCAAGAGCCATCAGCTCAGCTTTGAGCGCCTACAAGACATCGCTTTGGCAGATATTCTTCGCCCTAGCCTGTTAACCGAGCTCGGCGTACAACAAACCATGCATGGCAGCAGTGGTGAGCTGGAGCGCCTCAAGCAGGACATCAAAGAGCAAGATATCGTTACCTATTATGAGCGTCACCGCGAGCGCTTTCGCTATATTGCCAAAGTACGAGCTTACGGTGTTCAGTTTGAACAGCATGAGCAAGCGCAAAAGTTCTATCAACAAGCCAAAAGTCAGGGTTTTATTAGCGCAATGGGCGACAAAGAAAACGTATTCGGCAAACAAAATGGCGTATTAAGTCGCGATAACGACAGCGCCCCGGTATTTGCCAAGCAGCTGGCATTCACATTGGCAACACATACCTTATCGCGCCCAGTACGCACGCCTACAAACAAGTGGCTCGTACTAATGAGCACGGAAAAAGCCTATGAATACTATGCTAAAGACAGTGAAACGGTGCGTTACCAGGCCATTGAGGCACTCGCTAAGGAGCAGGCACAGCAGAACTATGAAGCCCAATTTAAGGCGTGGCGCGCGCACATGGAGGCAGCCGGATGAAACGAGTCACAGTGATTTTAATACTGCTCATAGGCGCTATAGCCTGGTATTTGAGCGCTGATGCTGGGGCTGTCAAAGCCCGCAGCGACTCGCCCACCTTGCTGCCAGTGCATGATACCCCCTCTGTAGCAGCCGAAGAGGCGGTCTCTGCTCGCCAGAGTAAAACACAGCGTTCGCAAGCCGTTGGCCCCCCTAAACAGATAAGCGCTCAAGCGCCTATCACAGAGCCGGAATATGTGCCTCCTATCGCCAAAGACCGGCAACAAGCCGACGCATATCAAGGTGATTTGCACGATCACCAAGCTTACCAGCGCTACCAACAGCGCCAACATAACGACTTTAAACGCGCCTATATCAGTGCCGCAAAAGATAAAGTCGCGCTCCTTAAAACTTGGCTAGCGCGGGGGGAGCGAGAAGGCATCTCGCCGGAACAGCTGCAGTTTGCTCGGGATAAAATTGCCGCCTTGGAGCAAGCCAAACAACAGTTGGAAGAGCAGTTAGCCCAACAGTAGTGTATCGTCTATAGCGCGGAAATGGCTGGCGGCATTGATCAAAGATGTCGCCGTCAACGGCGCACAACTGTACACTTCGACGCGCTTATTACGTTCATGGCGTAGCTTGGCGGCGAGCATATCAAAATCACCGTCACCAGAGAGTAAAATGGTGGTATCCGTTTGCGTTCCATGCTCCATAGCATCAAGAGTGATACCCACATCCCAGTCGCCTTTAGCCGAACCATCGGCACGCTGAATATAGGGTTTGAGCTTGACCTCAAAGCCAATGGCTCGGAGGATATTTTGGAACTCTCGTTGTTTGCTATCGCCACGATCAATAGCATAGGCGATGGCGGTGACTATTTCGTACTTAGCGCTTACCTCGCGCCAAAAGGCATTGTAGTCAAAATTGCGCGCAAAGCTCTCTCGGCAGGTGTAATAAATATTTTGTACATCTACAAAAATGGCCGCTGTAGGCATAGATCCTCTCTAAAGGTGGATTAATCGCCGTGCCCAGTTACCATTGTGGCCTACTTTGCACTGCTGTTCAGTGTCGTAGACTATCTGTTTTTTCGGGTTGTGCATAGCTAAGTCCTCAGCCTTGAGCACCGCCATTAACTGCGCTTCCAATTGCGGGCGCATGTGTGAACCTAAAAAGGAACGTAACTGTTCATCGGTGGTGAACACCACAATCACTTTGATGTTGTCTGCTCGCTGCCAATCAATAACGTGGGTCAGCCACTCAAAACCCACCAACGGCTCACAATGTTCATTACAAAAGCGGGTCAGCGCTTTGCGCAGTGTATTGTCTTTTTTCTTATCAGTTTTACGCATTGGTTTATCCACACAAAAACGCCGCCCAGGTGGGCGGCGTAAACACAGGGAGAATGAATAGAAATTATTTGCTCTCAAGCAAGTTGCCAGAGCCTATTTCGATTTTACGTGGCTTCAAGGCTTCAGGGATCTCTCGCTCTAAGTCAATGACTAGGAGCCCGTTTTCAAGCCCTGCGCCGAGCACTTTTACATGGTCGCCAAGCTGGAACTTACGTTCGAAGTTGCGCTCAGCAATACCTTGATGAATGAATTTTCGCTCTTGCTTGTCGTCTTTGTCAGCCTTAATACCGGCAACTTTCAGAGTATTGTTTTCTGACTCAATACTCAGCTCATCTTCGCTGAATCCAGCCACCGCCATGGTGATACGATACTGGTCTCTACCCAACGCCTCGATATTGTAAGGTGGGTAACTTGGTTGCTTGTCGGTGCGTGCCGCCGCATCCATAAGTGATGCAAGGTGGTCAAAACCGATGAATGAACGATATAGTGGTGATAAATCTACTGTACGCATAATGATATCCTCATAATTAAGCGATATTAGTTGCTACTTTTCATAATGAACAAGTAACATTTACGTTTTAAATCAATTACTTTACTTAGTTTGGGACCCATTCCGGCGTCCTCACTAACTGATGTATGGACAGCGTCTTTATTTTCAAGAAAAAGATGCAAAATTTTTTCTGCCACTATCCGGTCTAATTTATTAAGCCTATGAATTTTAAGTTAAATATGAAAAAAATTTTATTGCAGATTATTGTTATTGCGATCGTTTTCTTTGCTGTCAGTGCATTTCAACAGCGCAATCTGCTAAGTACCGACCACACCCCTGCCCCTTATTTTGCTTTGCCGCAACTCCATGAGCAGGGGCGATACAGCATTAAGGAGCTCCAAGGGCAAACCACCGTGGTTTACTTTTTTGCGCCTTGGTGCTCTATCTGCAAGGTGTCCATGCCTAACTTACAATCGGCAATGGATGATGGCGATATTAACGCTGTGGCCATTGCCCTTGATTATCAAAGTGAGCAACAAGTGCAAGACTTTGTCGCTGACCTCTCTTTATCCATGCCCATACTTTTAGGTAGCGCACAAACCGCCAAGCAATATAAAATATCTGCATTCCCAACCTATTATGTTATTGATGAATCACTGCGCATCACAGCCCGCTCTATGGGCTACTCCAGTGAATTAGGCATAAAATACCGAGGTAGAGATGAATAAACGACATTGCTTCGTCGCGGCGCTGAGTATGCTCAGCGCGCCAACATGGGCCACAAAGACCCTGCCAGCGTTACCCGAGCCGGTGACCAATAATGCCGTCGCCCAAGTGACAACGGAACAAGGACCTTATTTCATTAGCTTCATGGGGTTAGGTGCAGGGAAAAGTCACGAGGACGTGCACAATAAAGTGTGGGCATTAAAAATTGGCCAGGGGCAATGGCAAGGCAAAAAAAGTGTTCCCGCCAGTACCGAATTAAAAGGCCGATTAGCGGCGACTGCTGTGGGAGTCGGCCCATACGCTTATGTTTTTGGTGGCTATACCGTGGCTGACGATCACAGTGAAATTTCGGCGCCCGACGCCTATCGTTTTGATGTGCTAACCAACAGCTACCAGCGCCTAGGGGATATGCCGGTGCCTGTCGATGATAGCGTTGCGTTGAATTACCAAGACAAATTTATCTATTTGATCAGTGGCTGGCACAATGATGGCAACGTGAACTTAGTGCAAGTCTATGACATTGCAAATAATACTTGGCAACAAGCGTCGCCTTTTTTAGGCGAGCCGGTATTTGGTCACGCCGGTGCAATTAAAGGTAATATCATGGTGGTGTGTGATGGCGTAAAAACCGTTGCTTATGTTGATAAACGCCGAGGATTCGATGGCAAGGCCCAGTGCTTTAAAGGGATCATCCATCCCGACAAGCCAACAAAAATTGATTGGCGTATGATTAGCCACCCCACCGGCAAAGGTCATTACCGTATGGCAGCGGGAACAATCAATGGCCAGCTGGTGTTTATGGCGGGCTCTCCGAACCCTTATAACTACAACGGTATCGGCTATAATGGTAAACCCAGTTCGCCGTCAAATCAGGTATGGCGTTTCGATACCGACACTAATCGTTGGCAACGTTTAGAGCATGCCCAACAGGGCACTATGGACCACCGGGGTTTACTGAGTCACCAAGGCACCGCCTATCGCATTGGCGGCATGGGCGAAAAGCAAAAGGTGCTCGACGTGGTCACCCCTTATCGATATTCATTTTAGGACGCAGTTATGGCAAAAGCGTGTGCATATCACATATTAGTGAAGAGTAAAGAAGAGTGTTTAGCTATCAAAGCCAAGTTAGACAAAGGCGGCGACTTTAATAAACTCGCGAAACAATATTCCACCTGCCCATCAAAAAAACGTGGCGGCGATTTGGGTGAATTTCAGCGCGGCACTATGGTCAAAGCCTTTGACGATGTGGTGTTTAAAAAACCGCTATTGGAAGTACACGGGCCGGTGAAAACCAAGTTTGGTTATCACCTAATTAAAACCGTTTATCGCAGTTAATCGCTTTTAGCGAATATAGAAATCGTTTTTGCTTATTTTACCCCAGCGACGAACCTCGCTACACTGCAAACCTAACGTTATTAACTGCACTGGAGAGAACTATGCTAACTGTTATTTTTGGCCGTGAAGGGTGCCCTTTCTGCGTACGCGCAAAAGATGTTGCCGAGCAACTGACGCAAAGCCGCGATGACTTCAAATACCGCTATATCGATATCGTAAAAGAAGGGATCAGCAAAGCGGATTTAGAAAAATCAGCTGGCAAACCATGTGAAACAGTGCCGCAGATCTTTATCGATCAGGCGCACATTGGTGGATTCACTGAGTTCGAAGCTTACGCGAAAGAAAATTTAGGTCTATACCAAGACTAATACGATAAGAAAGCCGGGATCATACTCGGCTTTTTTTGCATCCTGCGCACCATTTTTACGCTGAAAACTCACTTTGGCCCGTCAGTTTTTAATGTGTTTTTAACAACAAAACATACTTAGTACACATGCGTTAAACCGTTAAATTTACGTAATTTCTCCGTGATTAAATCTAAGCGCAACGAACACCACCGGTTAAATTTCATACAAAACCAAGCACATAGGAAATAGTTGTAATTTATACAAGCAATTACTGCTTCATTCCTGTACAATGCGCGCCTCTTTGAATTCCCTGAGGCGTTTTAATGTCAGAACCAGTCACCTTTGAGTCGTTACACCTTTCTCCTGCTACCTTAAAAGCAGTGAGCGAATTGGGTTATGAGACTCCTTCCGAGATCCAAGCTCAATGTATTCCTCTTTTACTCGACAAAAAGGACGTATTGGGAATGGCACAAACAGGCACGGGTAAAACCGCCGCCTTTGCCTTACCATTGTTGAATAACTTGGATGCGGATGCGAAATATCCGCAAGTGCTTGTGCTTACTCCCACCCGTGAACTCGCAATCCAGGTTGCAGAAGCATTCGAGCAATACGCAAAATTTACTAAGGGCGTAGAAGTTCTCGCGCTTTACGGCGGCCAAAGCTACGGTATTCAGCTCAGCGCCCTACGTCGCGGTGCGCAAATCATTGTCGCGACTCCGGGTCGTCTACTTGATCACATCAGTCGTAAATCTATCGACCTATCACGCTTAAGTGCATTGGTGTTGGATGAAGCCGACGAAATGCTACGCATGGGCTTTATCGATGATGTGGAAAGCATCATGGCGCAAACACCAGAAGACAAGCAAACTTGTTTGTTCTCGGCGACCATGCCAAAGCAAATTCAGTCTATTTGCAAAACCTATTTGCAAGACGCAGAGCAAGTGCGTATTACGCCACGCAACAGCACAGTATCCACTATCGAGCAAGTGTACTGGCAAGCGCGTGTACACAAAAACAAAGCCATTGTGCGCTTTTTAGAAGCCGAAGACTTTGATGCTGCTATTGTATTTGTGCGTACTCGTAACGACACTGTGCAGTTGGCTGAGCTCCTTGAGCGCGAAGGCTTCTCTGCCGCACCATTAAACGGTGATATGAACCAGCAGGCGCGTGAGCGCACTGTTGACCGCCTTAAAAATGGTTTACTTGATATTGTTATTGCCACCGATGTGGCGGCACGAGGCCTAGATGTTGAGCGCATCAGCCTAGTGGTTAACTATGATATCCCACAAGACAGCGAAGCCTATGTACACCGTATTGGTCGTACTGGCCGTGCAGGTCGTCAAGGTAAAGCTATTTTGTTCGTTAAGGGTAATGAGCGTTACCTACTTAAGAACATTATGCGCCACACCAAGAGCGACATCGCTCAGGTAGAATTGCCGAGCGCTAAAGTCGTTGAGCAAAAGCGTATTGATGCCCTAGAGAAGAAAGTGGCCGCTGCGTTGGAGCACAAAGACAGCGAGTTCTTTGCGCAAGTAGCCAATACCCTAGGTAACAAGTTGCAATTGAGCCAAGGTGACTTAGCCGCCGCGCTACTTTATCTGGCACAGCAACAGTCGCCGTTGAAGGTCGAGGAAATCAAAGCGAAGGAACGTCCAGAGCGTGGTGAACGCAGTGAGCGCAAAGGCGATCGTCGTCGCGACGGTGATAAGCCTCGCCGCGAGCGTCGTGATGCTAACACGCCAATGGATACGTACCGTATTGAGGTGGGTCGCGAGCACGGTGTGCAAGTTAAAAATATCGTCGGTGCCATTGCTAATGAAGCGGATATCTCCAGCAAGTTTATCGGCGACATTCGTTTATTTGACGCTCATAGTACCGTTGAGCTACCAAAAGGTATGCCTGAGGACAAGCTGGCTCACTTCCAAAAAGTGTATATCTGCAAGCGGCCTATGAAGCTGACACTCAGCCAAAGCGAAGCACGTGCACCGCGTGAGGCACGTGAACCACGAGGTGAAGGCAAAAAGCGTAGCTTCCGCGACCCTAACGCTAAAGGCCGTGGCCAGCGTAAAGAGCGCAAAGCAGTGAGCTTTCAATAAGCCTTCAGTGACATAAAAAACCTCCGTTATGGCGGTTTTTTTGTGTCTGGATTTCAGCCTGGAAACAACCCTTAGTTGCTGCGCGTTGCCGATTCACGCTTTGGCGGTGACAACAAGGCTGGCCACAAGGTAGCGCCATCACTGTCGATGGGGGTCAGTATCTCTAAGTCGAGGATATGTGCCACCATAGGGTAAATATCAAGATTACGCACCTGCGCCAGCGTTTTTCCTTGGTGGAAACTTGGGCCCACCGCTAAGAACACAGCGTCCATATTGTCATCGTCGATAAAACCATGGGTGCCCAGATAATGATGATCAGGCTGCGTAAAAACCACCGGTGGGCGCGTTTGCAGCACAATATCAGCTTGCCTCGGCCCCATAGTGACACCATATTGAGCCAGTTGCTCGTTACTCATCACCTGATATTGGTCCGCCGCCTGTTTATGCAGTCGCTCTCGCAGTGCCTGTAAAGCGCGCGTAGACGCCTTATGTTGATAAATAGCCACCCGGGTACCAGAGTTAATCACTTTAAACCCATCATCGATGTTGAGCGATGCTAATGGAATGCCGGCATCGGGGTTTACTTCGCTCATGCCATGATCAGAGACCACAATCAGGTTCACCTCGGTGTCTAACTCGGTATTTATTCTGCGCCACAGCTCACCAATAAGGCGATCGATTCCTAAGGCCCCTGCTTTGGTTTGCGGCGCGTTCGGCCCATACTTGTGGCCGAGGCTGTCAACCTCAGAAAAGTAGCTCATAATGAGTTTGGGGCGCTGCTGCTTGGGTAACTTAAGCCATTGAATGATTTGCTCTACGCGATGGGACTGCTTGCCATGGCTAGAATACGGATAAAAGTAAGACGCAGTGCGGCCATTGAAACGCGCATCCGATTCTGGCCAGTAATAGGTAGCGGCTTTCACCCCTTGTAGCTCGGCTAAATTCCACAGTGGCGTGCCCGAGACCCAGCTGGTATCGGCTTGCCCTTTGCCCATGGCATAGCATTGTTGCCGCTGTTTATCACAAAAACGGTTACCCACAATACCATGGTGACTGGGCAGCAGGCCTGTGGCAATGCTGATATGGTTAGGGAAAGTTTTGCTCGGATAAACCGTTTTCATGCGCAGCGCCCGCACTCCTTGACGGCTTAGTTTAGCCAGCGCCGGGGTATCGAAATGCTCAATGTAGTCATGACGAAAACCATCGATGGAAATGATCACTGTGGCGGGCACCGTGGCGGAATTTTGAGTGGCCGACTGGCCGTAAGCTGCCCCACTACACAACAGAATGAGCATCATAGAAAATACTGCGCGCATGTCACATATCCTTGTTATAAAAACTAAAATCTTAGTTGAGAAGAGTGAAGTTATGATGAAGGTACCGATTTTAGTTATTGTAGTACAGGCTTACAGCTGTTTTCAGGCATAAAAAAACCGCGCTAGAGCGCGGCTTTTCTTGAAACCTGGGGTCGACTTATAGGTCGCCTTCGTTTTCAGATAGGAACTTAGCAACACCTTCAGGGCTTGCGTCCATACCTTTTTTACCTTCAGTCCAACCAGCTGGACATACTTCACCGTGCTCGCTGTGGAACGCTAGAGCGTCAACCATGCGCAGCATCTCGTCGATGTTACGGCCTAAAGGTAGGTCGTTAACTACTTGGTGACGTACTGTGCCTTCCTCGTCGATTAGGAAAGAACCACGGAAAGCAACGCCCGCTTCAGGGTGCTCTACGTCGAACGCTTGACAAATTTCGTGCTTCACGTCAGCAACAAGGTCATATTTAACTTTACCGATACCGCCGTCAGCAACAGCAGTGTTACGCCAAGCGTTGTGTGAGAACTGTGAATCGATAGAAACACCGATTACTTCAACACCACGCTTTTGGAACTCTTCATAGCGCTTGTCGAAAGCAATAAGTTCAGAAGGACAAACGAATGTGAAATCAAGTGGGTAGAAAAAGATAACCGCTTTCTTTCCTTTGATTTTTTCGTGTAGGTTGTAGTCTTCAACGATCTCGCCGTTACCTAGCACTGCAGCTGCTGTGAAATCTGGTGCCTTGCGGCCTACTAATACACCCATTGTAATCTCCAATAGTTTGAGTTTATCGTTAACACAGTGGCTCTGACGGCAAATGCGTCAAAGCATTTTATGTATGTGCAACTAAATATAGTGACGAAAAAGCAAAAACCAACCCCATCACGTAAAATTCACGTTGCACCTAATTCTGTGCAATATGGTACTGACCCTGTGCGCAAAAGAACAATCGCATTTAGCGATAGCTACCATCGATAAAACTGATTATCACCAACGCCTTTACCTTAGGCACAAAAAAGCCCGCTAGTGCGGGCTTTTAGGCTACTTAATCCATAATATCTTCGGGCATATTGCCACGAATCTCTTGCCATATTTGGCCACTCTTATGACCGTAGCGACGCATCAGGGCGATTGCGCCATCGTGGTCTTGCTGCTCGGCAAGCTCGGCTAGGTCTGAATAGAACTGACGCGCCAGCTCTCGAGTACGCGGATCAGAGAAATAGTGGCAGCCAATTTTAGAGTAAAAACCTTTAAAGCCATTTAAAATCAATACATAGATTTTATTGTTCCCTGCTCCTGCCAATTGGTGATGGACAAGGTAATCATAATCAGCGAAGGCCTGCGCTGTGTCTTCTACAGTTTCTCTATCTGCAACAATTTCTTTTACACGTTCTGGGTCTATCTTAATCGCTGCGCGCATGTAAATGGCGCTGATGTTCGTACGCGCAGAAAGCAGCTGGTCGGTCAGCTCTGGCATTTTGTCTTCATCAAGACGGGCCAAGGTCTCAAGAATGTTCAACCCTGAGGTTTCCCAAAAGTTGTTTACGCGCGTGGGCTTGCCATGCTGAATAGTCAGCCAGCCATCGCGGGCTAGGCGTTGTAACACCTCACGCAAGGTAGTGCGAGTGACGCCAATCAGTTCCGATAGCTCGCGCTCAGCTGGAAGAATTGAGCCTGGCGGAAACTCACCGTTCCAGATGGACTCAACTATGTACTCCTCAGCAAATCCAGCTGGGCTTTTGGCTTTGAATATTCTCATCTAACGTCCACTTCACTACTAAAAATATTATTATTGATCTTAACATACTGATTGTACCAGATGCGAAGCAACTAACAAGCACACTCGCCCAGTCACAGTTTTGGTCATACACAGCGAAGGTGGGATTGTTACACAGTGTGAGATCTTAACCACTCCTATGCAGAGGGTTTGATTAGTGAAGAACCATTTATCTTTGAAGCTTAAATGACAAATTTAGCAATAAGTGCTTAAGCCTCATTGTTTCAAGGTGGTGGGAGAGGCAAGAATTAAATCAATTTATAACCACAGTAACCTTGCTCTTCCTCAACGAGTAGGCTTCGCTAAATTTGATAACCGCTTGTGTATCAATTTGAACCTTTGAGCTACTCCAGCAAAGATTTAATAAAGCCATGACAGCGGACATTGAACCTAACTAATATTTGGACAGAAACCAGTTAGAGTATTTATTTGGTAACGTCCTATGAAGGTGCAAGCGACGCAATACAAAGCCGCCGCATTCCACCCAATACAAAACACCGAACGCAACACATGGTAAAAATGCCACGCGTTGCGAATCACTCTTAAACAGCTTGTGTCAGCTTACCTTACAGATAATAAAAGTGAGGTTTGTGGTTACCTAGAGGAAACACGTGCTCACCGTCAATACCTTGCGAATGCACAACACGACGGCATAGCTCTCGTTCCACACGTCTCTTAGGGCGTGTCATAAACACGTTGACCCACGCTTTAGGGGCTGAATCGAGCTTTAATCTTTTGTGATTGCACGTATATTTTCTATTAATACGACCATTTTCATCTCGGTCGTGAATTTTGTTTTTATCGGACATTTCTGTCTCCTAGGTTAGTTAATACCTAGAAGATGTCTTGAGAGTAGTAACTCATTTTTTATCCTCTGACGCATAACGCTTCAAGCAGCGGCACGCCCGGCGCGAAGCGCCCTCGCTGCCTTGACTTGTTATGGGGCTTACTAGCTAAGCAACTAAACATAGCTTTCGAGCACCATTTCTATACAAAATTATTCCAACTCTTCGCCTGCTAACGAGTCATGATAGACTCTGAAGAGTGGCCCACTTTCAAGCTTTGCATTGATATAATAATAGTCCCTGGCCACTTCAAGACGCTTAGCAACTGGAAAGTAGTCGCACTTTGCAGCCTCGATATCAGGGTGACACTCTGTAGATTAAGGTTTCGCTTGCTCCCACGTCATGATCTTGAGATCGGCAAATCGGCTTCATCTGAAATCCCGATCTCTTTCCCTAAAAGATCGTTTTCATCTATGAATTTGCGCAAAAAGTCTGGGATCACGACAACCCCTTAACACCCTGTACAGCGGCTGGCAAAGATAGCGATTTTGGTGCAGCGAAACGCACAAAAAGTGACAGGTTTGACAATCCGTTGCTGCTTATTAGGCGATTTGACCATCTATAAATTCACCGGTCCAGCTACTTTCACTTAAAGATTTATTTAGCTTACTGATGAAGGATTTGAAATCTGGGGCTATCAATCGCTTCGTATCTTCATCTCGACCAAAAGCAATGATTTGGCCAGTTGCACCTTTTTCATCAGGGTCATAGTCGATGCCAATATGGTTTCCTCCCCAATCATGAGTCAAAGGAATCCATTTCCTATTTGTATACAAAGGTTTGATGAATCCGAGTGGTTCTGACTCCATAAAGTCGGCGCAGTCTTCGTTCATCTCTTCTTCGTCTATATCTCTCCAACCATCCCAGTAACGCTTGATACTCGATGTTGAAAGTATTAGTTCACCAAATACGATGCCAGCACCTTGATCATCCTGGCCATTGTGAATAAATAGAAACTCTTTCAATTGTGCTGGAAGAGTTACACCAAGATGCTTTTCTAATTCCTCTACTTCCGAGGGTGTTGCAGAAGGGTTTAGTTTAGTCTCGTCTAAACATCCCATCTTATTGAGGGATTTGATGATTCCATTCCATTCGTTTTTCATTCACTCTCCTTCAATTACCGCCTAACGCCGTGCGCAGCGGCTTGAAAAACGAGTGACAGTTTTGCAAATCCGTGCCGTACCTTTTTTGGTTCCACCTTTTTGGCCTTAGTAAATTTATCAGTTTTTCTAATGAACAATTCGCTTCTTTTTGAGACGTCTCAACCGTGTTATCAAGGTCACCTGAACAGAAAACAGAGCCATGGTGAAAAATAGCTATTCCTTCATCACGGTTTGTAAACACACAAATATAATAAACACCCGTACCGAAAATAAACGCTTTTTATTCTAGCAGGATCTAGTATTCATATCCATCCCATGCTTTTTTAATCTGGCTCTTTCCATAGAACGCTACTCGCTTTATGAGTAGACCATCTTCGTCAAAAATAGAATACACATCTAAACAATTCACCATTTTAATAAACTCAGAACTATCAAAAAATCTGCCCAGCTATCCATAACAATAGCCTAAAGCTCCTAGCTTAAATATCAGCGACTGCATTTTACTGCCTGTGGGTTTGTCACCATACTCGCCACCAGCATACGGCTGCTTCAATTTTTAGACTCGCTTTCAGCGCGAATATCATCTTTCAAGTAACTAATAAATAATACGGATGCGGCCACGCTTGGATTTACTTTAATGACAAGCACTATTTATGTATTCGCTCCGTTAACTCTTTTCTCCATAATTTCAATGCAGTCATTAAGAACGCTGCAATTTAGGGAGTTACCCTGAAGGTTATATACAAAGGCTTCCATGGAATTAGCATTCCTGTGCTTATGAACTTCATGAGCCAGGCGATCTCGTATATAAATAAGCGTGGAAAGATTTAGGTAGCCTAACTCTGCAAACGTTTTCATAGCTACTGGAGAGAACCGGTAGTCATAAGTAATAGCGGTATTTTCCGACACATCGTCTCTAATATTTTTAAGCATTTCATCAGAATTGAATGCGTTGATCGCGAGCTCTAGCTTTATATCACCCTTATGTTCCCGATAAAAATTTCGAGCATCAAGTAAAACATAAACCATTTTTAAAGCTAGGTCCCTTTGAAACCTATCTGCCCCATAATCGACGATTTCTAATAATTCATCATACTTATCTATAAATTCTGGCAAGTTTTTCTTTAGTAGATCATTCATAGCGGTCCCTTTCTTTTCTTCATTGCGTCACTAATTGGCTTATGCTCCAGCCTCATAGCAGAGCACCACACTACATGGTTATGATGCCTCGGTGGTTTTGCTTCTTATATAAACCATGGCTTCCTGAAGGTATTTGAGCTCCATTGCAGCGGCCATATGAAACTCACCACCTAATCCAGACTTTCCTCTACTTCCGCGTGTGAAGTCGGCGTTTTGTTCAAATTTAGGTCGCAATGCTTGGCAGGCTAACAGTAATTGCTCTGCGCCATATTCAAGCATTAATGCATTAAGCTCTGATATTACTTTTTCGGGAAGCCCGTTAAATTTGAACAGCCGGGTGCTAAAAATATTTGTCAATTTTTGTTGAAGATCCGTTTCCAAGTAAGTATTCCTCTTTGCGTGATGAATTCTCAAAAACAACCCTACCGTAACCGAGCCGATTCTTAAATTGGAATAACAGTAGAAGGCATCTTTTTCATGGTTTTGCGAGCTTTTCCCACTGAGCTCTGCGCCCAAATCCCGCGTCGAACTCATGCGCAACATAGTATTGAGCACAAGCTGTACATTGACAGGTGATTTTCGACTTCCTCGTTTGTGGGTCTGCCTCATTTAATATTATTTCTATCATGCCTTTATCCGCTTCACTGTGGGCAAAGTAAGGTAGCTGGAGGTATTTCGCGCACCTGCAGCCCGTTGTTCTCACAGCCTCGAGAAACGTTGTAATTCTATCTATTGATACACGCACGCGGTGCTTATTTCCATGAGAGGGCCAATACGAAGAACTAGACAATGGCGTTATTAACTCAAGGCTGCCCGCGAGATTTTGTAAAAAGGTATTGTCTGACACATTCATCAGGCTATATGAAATATCCGATATCTCACGTTCGTTGCCAGATTCCAAAATGCTTATTAAGTCTTCGATTTCCATATCATCCCCTGTGAAAGTAACGCCCGTTCATAGCTGCATGCACATGATTAAAGCGAGCGAAAGACAAACGCTAGTCAAGGGTTTAACTCCCATTAATAGATTATGCACTTGCTAAATTGTCTTGCGACATCCAAAACAAGTGCAAGACTATGTGAACAGCTAAAAAACTAGCTGGGCATAAAAGCATATAGAGTTCAACCCAACCATCACCTAATTTGAATAAGTCACCATCAAGGTCAATGACTGAGGAATGAGTGAATATTAGAGACAAAAAGCCAAAAATAAGAAATAACAATCGAACTTTATGCTTGAGCTTTAAACCCCAACTCACAGAGGTTAATGCTACATAACCAAGTATTCGACCCAAGGAACAAAGAATCCATTGTAAGCTGAAACCAATCGGCATAGTGAAAATATTTGCAACGCCACCAAACAAGCCGATTAGCGCAAATATCATAAGAAATGATGCAGGTAGCCAACCAAGCAAACACTGTTGTTAATCCTATTAACAAACTTCTCCAGAACATATATTGAACCTTGGTTTTTCAAGCACCTTTATAATCGACTAAACATAGTTGGCTAAATTTACAGCTCCCCATAAAACTTAGACACCTTTGATTGAGGCTACATGCTAAGCAACCAAGGCAGTATAAATAGGAAAATAATGAAAAACATGAAGCCATACACATAACCTGTGTTTCTAGACTTTCTCCAAAACAAATTTTGAGCTCTTTGTTCTGACTGGCTCAGTAAATAATCACAATGCGGACATTTGTTTCCCAAATACATTATCAATGTGCAATTAGGACACCTCGCTGATGGCTCAAACTCTGCCATTCCCATGATTGTTGGCTTCTTGGGCTTCATAGCTTCCTCGACACATAACACGCAGGCACCGCAGCCTATCCACTGAAAGTGTTTTTTATGTAATTTAATTGTGCTCTTGTTTAACGGTAGAAAGTATGAGGCTATCAATTTCATTGTTCACAGCACCGATACTACTATTATTTAATATCACGTAACCAAAATTTAGGTCAGTAACAGAACGTGATAGAGAGACCCAACCTCGATTAAATCCAGCAAATCCGAGACTGTTGTTTTCTGTGTCCACAACATAGCTCATGCTCCAGCGCCCGTTAGTATTTGGAGCTGGCTTAATCATTAGATCTATGAGCTTTTCTGGCAACAAAATTGAACCGTTATAATGTCCATCGCTATTACGCAAAACTGCCATATTGAAGCGAGCTAAATCTACAGCCGTTGTTTGTAAGCCCGCCGCTGCTTGTTCATTGAAGTACACCATACCCGTGACTTTACCGGTATCATCATAAGGTGTTGCCGACTTACTCATTACTACCTCAGTAATATTGAACGTTGAATCCTTCATATTTAAAGGTTCGAATACATTTTTCTGCATATAAGCTTCAAATGTCATACCGGATACATCTTCAATTAACAGTTGTACCACTGAATATCCACCACCGGAATAAGACCATTTTGTATTTGGCGCATGGATAAGTTCAACGGGTCCAGCGCCGTTGTTATTACCATTTAGTGAGTCGACAATAGAGGATAACTTGTCTCGAGATTCCCACCCAGTATAAGGCCCCAAAGACAGGCCGGAAGTGTGAGATAGAATATTTCTTAGTGTGACTTTTTTTACATCAAAATCAGACTGGGGAATTTGCCAGCGTTTAAGATATTGATTAATTGGTGTATCGAGATCCACTTTGCCTTGAGCGACTAATTGCATTGCTCCCCAAGCAGTTACCAGCTTAGAAATAGAGCCTACATTGAACAAAGTCCTTTGAGTAATTTTAGTTTTAGCCGCAACGTCAGCAAAACCATAGGAACGAAAGCCCACAACTCTACTTCCATTAACGAATGCCAGAGCAACGCCGGGAGCTTTGTGCTTTTCTAAAATTTGCGGTACACCATCGTCCAAACGCTTTGTGAGCTCAGATATATCTTTAATTTCTTTGCCAATAGAAACGTTGGCAAAAAAAGCCCCCGATATTATCAAGATAGTTCTAATCATAACTTTCCTTGTGTGTTCTGCTCCATGATACGAGCCGTTTTAAGCTTGAACGAGAAGCGAGTGTCAGCCAAGCTTACAACGTCGTTCACGTATTTATTCTGTTAGGCATTGGTAATGACAAACTCGTGAAAGCCTTCTGTTTCAGCAGGCTCCACTTTCTCAACAAGAGCCACATTTAATTGAGTAAACAAGTTACTCCAAAACTTCAACGCCAAGCCGTCGTTTATATAAACTGCTACATGCCATTGTTCGCTCACAGCTTGCATCAAGTGTTGAACGACAAATTTCCCGACACCTTGCTTTCGATATTTAGGGAGGATAAATATATCAGCCAATTCCGGCATTTCTTTACCCCGAATCTCGGTCGTCTCAACAGTGGCAAAGCCTACAACCTGGTCAGAAACAAAAATTAGATAAGCGGCACTCCCTTGTTCACCGCAAACAACGGAATTGAGGTATTGTTCATCAATATCAAAGCGCCCGTCAGTACCAACATCCTCTTGATCAAATGAACTTTGGTGATATTGGTAAAACTGCCACAGCATACACAATGTGCCACTGTCTGTTGTTTTAGTTTTCCTTACTTTGATTTCCATTTGGTGCTCGTTCTTATTAAGGCTCAAATCCATAGCTTCCAACGGTGAAGGCTACCTTGGGTTTCTGATGCCAAATCTACATAGCAGCCCGTTAAGTGTTTAATATAGTTGGCATTTAATTCTACTTCAGTCTTAAAGCCCGAGAAACATTCACCGTTAAGTTGATATTTAATCATCCCATCATGATGTTCCCAGTGATAGGTTTTTCTGAAGTACTCTTTGGCCGCTTCTTCAGTAGGGAAAGAAAAAATTAGTTCGAATTTACAAGATTCTATTTCCGGATAAGCTTTTCGAAGTGACCCAACTAACGTTGCGATTCTATTCATGCTCACCTAGATATACCCCCCCGCATACAACCTCCTTATTACATTCACTTGCAAATCGAATATAACACTAATTGATGCTGAGAATACTATGCTCTCCTGTAAGTACTTTCCAGAGATTAAGGACTTATTTAGTCGAAAGCCGAGACTTCGATTCGTTCAATATCGGCATTAGCTCCGCACTGTGTATAGCTCTTCGAGCAATTCAATATATAATTTTTTTGTTCATTTTCACTGATTCATAAGCAGAAACGGAAGCCAGCCTACCGCTTTAAATGATTCATTAGCTTTTTTGTTCACTTAACAACGCTAGCTTGTACACAAATGGCGCTAAATTAAGTGCTTAGGCACGCCACTGAGCTTACCTTTACGGCCGCTAATACGCTTGCATAGCGCCGAGGGCGTGGCATAATCAGCCCATCAACAACGACGTGAGTTAACTATGAGCTGGTTAGGTAAGTTATCGCACCAACGTGCGCCTTGGGTACTGTTAGCGGTGATTGCCACCGTATTCGAAGCAACTGCTTTGTATTTCCAATATGCCATGGACTTAGCACCATGCATTATGTGCATTTATCAGCGTACAGCAGTCTTAGGTGTGCTATTTGCGGCCTTACTAGGCTGTATTAATCCACAAAATATGTATTTACGCCTAGTGGCGCTGGCGAGTTGGCTGGTTGCCAGTATTTGGGGTTTCTTGCTCGCCAAAGAACATATCATGATGCAAACCACCACAGACCCGTTTGCCTTTGTATGTGAGTTTGAACCTAACTTCCCAAGCTTTATGCCTTTACACGAGTGGCTGCCGAGCTTTTTTGCTGCTACCGGTGATTGTGGCAACATTGATTGGCAATTTATGGGGTTATCAATGCCTGGGTGGATGCAAGTGATCTTTGCGGTGATGGCAGTCGTTGCAATTATCATTACCTTAAGCAGCTTTTTTTATAAACCTAAGGCTTCATGATTTACTTTCTTCCCAGTCAAATTCCGAAACTCAAGTCGCTCAGTCACAATGAGCGACTCGCTATAGTGGCGGATTCATTAAACAGGCTATCAGCGCAGCGCCGAGTCATGCTCAATATTATTAAACTGCTGCTGATCACCCCACTATTTCTGCTGCTGGTGCGCTTTGAAGGCTGGCACATGTTACCATGGCTGCTCTTAGCCGGCATCGCCTATCCTATTATTGTGCTCCCAGTGCGCCATGCATTCGCACTGTTTCACCTTGATGAAGCCATCACCGCACTTAAAAAGGGCAACTAAACGTTGCCCTTTGGTTTATCAGCAATACTTTGCCACTATCTTACCTTCACCAATTCCCGAATTTGCGCCAACGTACTTGCACCAATACCTGGCACAGCGTCTAGCTCATCAACACTACGGAAATTGCCTTGCACCTGACGATATTCGATGATGGCGGCTGCTTTGGTGGGGCCAATGCCCGGCAGCGATTGCAGCTGTTCTTGGGATGCTTGGTTAATATCAAGTTTGGCTGGGGTTACCTGCTCACTCGCTTGTTGAGGTGCCTCAGCAGCGACCACCGCTGGGGTAAGTACAAGCGCACAGGTGGTGTAGAGTGCGGTTAGTAGCTTCATGCTTCTCTCCTTAGAAGTTAAAATAAAAATCCTTGTTACTTCAAAACTAAATAAAGAATAATTACTGAGATGTGTCAAATAAAACTAACGATGAAGTCGTGCTTTTTTGTGGTAAAAATGCTTAACCCTTTAAAAGGAATGATTAAAACCCTTGACGGGCGAATCGCCAACCACTACCCTTACTGTATAAAAAAACAGTACCCTTGAGGAGAAGCCATGGCTGTTGTAACTAAATACGTTGTAGAACGAGACGGAGTCGAGCGCATGACCTTTACTAGCAAAAAAGAAGCCGATGCCTATGATAAGATGCTCGATATTGCCGAAAGCTTAGAAGAGTTATTAGGCGGCGTTGATGTTCCCTTAAGCGAGCAACAAGTAGAAAGCCTGTCGTTGGAAATAGCAAAACAAAAAGACGACTTTATGCACGTACTTAAAGGTACTAAGCCTGCAGCAAAGGCCACAAAAAAAGCCAGCAAAGAGCCAAGTGATAAGGAAAATGTTACCGAGCTCAAAGCCAAAGAAGCGTAAAGCTATTTCTTAGATATAAAAAAAGCCAGCATTGCTGGCTTTTTTTATCATTCGCGTTACTTAGTAACCGCTGCAACGGCATCGGCAAAGTAATCGATATTATCTTTGCTTACCCCTGCCACATTTACACGGCTAGAACCGACGATGTAGATTGAATACTCTTTTTGTAGGCGTTCGATCTGTTCTTTGTTAATCCCAAGGAAAGAGAACATACCGTGCTGGCGTTCAATAAATGAGAAGTCCATGCCTTCGCATTTGTCGTTTAACTTATCCTTAAGCAATGAACGCAAACCATTGATACGAGAGCGCATGTCATCAAGCTCTTGGTGCCACATCGCAGTTAGCTCGTCGCTACTAAGAATAGTATTAACAATATCTGCACCGTGTGCCGGCGGCATCGAGTAAATACTGCGTACCACACTGAGCATCACTGAATTAGCAATATCAGCAGTGGCTTGATCTTTTGAGATCACTGAACAGGCACCAATACGCTCACGGTATAAGCCGAAATTTTTCGAACATGACGAACAAATGATTAGCTCATCTACCTGCGAGGCCAAATGGCGTAAACCCGCAGCATCCTCATCCAAACTCGTACCAAAACCTTGATAGGCGATATCAACAAGTACTGTAAAGCCCTGAACTTTGGCGATTTCAGCTACTTTTTGCCACTGCGCAAAGTTCAAGTCCATGCCGCTTGGGTTGTGGCAACATGCATGTAACAGCACCACATCACCCGCAGGCACTTGGCTGAGCGTGTTCACCATGTCATCAAATAACAACCCTTTGTTATCATAGTCATAGTAAGGGTACTCTTTCACATTCAGGCCAGCCGCTTCAAATAGGCTAATGTGGTTGGCCCATGTTGGCGTAGTCACCCACACCGTGGCTTGCTCATTACAACGCTTAATGAACTCGGCCGCCACCCGTAACGAACCCGTGCCCCCTGGAGCCTGAGCTGTACGCACACGGTCCGCTAGCAAAGCCGGGTGAGCATCGCCAAGTAGTAGTTGCTCCATTTTCTGACAATATTCCAAATTACCGGCCAGCCCAATGTATGACTTAGTGGTTTCATTGGCGAGACGAAACTCTTCAGCCTTTTTAACGGCCTTCAATACAGGGGTTTGCCCTTGCTCGTCTTTGTATACGCCAACACCTAGGTCAATTTTTTTGTCATTGGTGTCGGCTTTAAACGCAGCCATAAGCCCAAGAATTGGATCTGTCGGTAAAGGTTTTAATTGTGAGAACATGGAACTCTCTTTATTATCTCAGGTTAGGTTAGTCCTGACGGCTGGTTGGTAAGTGCTCGCTAATCTCTAAACACGCAGCTATTAGCAACGCAACCTGATCAGGGGTAAAAAACTCGTCGGTAAATGCTTCAGCATCAATAATGCCCACTACTTTACCTGTCTCGTCATAAAGCGGCAAGCAGCTTTCTGCTTTCACTTTGGGGTCACATGTATAGTATTCGCCACCGTTGGCAACATAGTCTTCCACATCATTTATCACCCGAGCAACCCCGCTGAGTGTAACCTGCACATTATTGCTGGTTGTTGCAAAGTCAGGGTTAATAGGAAAAAGAGGACGACTAGGTGCGCCGTAATAAGCGAGCTTAAGTAGCTGTGGCTGACCTTCAATATGTTGACTTTGATAAATACCAAACCAGTCTACGCCACTTTCTTGAACAACAAAATCGACAATCGCTTGAAGCTTTCTCAACTTTGCTTCACTGCTCGGGGGCAAATGTTCGCGTAAATCGAAGGGCTGCTCTTGCAGATGACCAAATAAACTACACGCTCCACCCTCGCCCAACTCAGGAATTTGATATTGCCAACGAACATCGGCACTCGCGTTGTTAAGGTATTGCTGTAGCGCCTGTTGTTTATTCGCCACTAACTTGGGCTCAGCGCTAAGTTGTGCATTTTCTAAGTAGCTTAAAAGCATTTAGCCGTCCAAACATCTAAACATTTAGCCGGATGCTAACACACCTTTTTATTACCGTGCAATACAAAACCGTCGCTTCGACACTAAGCCAGTCATTAGAAGGTAAAAAATAGGGTTCTGAGGCAATATGAGAGGGTTAGTCGATATGGTAGCGAATGCGTATTTCATTTCCCGCTTGATTGTATTCCACATCTTCAGCCAGCTCTTTAAGTAGCTCAATACCACGGCCATAGCTTTGCTGGAGTTGGCTACCTGCTGCGGGCTCAAAAGAAAAACCAGCACCCGAGTCGGTAACGCTTAAAAGCAGTGTTCGTTGCTGTGGCTGATAACAAACTCGCAGGCATATCTCACCTTCGGTGAGTTCGCTTAGGCGTTGTTCACGCTCGCTGTAGTATTGTAAAAAGCCGTCGTCATCGGCCTTCAAAGCAGAGTCTAACCCTAAAATACCGTGCTCTAGAGCGTTGTTATAAGCCTCTGATAACAATATAAACAGTGTCGATTTGTGGGTGTTCAGCCCAGGCAAGTGGCCAACGAGGTCCATCAATTGCGCCACTGGGTCCACCGTTTTCAACTCCTCGGCACTTAACGCTACCTCAAGCTCAATGGGGAGTGGACTTATGGTGTGATTAATAGGTTGTAATGGCGCCTGAGGTTGCGGGTCGATAATCACCACGCTGTAATCGTCTTGTTGATCTTCATTATCGGTAAAATAATGCACAGAGGCAATGATGTTGTCAGTACGGATCATCGCTTGCGACGCCAAGGTGCGTAGCAAACCGCTGTAGCCAAATTGGTGCTGTTGTGCATTTTCGGCCTCAATGATGCCATCGGTGTAAACCACGATACGGCTATATTCATTGAGCGTGACATGGCGCACATCACGCTCAAACTCCTCATCATCCAAAATACCCAATGCCATGTGTTTTGATTCGAGCTGACTAAGCATGTAGCCCGAATGGTCAATAAGATAACCATCAGGCAAGCCGCCCATCCAAAACGTCGCACTTTGTGCATTGGCACTAATTTCGAAAATAGTTGCAGCGCAAAACATATGTGCCGGCAACAAATCGTATAAAGCGGCATTTAACTCTCTGGCTATATCTCCTACGGCCAAGTTTTTTTCCACCATAGTGTAGAAAATACGCGCCACTGGCAGCGCCCCGGTGGCAGCGGCTAACCCATGTCCAGTGAAATCGCCTAATAGATAATATTGCGAGCCATTTGGCCCCAAGGCATTGAGAAACACGTCGCCATTAAACATAGAAGCAGGCGACAAGTGTGAGTCGACCCCCTTGGGTTTATCCCTATGTTGCAGGGCATTATTGAAAATATGCTCGACTAGTTCATGTTCACGTTCGGTTTGATTTTGATAATAGGTTAACGCGTCCGTTTGCTTTTTTGACTCGCTGACTAAATGGCGAATACGCAGATGTGCGTGTAACTTGGCTCGCAATATCTGTAAATCGAACGGTTTGGGCATAAAGTCGTCACCGCCTACGTCCAAACATCTTGCCAATGAGGGGTTATCTTCCAAAGCGGTAATAAAAATAATGGGAGTATAAACTCGTGTATTAGTGCGTTTAAGCTCCGCTGCCGTTTCATAGCCATCCATTTCGGGCATAAGAATGTCCAGCAGTACCACATCAACATCGTGAGCCTGACATTGCGCTAGCGCCTGAATGCCATTTTCAGCTTCGATGACGCGATAGTGGTCACGCTCCAGCATCGCTCGCAGAATACGCCGGTTCATGGACTCATCATCAACAATGAGCACTAAGGGCAAGTCTTCGCTAAGCCCATGTGAAGGAAAGGAAATGTACTTTTCAGTCAATGGTAAATTTCTTATCGAAACGCGAAATTTGGAGAATCTTTTTTAACTGCGGGTTTGCATGGCTGATGGTAATGCCCTCTACCTGCCCCTTCAGAGCTTTATGCATATTGAGCAACATACCCAACGCTGAGCTATCCATGTAACTGGTTTCTCGCAGGTCGACTTCTACGTGCTTAGTGTCTGCGTGCACGTCTGCATAGGCTGTACGAAAATCTTGCACAAGATTAAAGTCAAACTTTTCCTTTATCACTATCACTAGTTTTTGTTTTTCCTCAACATAATGCTGTTGTAAACTCATACCCGCTCCTAAGCCACTGATAATCTACCTGTTTAAAATATAAACCTTGCCAGCCATTTCGCAATGACAACACCAAAATATGTTAGGATGACACTTTATGTTTATTAATTGGAGCAACCCATGAGCGATAATAACTTGGTTTACTCTACCGACACTGGCCGCATTCGACCTGAAAAACAAAGTGAACAGCCGGATGTTAAGCTTTTTAAAGACGGTGCACTGCGTATTGAGCGTCAAACCAAAGGACGCAAAGGCAAAGGTGTCATGCTCGTTGTGGGCATTGATCCGAGCGAGCATGATATGAAAAAGCTGGCAAAAACCCTGAAATCAAAAATGGGCCAAGGCGGCGCCGTTAAAGAGGGAGTGATTGAGATTCAGGGCGACGATCGCGACAAGCTCAAAGGTTTGCTTGAAGCTCAGGGCTTCAAAGTTAAAATTGCCGGCGGTTAGCCTCTATTTAGGGCTATATAACGCCTGCCAGCGCGCTCTCATGGTGGCCGGATCATAGTCAATATGAGCCACCCCACAGGTTGCGAAAATGGGCATTTGCTCAGGGCAGAACTCCGCCACCATGTAACTGACGATTGGCATGTGTGCCACCACTAACCAGGTGTCTATTTCAGTATGAACTTCAGTAAGTGCTTGTAAGTAGTCAACGGCGGTTTTCGCGTTAGCGCTGGGAATAATGTCATCGCACGTTTGCTCCAAGGTGAAACCTCGGCAATGTTCTTTGACACACTCGGCAGTCTGCTGAGCGCGCACATAAGGGCTTACTAATAAGCCTTGTGGATTAAACCTTTGTGCTAACCATTGGCCTACATGATCAGCTTGTTGCCGACCTCTTTGAGTCAGTTCGCGCAAGTGGTCCTGCGCTTGTAGCGCTTGAGCTTCCCCATGGCGCATGATTAAAATGGTTTTCATTGCAAAGAAATCAACTAATTAGCAAAAAAGTTTTAACCTAAAAGCTAGCCATCTTGGTTGCATGTTCGCTATAGTCTAGCTTAACCATCGATATTCGGGTAGGCACCAAGCCGTAACAGCTGGCCCTGAACGTCTTGCAACTTCTCTAGTTTCAGGAGCATTGTTTGAATATCAGCCGCAATGATAACAGACTCTACCAACCGCTGACACTGCCCAATGGTCTTAGGGTGTTGTTGGTCGAGGATCAAGACAGCCAAAAAGCCGCTGCGGCACTGACGGTGAATACCGGGCACTTTGATGATCCTTGGCACCGACAAGGATTAGCGCATTTCACAGAGCACATGTTATTTCTCGGTACCAAAGATTTCCCTGCCTCTGGAGAATTCCACGATTTTATCAGTCATCATGGTGGCAGCAGTAACGCTTGGACTGGCACCGAGCACAGTTGCTACTACTTTGATGTCGCCAACGAGCACTATCACCAAGCGTTGACACGCTTCAGCCAGCTTTTTTATGCACCGTTGTTTAACGCCGAAGAGGTCGATAAAGAACGTAACGCCATTGACGCCGAGTTTAAACTTAAAATAAAGGACGATGGCCGACGCATATACCAGGCGCACAAAGAAACGGTGAATCCAAAACACCCTTTTGCCAAGTTCTCTGTGGGCAACAGCAACACATTAAGTGATGAGCAAAACGCTATTCGCGATGATTTGCTGGCTTTTTTTAAGCAACATTATCAAGCCCAGTGGATGACATTGGTGTTGAGCGGCCCTCACTCTTTGTCTGAGCTCAAGCAATGGGCTCTGGAGCTATTCACCCCCATCACTGGCACCCAGCAACCTAAACCTGCGATCACCGAACCTTTATACCGAGAGCAGGACTTGGGGGTTGAGCTGCATATTGAGCCACACAAGCACTTACAAAAGCTCATAATTAGTTTTGCTATGCCCAGCATTGATGCTTTTTATAAACACAAAACGGTGAGCTTTTTGGCTCACTTATTAGGCTACGAAGGCCCTGGTTCCTTGCACTCACTGCTAAAAAATCAAGGTTGGATCAATGCGTTATCCGCAGGTGGAGGCATTAATGGCAGTAACTTTAAAGATTTTAATATCAGCCTCGCACTCACCGATGAGGGCATTGAGTATTACCAAGACATCGTTGAAACGGTGTTCGCCTATATTGCGCTGATAAAATGTAACGACGATAAGTTGCCACCGCTGTATCGTGACAAGCAAACGTTGTTGCAAATTGCCTTTGATAACCAAGAGCGAGTTCGCTTACTCGACTGGGTCAGCGGTATCAGCGTGAATATGCACCACTACCCCAGCGAGCATTATTTGTACGGTGACTACCTGATGACTGGCTTTAACAGCCAGCAATTTGCTGAGGTACTGCAATGGCTGACTCCCCAGAATATGCGCCTGGTGCTAATTCACCCCGGCGTCGAGCCAAGTCGCTATACAAAGTGGTATAACACACCGTACCGCATCAACGCACTCGATAAAGATTGGTTAACCGCGCTGGAGAGTATTGATACGCCACTTAATACCATGTCTCTGCCAAGCACAAACCCCTACCTACAGCGTCCTTGCGTGCTTCATGAATTAGTGGCGCCAGGCAATAAACCACAAAAGCTCGCCACTCATCCAGGACTTAATTTCTGGTTTAAGCAAGATGCGACCTACCGAGTTGCTAAGGGTCACTTTTATCTCGCTTTGGACTCAGAGCTGGCGGTCAAAGACGTGCAACACATGGCGCTGACTCGTTTATTTGCCGATCTGTTTATTGATTGTGTGGCAGAGCAATTTTACCCTGCTGAGTTGGCTGGGCTGAATTACCATATTTCATCGCATCAAGGCGGACTGACTTTACACACCGCCGGCTTGTCATCAAGCCAACTAGAACTGGTGCAAGGCCTATTGCAAGCGCTGTTTCATGCGGATATTTGCACGAAGCGCTTTGCTGAGTACAAAAAGCAGCTAGTGCGCCACTGGCAAAACAGTAACCAGAACAAGCCTGTTAGTGAGATTTTCAGCCGTATCGGCGCGCAGATTATGCCTTGGAACCCCACCCCGACGGAGCTCGCGCAGGCACTTAAAAGCACCAGTTACATGCAATTTAAACAGTTCCGCCAAGCCTTTTTCGAATCCGTGCATGTAGAGGCGTTTTTACATGGTAATTGGCGCCCTGCCGATGCCTACGATTTCTTACGTTTGGTGCAATCTCATTTGCGTACCCGCGCCAGTATCGACAGCATTAGCCGCCCACTGAATGAAATTACGCAAGTCGACACTCATCACCTAAAACTGCAATGCAGTGACAATGCCATGGTCATTTACTACCAAGCACAGACCGCAGATATAAAAGAAAAAGTATTGATGATGGTTGTTAACCACTTGATTAATCAGCCCTATTTTCATCAACTGCGTACACAGCAGCAATTAGGTTATTTGGTCGGTGCAGGCTATGCACCGTTTAATTCTCGCGCTGGGCTGGCATTTTACGTGCAATCCCCCAATGTCGATGCGCACACGTTACTTTCTCATCACCGCGCCTTTATCAAGCAGTATGTGCAGGGGTTCGCTGAAATTGATGAGCCTCACTGGCAACAAGCCAAGCACAGCCTCTACCGGCAAATTGCCGAAAAGGACAAAAACCTGCGCTTGCGTTCACAACGCTTCTGGTTAGCAATTAGTAACCCGGGCGTCGATTTTAGCCTGCAAAGTAACTTATTAACGACACTTGATGCTATCTCCTTGGAAGACGTACAGCACTATATGCAGCAGCTTTTTTCTCCTTCGCGGGCTCGCATGGAGTGGCTCAGTGACGGGGTTAAACAGTCGCAACAAGCCTTGGAACACGCATAATGCTTTACTCAATCAACGGCTTGAATTAACCTAGCATGATTGTAGTAAATAGAATGACAGTGTGTGTTTAGGTCAGGTTGTAGAAAAGGCTTAATAATAAGCGGATTGTTGCTTGTCAGTGGGTGCTCGTTTGCTCATGAGCAAGCGCACATGCTGTTCGACTCTCCTTTACACACGGTTGTTTTATCACTACTTCTTGCCTTGCTATGCGTTATGACATTCAGTGTTATTTCGTTGCGCCGCTCACGTAAGAAATTGGCACGCTCAGAACAACACCTAAAACTGACCTTAGAAGGCAGTGGTGACATCCTCTGGGATTGGTATATAAAAACCGGTGAGGTCAAACGCGTTAATGATGAGCATGCCAATCACAGTGCAACCACACAAAGTTTTTGCATTCCCCCGAACCAAGCACTGATACACCCACAGGATTTACCTCGCGTTCAAAGTGCCTTACGCGCCCACCTTGCACAAAAAACAGCGTTTTTTGAAGCTAACTACCGATTGCTTGACCAGCAGGGACAGTGGCGATGGATGCTAGATAGAGGAAAGGTGGTAGAAAAAGACGCCCAACTACAACCGCTGCGTATGAGTGGCACAATGAAAGATATCGACGATATCAAAACCACTGAGCAGCGCTTAGACCTATTTGCTAAATGCGTTGAGAATCTCAGTGATGCGATGGCCATATATGACCATGAATTCAAGCTCGTTGATACCAATCCTGCATTCACCGAATTGTTCTCTTTATCTCAGAAAAAGCACCAAGGCTTGGCTTTTACTCTTCCGGGTTTGAATACCAAGCAAATAAGTACACTGAAGCGCCAAGTGCAACAGCACAGCCATATTCAGTGTGAAGTGTCGGTGCGCAGCCAGCATGGCAAAAGATTAGCCATGGAACTGAGCGTGGACCCGGTACTTAACCAACAGGGCGAGGTAGACTACTATATTATGGTCTACTCCGATTTAAGCGAACGCAAAAAGACTGAACAAGCCCTCAATGATTTATCTAATCAAGACAGCCTCACTGGGCTTGCCAATCGTAATCAATTTTTTGTCGACCTCGACACCTTAATGAAACAAGACAGCCACCACGCCATGATGGTGATGGACTTGGATAACTTTAAAAAGATTAATGATTCGTTGGGCCATCAATTAGGCGATAAGCTGCTTATCAAATTAGCCCAGCGTTTAAGTGAACGTAAGCGCCCGCAAGACACTTTTTATCGCCTCGGCGGCGATGAGTTTGCATTGGTGATGCGCGGCACCAACGACATTCATACTATTACCGCGATTAGTAACGACTTTTTGCAAACCATTGCCACACCATTTCGGATGATGAACCATGAACTCGCCATCACCGCCTCGATTGGCATAGTGTTGAGCCCGGAGGATGGCGTATCACCACAAATTCTATTAAAGAACGCTGATACCGCAATGTACCATGCTAAGCAGCAAGGGAACCGTTACTTATTCTTTAATGATGCAATGAACCACCAAGCGGTTAAACGACTGCAAATTGAGAACTTAATGCGTTTTGGTCTTAAGCGGGATCATTTCGAGGTTTTTTACCAACCGAAGATGGATATCGCCACTGGCCAATTAGCCGGAATGGAAGCACTGGTGCGCTTTATAACCCCGAAAAAAGGGTTGATCAGTCCTGGGCAGTTTATTCCCATTGCCGAAGAAACCGGACAAATTATTGAGATTGGTGAAGTAGTATTAAAAAAAGCCTGTCGCGATGTAAAACGCTGGCGCGACGCCGAGCTATTTTCCGGGCGAGTTGCTGTAAACTTATCGGCGAAACAGTTTGCACTGCCTGATTTAACCGATCGTATCGATGCTCTACTGCAGCAATATCATCTTCCCGCCAGTGCGCTTGAGCTAGAAATAACCGAGGGCACCGTTATGGACAGCCCAGAGCAAGCAATCGCGATTATGCACGCCCTAGTAGGGAAAGGAATTCACCTCGCGATGGACGACTTCGGTACCGGTTATTCATCGCTGGCCTATTTAAAACGCTTCCCATTGCACACGTTGAAAATCGACCGCGCCTTTATCGTTGATATGGTTAATGAGCGAGGTAAAAACATGGTCGACTCGATTATTACCATAGCGCAAAACTTAGGTCTTCATGTGGTTGCTGAGGGCGTTGAAGAAGCCAAGCAACTGCAGCAATTAAAGCAGTTGGGCTGCGAAACAATGCAGGGCTACTACTACGCTAAACCGCTTTCGGCTGAGCAATTTGAGGCGTTTTTATTGCGCGAACGCAGTAAAACGCAAGATCAGCATCACTTGTCGCTGGTGCAATAACCACAGTGTGACGCAGGCTCAATGAAGGCTTAACAAGAATATTTTAGGCCGCTGTTAAAAGGACTTTAGAAATGAAAAAAGAATTCACCTTCACCGTCAAAGGGCACCATATTAGAATCATTAACTCCTGGTTCCACGGCGCTAAATTATATGTCGATGGCGATTTGCGAGATGTCGATAGCAGCCTCATTGCCACTGGCAAAACTGCACTGCTATCCGCTAATTTGGGTGAGTTGGGGATTCTCGAGGTGTTCCCATCAGCGCTAATAAGCGTTGAGATGGACGCCTATGTGAGCAAAGGCGATGACAGAGCCCGCGTATATAGTTCCCACCAGCGTCTCAATTTAAAGGAGCAGAGACTTAGGCAGTAATGCCCACTACCACGAATAAAAAGGGCCGCATTGCCATCTCCGAAAAGACCGGCAAAGGCCCTCAAGCGCAGTAACTCACCAAGGCGATAGGCACAAGCGCCTGCCTACACCTCTTACCAGCAGTTGGCTGCGAGACAATCAAATCCACTTAAGTGTTAACTTCGCAGAGTGCACTCTTTCACTTTGAGTCTTGAACAAGTTACAGTCGATTTCAACGTAACTGACCTCACCCGGAGACAAACTTATCTCGGCGCCTTTACCTGAACAGTTGCCAATAAATCGGCCGTTGGAATCGAAGGTGGACGCAACAACCCCCATCGTATACAACTCATCGTTAGAGATATTCTTGAGCTCAGCGGTGATCTTAACGCGGCCATTCTCCTTAAATATCTCCGATAAACTCAGCTCATAGTCAGATGCAAAGTCTTCAAACGAACTCATAGCGTGCGAACGTACGTTTTTCTTAAAACCCATATCGACGGAAGCGGCTATGGTTAAGCTATAAACACTGGCCAAGCCTATAACTGAAATAGCAAAACCAAGCCCCCAAAAGAACCCTTTTAATACTTCATTCATACTTTTAGTTAACATAATACTCTCCTTGGCTTAATGCCTGAATGTTAGGGGTAGCTTTCGCTAGGGAAGCAGTACCCCAGTGGTTCCCTCACCCAATCAGTTTTAATGATGAACTATTTGGTTGTACAAAGACAATCACTCGCGGTAACAAATTCACTCTGTGCCACTGATGAATTGATATGATTGTTTGGGGAAAAACGTTATGTAACGAGGCTTATAGTCTAAGTTGGATGGTGCCGTTAGCCTATGGCACTACTGAGTCTCGCAAACGAACCACGGCTGCTTATTGTTCAGCACTAAGTTATATGTTGTATATCAGGGTGACACGCATTAACCTTGCCTATTCCCTTTTCGTACTGCTCACGCAATGTTTTGACTCTTAGGTACTAAGGTCGCCAAATGATACCGCAGTGGGCAACGCTGCGCATTAATGCACGACGATAATGTACGTTAAATAGCGCTAACGCGACCGGGCCAATTAAGCCACCCGCCAGCGCCCAGCGTTTTGCTGGCATGCCTTTAAACGACGCCACAAAAAACAACAACAAAGCAAAACACACACTCACTAACAACAACATACAACCCCCACTGAATGTAGGCGCGCAGTTTAGCATTTTTACGCTCAGTTATTAACCACACCAAAGTCGTAAGTTCATCGCCCTAAGCAGCAACTATAGTGCCTTTTTAGTGCCTTTGAGCACGTCGCGGCCTAAGCCTGTGGCATAAAAAAGCGCCGGTTAAAAACCAGCGCTAAGTGTTAGGCGATTGGCAGAGCCATCAAGATGGTTGCGTCGAGGGGTCATCGGTCCCCTGCTCTGCAGTATCCTGCTCGACCGTCTCCTGTGGCGCCGCGTCTTGCTCATAAAAACGCTGCCCTTTTTCAGCCATTGCCACCAAAGCGGGGGCTGGCGTGAACACTTCGTTTTGCTGGGCGTAGCTCGATAGCGTTGAGCACACATTGCTCAGCCCTAACTTATCCATGTAACTGAAAGGTCCGCCATGGAAAGGTGGGAAGCCAATACCGAAGATGGCACCAATATCGCCATCACGGGCGCTTGCAACAATGCCCTCATCCAAACAGCGCGCCGCTTCATTAAGCATTTGCATAACACAACGCTCGGCTATTTGCTCTTTGTTCAACTTCGGAGCCGGAGTCACGCCAAGAAGTTCGTACACTGACTCGTCAGGCTTTTTGTCTTTTTTCGAGTAATCGTAGAAACCACGGCCTGACTTGCGTCCCAGTCGCTTGTTATCGATTAAGCGGCTAAACGCATCGGGGGCTTTAAAACGCTCACCCAGTTCTTTTTCCAAGATAGGCGCTATCTTAGAACCGATATCGATGCCCACTTCATCAAGCAAGGCTAATGGTCCCACTGGGAAGCCAAATTCAACCAAGGCTTTGTCTATTTTTTCAATGGGCTCACCGGCTAACAATAGGTTGGCTGCTTCGTTTACATAAGGCGCCAAGATACGGTTTACAAAGAAGCCGGCTTTATCCTTCACCACTATGGGTGTTTTGCCTTGTTTACGGGCAAAGCTCACCGTACGGGCGATGGTCTGCTCGCTGGTGCCTGTATGGGGGATAATTTCCACCAGCGGCATTTTTTCTACCGGCGAGAAGTAATGCAAGCCAATAACATTCTCCGGGCGCTGCGCTTGCTCAGCAATTTGGGCAATGGGCAGTGACGAGGTGTTACTAGCGAAAATAGTGTGTGCTTGGCCATGGCTTTCAATATCGGCAACCATTGATTGCTTCAGCTTGAGATCTTCAAATACCGCTTCAATCACCATATCTACGTGCGCAAAGCCACTGTAATCAGTAGTGCCGGTAATACGGCTCATCTGCTCTTGTAACTGCGCTTTGGAGATAATACGACGCTTGCGTTTTTTCTCTAGTAGCTTATAGCTGTAATTCATCGCCCCGCTAATGCCTTTATGGGCAACGTCTTTGACACGCACCGGCACGCCCGCTTTGATGGCACTGACATGGGTGATACCGGCGCCCATTAAGCCGCCGCCCAGCACCGCCACTTTATCGGTGCTCGGAGCATCATCGGCGCGCCACTCTTTTTTCATTTCCGTGGTAGCAAAGAAGATACCGCGCAGCGATTTCGATACATCACTCATCACCAAATCGGCAAAGCCATCGGCTTCGGTCTTGTAGGCTTTGAGGGTATCTAGCTCAACGCTGGCGCGCACTGCCTTAATAATATTATTCGGTGCGGGATAATGACCACCGGTCTTTTTGGCGACGTTTTCAGCCGCTTTTTTGAAAATCAGGTTGCGACCAAATGGATTAGACTCCAACAACGCCGATACTTTATCCAACGGCGGCTTGGTTGCACGCGCTTTGCCTTTAAGTGCGTATTTACACGCCACTTCAAGTAAAACACTGTGAGGGACACTGTCATTGACGAGGCCAGCTTTTTTCGCCTGCTTAGCACGCACTTGCTTGCCGGTTAGCATCCACTCTAAGGCTTTCTGCAAGCCCACTAATTTAGGTAAACGCTGTGTACCGCCGCCTCCTGGGAGCAGGCCAAGCTGCACTTCAGGCAAGCCCATTTTGGTAATATCACTGTCGCTGCACACCCGATAATCGCATGCCAAGGCAAACTCTAAGCCCCCGCCTAGGGCGGCACCATGAATAGCCGCGACGGTGGGATAAGGCAGCTTTTCCAGTTCAAAAAACGCTTCCTGACACATGGTCGATAACGCTAAGGCTTCTTCACGTGAATGAGCATTATCAAGCATGTTGATATCGGCGCCGGCGATGAAGTTATCTGGCTTGGCGCTGGTAAATACCAAGCCTTTGACGTTATTTTCATTGGCGGTGCGAACAATGTCTTGCAGCTGCTCAGCAAAACTGGCGCGCAAGGTGTTCATTTTCTCGCCCGGCACGTCAATAGTGACGATGCCAACACGCTCATCGTTTAACTCAAAACTAAATACGGATTCTGTTGTCATTATGCGCTCTCCAATACAAAGGCCGCACCTAAACCACCGGCAGCACACGCCGTAGTTAGGGCTAAGCCACCGCCGCGACGGTTAAGCTCATGAATACTTTGTGTAATCAAACGGGCTCCGGTAGCGGCGAAGGGGTGGCCATATGCTAGCGAGCCCCCGTTGACGTTAAATTTGTCCATGTCAATTTCACCAATGGCTTTATCACGGCCAAGCTGCTCTTTGGCAAACTTATCAGAAGCAAACATTTTCATATTAGCCAAGGTTTGCGCCGCGAAAGCCTCGTGCATTTCAATTAGGTCTAGATCGCCTAAGGTGATCCCAGCTCTGTCTAGGGCAACAGGGGTCGAATGTGCCGGACCCATCAACATATCCTCGTGCACACCGATGGCACTGAAGGCATAACTGCGGATGTAACCCAAGATTTCATAACCCATCGCTTTGGCTTTGCTTTCATTCATCAGCATCACGGCAGCCGCACCATCGGTTAATGGCGTCGAGTTCGCGGCAGTGACACTACCGTATTTGCGATCGAATACCGGCTTCAGTTTGGCGTAGCCTTCAAGCTGTGAATTAGTACGAATGTTATTGTCTTGTTCAATAAATGACTTATAAGGTGGTACATGCGCAGTCATAACTTCCTGCGTCAATTTGCCCTCAGCCCAAGCTTGGCTGGCTAACGTATGCGAGCGATGCGCCAGGGCATCTTGATCAGCACGGCTAATGCTGTGGCTTTTCGCCATTTGCTCTGCCGTTTGCCCCATAGAAAGCCCAGTTGAGTACTCGGCAACCGCCGGTGGCACTGGCATAAGATCTTTAGGACGCAACTTAGAGAAAATCTTCAAGCGCTGCGAGAGGGTCCGCGCTTTGGTTAAATCCACAAGGCTGCCTGCCAATTTCTTGCTTACACCAATAGGTAAGACAGAAGAAGAGTCTGCACCGCCAGCAATACCCACTTGGGTATGACCCGCCATAATTGATTCAGCGACATTGGCAATCGCTTGGAAGCTAGTCGCACAAGCCCGTGATACCGAGTAAGCATCAACATTGACTGGCATGCCAGTGCCCAGGACAATTTCACGGGCAATATTCGGCGCTTCGGGCATTTGTACTACTTGGCCAAACACCAACTGATCAATTTCTTTGCGATCAAAGTCCAAGCGCTCAAGCATTTCGTTGACGACCAGCTTGCCTAAATCGAGTGCTGGGACGTGGTGAAAGGCGGTAGCTTGTTTTGCAAAAGGCGTACGCAGGCCGCTAACAATGGCGATGCGCTCCCCGTTGCGTGTTGTTAATTTTGTTTGCTCAGACATAAAATGCTTCTCCTGCTGACAGGTCTGACCTGTTAATATTTCCTCGATTCTAAAACAACCCAAAGCGCAATGCCAATAGTGACGCTAAAATTCCTGCGCCAGCTACAACAATAGTTAAGAACTGGGTACGATGAAAATAAAAACAAGACTTTAAAACTATGTAATTGTGAGTAAAATCAATCGAACTTTTTAAACAGTGCAGTGCCTAAAGGGCGTTGCGCCAACCTAGGGCTGGGTTCCCCCACCATTTAGGTTGCTCTGTTTCATTTATGCCGGCAAGGATACGTACACTTATGGCAGTTGCTAAGTTTGCACAATTAAAAACCTACCTCGATAGCGAAATTATCGGCCAACCCCATTTGACTCAAGCATTATTAATTGCTGTTCTCGCTGATGGTCACTTATTGGTGGAAGGGCCTCCTGGGCTTGCCAAAACGCGAGCTGTGAATGCGCTGGCCAAAGGGTTGGAGGGGAGTTTTCAACGTATTCAGTTCACCCCTGACCTACTGCCCTCAGATGTTACTGGAACCGATATCTATCGTCAGCAAACCAGCGAATTTGTATTTGAGCCAGGCCCGCTTTTCCATAACTTAGTGTTAGCCGACGAAATAAACCGGGCACCAGCAAAAGTGCAATCGGCCTTATTAGAAGCCATGGCAGAGCGGCAAATTACCGTGGGTAAAAACACCTATCCGTTAGAGCAGCTGTTTATGGTCATGGCGACGCAAAACCCGCTCGAACAGGAAGGCACCTACCCACTGCCCGAAGCTCAGCTTGACCGGTTCCTACTACACCTTAATATTGACTACCCCGATGCGGACTCCGAGCTCGCCATTTTACGGCTGACGCGCGGCGAAGCACTTGAGGGGGAACACGCCCATATTGAGCCGCTCACCCAGGCGGATTTATTTGCCGCGCGCAAGGAAGTATTAGCCTTGCACTTAGCCGAGCCGCTGGAGCAGTACCTAGTGCAACTCATTATGGCGACTCGCGATGGCAAGCAACTGGATGACCAGCTCGCTAGCTGGCTAGAGTATGGTGCCAGCCCCCGTGCCACCATAGCCCTTGACCGTGCTGCGCGAGCCCATGCTTGGCTAGAGGGTCGTGACTTTGTCAGCCCCGAAGATATTCAAGCGGTGTTCCACAACGTGCTGCGCCATCGCATCATTTTAAGTTATGAAGCGCAAGCCGATGGCATCACCAAAGACCAAGTGCTCCAGCACATTCTCGAGCGAGTGGCTGTGCCCTAATGAACAATCAGGCCCCCACTCACTCGGTGGCGTACTGGCTTGAAAAGCTGCACAGCAACGGTCATAGCCTGTCACTGAAAGAGCTGACATATTATAAAAGCAAAACCCAGCTGCTGGATTTGGCGGTTCAAAAGCGTTTACGCAGCCCACTAAGTGGTCAGTATCTGGCCCCGCACAAAGGCCGTGGTATGGAGTTTGCTGAGGTGCGCCATTACCAACAAGGCGATGATGTGCGCAGTATCGACTGGCGCGTCACCGCTCGTACTGGCGAAGCGCACACCAAGCTTTTTCAAGAGGAAAAAGAACGCCCTGTGTTGCTAATGGTCGATCTTAGCTCGTCGATGCAGTTTGGCTCACAGTTTGTATTCAAATCGGTGCAAGCCGCTCATGTGGCTGCGCTGGTGGCGTGGTCGGCGTGTAAACGCGGCGATAAGCTTGGCGCCTTGGTATTTAACGAACAGCAGCACCATGAGTTTCGCCCACAAAGCCGTGATAAAGCGGTATTGAGGGTACTTCATGCAATGCAAGACATGCAGCATGCAGACATTGGCGAGCAGGTACACGCGGGGAACCTGCTCAGCCAGTTGCAACGCATGAACCAATTAGCCAAGCCAGGCAGTGTGGTGTATTTGCTCAGTGACTTTGTTGAGCTCAACGATGAATACGGCGATGCCATAGAGCGTCAACTGCAGCAACTGGCACGCCATTGCGAAGTGGTAGCCGGTGTCATTAGTGATCCGTTCGAACGCCAGCTGCCACAATTCAATGACGCCATCAACGTCGACACCGGCCGGGGTAAAATAAGTTTGGCTCTAGATGATGCCCAATTTCGCCGCCGCTATCATCGCCAAGCACAGCAATTTGACTCACAGCGCCTACAGCGTTTATCTCGCCATTGCCACTCACTGGTGGAGATTTCCGCTGCCAGTGCCCTTGAGCAACAATTTTCGCTTCGGAGTGCATAAATGCAAGGCAACCCCCTCTCTCAATTAGACGATGTCATGGTCCCTGAGCAGGTAAGTGCTTGGCCGCCAGGCCCCGCCTGGTGGGTTATCGCGGCTGTGCTGTTGATTGCTGCGGTATTGGCGCTCGTCCTGTATGTGCGTCAACGCCGCCATAACCGCGCCAAGCGCGAAGCACTGCGCTTAGCGCAGAGCCAAGATGCCGCCCGTTTGCATCAACTGCTCAAACGGTTAGGCAAACATTACTATGGTACGCGTGTAGCGGCGCTCAGTGCCGAGCGCTGGAGCCAAGTATTGACTCTATTAAGTGATATTGATTTTAACGCCCGAGAGTTGCAGCAGTTATATCAGCCTAGAGCGGTAAGCGATGAGTTAAAAAACAAGCTGCACCAAGCCATAAAGCAATTTAAAACCAAGGAGCGCATCGATGTTTGAATTTGCTTGGCCCTGGGCTTTTGCCCTGCTGCCTTTGCCTTGGCTTATTGCGCTCATCGCTGGCAAACAAAAACACCATAGCACCTTGATGCTGCGCATCCACGCTCTGGCACACATGGGAATGACCAACACCAAGGTCACGCCCAGCCGCAAGTGGCCACACTGGTTACTCGCAATTGTCTGGGCGCTGGTCGTGGCCAGCGCTGCCAATCCGGTGTTTCGTGGTGAACCCATCACCCTCTCAGAGCCAGGCCGTGACATTATGCTGGCGGTGGACTTATCTGGGTCAATGCGTGAGCAAGATATGGCTTATCAAGGGCGATTCGTCGACCGCCTTAGTGTCGTTAAAGCGGTGCTCAGTGAGTTTATTAGCCAGCGCCGTGGCGATCAGTTGGGGCTTATTTTATTTGCCGACACCGCGTTTTTACAAACGCCACTAACACGCGACGTTGACACTGTGGCGCAAATGCTCGAAGAATCACAAATTGGTTTAGTAGGACGTGCCACCGCCATTGGTGATGCCCTTGGGCTGTCGGTGAAGCGCTTTAATGAAAAGTCACAATCAAACAAGGTAGTGATCTTACTCACCGATGGCCAAAACACCGCTGGTAACCTGAAACCCGAAGAGGCGCTTATTTTGGCCAAAGACGCCGGCGTCAAAGTCTATACCGTGGGTGTGGGCGCAGATGGCCGCAACCAAGGCGGGTTGTTCTCTATGCTTGGCAGCTCTGGGGCCATGCTCGACGAATCGCTGCTAAAAACCATTGCAGAGCAGACCGGCGGTCAGTATTTTCGCGCCACAGACACCCAAAGTTTGGCCAATATTTATAAAGAATTGGATGCGCTCGAGCCACAAGCTGAGCAAGAGCAAACATTCCGCCCAGTGGATGCCTTGTTTTACCTGCCCCTAAGCGGCGCTTTATTGATGTTATTTTTGGCTGCTTTATGGCGACAACTGAAGCAGCAAGCTGTAGTAGGTGATGCATGACCGAGTTTACGTTTATTCGCCCCGATGCATTGTGGTTGCTGATAGTGGTGGCTTTGTACATGCTCTGGCGGCTCACTGGGAGCAAACGCCAACCTAGCAATAGCCAACTTATTGCTCCGCACTTGGCAACACAGGTCCTGAGTCAAGGCCAGCAAAAGCGAGCACCTAGTCATGTATTAAGTACTTTGCTTATGGCCTTGATGGTAGTGGCGATTGCCGGCCCAAGCTTTAGCAAAAAAGAGGTGCCAGTCTATCAAAGCAAAATGGCCCGGGTGTTAGTCATGGATATGTCGCGCTCAATGTATAGCACCGACATCGCCCCAAGCCGGCTGCAACAAGCACGCTATAAAGCTCTGGATATGGTGGATTTGTTCACCGAAGGAGAAACTGCGCTGGTTGCTTACGCCAATGATGCCTATACAATTTCGCCCTTAACCTCAGATAGTCAGACGTTGACTAATCTGATTCCCAGTCTCAGCCCAGATATTATGCCCGGACAAGGCAGTAATGTGCTTGCTGGTCTGACACAGGCACAAGAGTTACTCAGCCAAGCAGGCTATGCACGTGGCGATGTGATCTTACTGAGCGATGGCATAGATGCCGATGAAGAAGCGGATGTCCGTGATTGGCTCGCCAGTCATGACTATCGCTTACATATTTATGCCATAGGTACTGCCGAGGGTGCTCCGATTAACTTGCCAGATGGGGGTTTTCTTAAAGATCAGTACGGGCAAATCGTTATCCCTACCACCGACTTTTCACGTCTCCAGCGCTTGGCCCAAGCCGGCAACGGAAAGTTATTACGCTATCAAGCAAGTGCGGCAAACCTCTCGGTACTGCAGAGCACCGAGCAACCGCAGCAAGAATTGCAACAGGACAATAAACAGACCTTATGGCGCATTGATGCCGGCATCTATTTAACCCTGCTAATCGTGCCGTTAATGTTATGGCTAATGGGCCGTCGCGCTTTAGTACTGTGCGCCTTTATGGTGCTACTGCCACAACCTAAGGCCTATGCGGCGCAGTGGCAGAGCTGGTTTAACAACGAACAGCAAAACGCCCTATCCGCTTATCAGAACGAGGCCTATGATCAGGCCAGCCAAACTGAAAACCCGCTGATAGCCGGAGCAGCAAAATATCAACAACAGGATTACCAAGGCGCTCTTGATGCCTTTGCTTCAGACAATTCAGCGCAAGGGCTGTACAACCAAGGCAACGCCCTGGCGCAATTAGGGCAACTTGATGAGGCAATTGAGCGTTATCAGCAAGCGCTGGAAAAAAATCCTGAGCTCGAATCGGCTGCACGGAACAAAGCATTAGTGGAACAAATGCGCCAACAACAGCAACAGGAATCACAACAAGGAAATAACGAACAAGATTCCTCACAAAATAAGCAGCAAACAGAGCAAGACAACGATAATCAGCAGCAAGGTGAGCAACAACAGTCACAACAAGGGCAACAACAAAGCGCCGGTCAGCGTAACGACGCAAACAACAATGACCCGCAAAACAGTGCCCAAGCAAACGATGAATCGAGTGGGCAACAACCTACCGAGTCTGAGTCTAAACAAAGCGACAGTGAACAGTCGCAGCAACAGCAGCAACGCCAAAATGGCGAGCAGCAACAAGGCGATAAAGCGCAAAGTGCTGAACAACAGCAACAAGCTCAGCAAATGCAGCAACAGCAAGGTGATCAGCAGGGCACAGAGCAACAACTGGCGGCACAAGCCAGTGAGCTGACGCCTGAGGAGCGCGAGCGCGCCCAGCAGTTGAATCAGTTATTGCGCAAGATCCCTGACGACCCTGAAATTCTGCTGCGCAATAAAATGCAACTTGAATCAAGAAAAAGACAACGTTATCGCCGCTTACCACAAGGAGTTGAAAAATCATGGTAAGAACCGCCTTCTTCATCGCACTCACCTGCTTAGCAATGCCCGTTTTGGCGCTCACTAAGCTTACCGCCAGTGTCGATAAAAACCCTGTGCTTGCCGGTGAGTATTTCGCTATAACCATCAAAGCCGATGATACGGTCAACAACAGCCAACCCGATACTCAAGCGCTGCTTGATGACTTTGTGGTTGGCCCTATGTCTCGTAGTAACCAAACACGTATTATCAATGGTGCCGTAAGCCGACAATCTACATGGCAAATCGAGCTGATGGCACGTGAAGCGGGTAATTATGAAATCCCGGCGTTTACTATTAATGGCGTGAGCTCAGAGCCATTCACTCTAAAAGTGGTTAACAACGCCAACAGCAGTCTTGACGATAGCACCGCCTTTATTAAAACCGAGCTCACCCCGCAGTCACTGTATGTGCAGCAAGCCGGGGTTTATACCGTTAAACTTTACTTAGGTGTTGATTTAATTGATGGTTCACTGGCCGCGCCGAGTATGGAAAACGCCAATATTACGCAAATGGGCAAGCAGCGAGAGAGCCAAGAAGTTATTGATGGGCGGCGCTACCTAGTGATCCAACGCGACTACTTAGTACAACCACAAAAAAGTGGCACCTTTGAGTTACAAGCGCCACGCTTAAACGGCAAAGTGCGTAAAAACTACCGTGCTATGGCAGTCAGTGCCAGTGCCACAAATACATTGGTTGATGTGAAGCCCATGCCCGAAGGCATTAATGGCACATGGTTGCCAAGTGAGTTGGTGGATTTAAGTGAACAGTGGCAAGGCGCTGATGAACAAGTGCAGGTGGGCACCCCCATCACTCGAACGCTGACACTGACGGCTTTGAATACCACCAAAGAGCAACTGCCGGATTTAACCAGCCCAGACCTTGAAAACGTGCGCAGCTACCCCGATCAATCCGAGCGCACGCATCTTATTCGCGATGGTCGTATTATTGCTCAAACCACCACATCCATTGCCTATGTGCCACAACAGCCTGGCACCTATACGCTGCCAGCAATCGAGGTGCCTTGGTTTAATACCGTTACAGGACGCGCGCAAATAGCCAAAGTAGCAGAAAAAACCATTACCGTGGTCGGCGAGGCCAGCACCACGGCCGCCCCCTCCCTTAGTGATGCTCCGCAAACCACCGCAACTAACGATGTTAGCGCGCCACCCGCGCATTCTGATGTAAGCTTGCTATGGGCGATACTAGGTTATGCGCTGTGGCTCCTGACTATGGCAGCGTGGTGGTGGCAACATCAACGTACTCAGCCTTTAGCACCAACCAGCACCAAACCGCAGCCTAAAACAGCAAAGGGTAATTTGCAGGCTGTGCAGCGCGCGCTTAAAGCGCAAAACCCGCAGGAGCTCTATCGCGCCTTAGATGCGCATGCCAAAGCGAACAAAAGCTCACTTCACCAATGGCAAAGCCATTGGCCTGAAAATGCCCGCCAAGAACTTACCAAGTTGCGCCAGCAACTCTATAGCCATGACGAGACCGTGGTTGACTACTTTTTGATTGCGCAAGGTATTAACACACCCGTGAGCATGCAGCAAAAGCAACAAACTGAACTAGACTCCTTGTATTAAGGCATTAGTTCGCTTCACTGCGAGTGGCAACTGCAAATAACTGCAACTGTCTTTAAGCGCCTGCTCTGCAGGCGCTTAATATTGCCTTGAGCAAATAAATTTCCCGTTAAGTGAAATGTTTTATTGCTGTCGGAGGTCTTAATGGGCATGGCAGATAAACAAAAGCGCTATGAGGCGCTGGTGCAGGTATACCACAAAGAGCTCTATCGCTTTGCCTATTGGCTTTGCAAAGACCCTAGTGTGGCTGAAGACCTGGTCCAAGAAACTTTTTTACGAGCATGGCGTTCATTAGATTCATTAGTCGATCAGAACGCTGCTAAGTCGTGGCTGTTTACTATTTTGCGACGAGAAAATGCTCGCCGCTTTGAACGCAAGCAGTTTGATTACAGTGATGTCGAACAAGACACCCTCTGCGACGAACGCAGCACTTCTCTAGATGACGAAATGGAAATGACCGTTGTCCAACGACGTATTATGGAGCTTGCGCAAGAATACCGTGAACCGTTAATCCTACAAGTGATTGGTGGCTGCAGCGGCGATGAAATTGCGCAAATCCTCGGCTTAAACAAAAACACGGTTATGACGCGCTTATATCGAGCTAGAAATCAGCTAAAAAGCGCACTCACTCGAACCACTGAACCTATGAAAGGGGCTCCAAATGGATGAATTAGAATTTCGCCGGCGCCTTTTTGCTCATCCAAACACCAAAGACAAGGACGTGCTTGAGTTTGCAGAGCAAAGTCCTGAGCGCAAACAATTAGTTAATGAGTTAAAACAGCTTGATAAAGAGCTTGTTGAGGCGATGCAGGTACCTGTACCCGATAATTTGGCTGATAAAATTATTTTTAACCAAACCATGGGGGAGCAAAGCGATCAACGCTCGGGCAATAACTCCGCAGCGAAGCAGACTAAACCAAAAACGCCGTGGTATATCGCCATAGCTGCGTCTGTCGTTATCGCCTTTACTGGGGTGTTGTATCACCTGATGTCGCCAACGTTATCTATTGGTGAGCACGCTTTGGCGCATGTTTATCATGAAATTGACGCACTGAGCGTAAATGAGGAAATAGCCTTGGATGAGGTCAATTTACGACTCTCTGAGCTTGGCGGCCACCTTGATGAGTTACCTGGGGCTATCACCTATGCCCGTTACTGTAATTTCAAAGGGCAAAAAGGTTTGCACCTAGTTTTTCAATCGGATTTCGGCCCGATGACGGTATTTATCGTCCCCTCTGCGAACGATTATCTCGGTGATGCCCATTTTAATGATCAGCGCTTCGCTGGACGCGTTTCACACTTCCCTCAAGGAGACGCCATACTCGTGGCTATGGCGCAAGCGCCAGTGGATGAATACCAGGCACGAATAAACCAATCACTGCGTTGGAATTAGCGAACTAGGGTTGCTGTTACTAAATACCCTCAACGCTACTTAGGACAGCTCAAAGACACAAAAAAGGCCACCCGCTAAGGGTGGCCTTTTACTATCTCTAATTCTCAGGGATTAGCCTTCTTGCAGCTCTGCCTCAACCTTATCAAAGGTATCTGTCAGTGCTTCGCTAGGCTCTTTAGTCGCCAGCGATACTGTAACAATAGCGATACTCGCAAGAATAAAGCCTGGGACGATTTCATACATCCAGTCGCTTAGTGACTGGCCATCAATCGTAACAGGCGCGTAAATCCAGAATAGCACTGTAGCCGCACCAACAATCATACCTGCAAGCGCGCCTGGAAGGTTCATACGACGCCAATACAAGCTAAATAATACTAGCGGACCGAACGCCGCACCAAAACCGGCCCAAGCGTTACTCACCAACGATAAAATCGAGCTATCGCGGTCATATGCAAGGTAGATGGCACACAGTGCAACCAGTAGCACGCTGATGCGACCCACGAGCACAAGCTCTTTTTCTGAGGCATCACGTTTGATGTAAATCTTGTAGAAGTCTTCTGTCAGCGAGCTGGAACTCACTAATAGCTGCGAGGAAATGGTACTCATGATAGCCGCTAAGATAGCTGCTAATAAGAATCCGGCCACCAGTGGGTGGAATAGCAATTGAGATAAAATGAGGAAAATGGTTTCCGCATCTTCAACGGTAATACCTTTCTCATAGCTATAAGCAGCACCGCATAAACCTGTTGCCACTGCACCTACCGCAGCAACAATCATCCACGACATACCAATACGGCGCATAACGCGAATATCTTTCAAACCACGAACTGACATAAAGCGTACGATGATATGGGGCTGACCGAAGTAACCCAGACCCCACGCCATAGCCGAAATAATTCCTAGTACTGAGCCGGTCCCCACCCACTCAAGCATATCCGGATTTACCTGTTCAAGCGTGGCTGGCAGAGGCTGCTCAAGTAAGGTATAGGTAACAAAAGGCACGATAATGAGCGCTAAGAACATAATGCAGCCTTGCACAAAGTCAGTTAGGCTCACGGCTAAAAAGCCGCCAAATAAGGTATACAATACGACCACGCCGGTGGTCACATATAAGCCCATTTCATAGGATAAACCGAACGAGCTTTCAAACAGTTTACCGCCAGCGACAACGCCTGAAGAGGTATATAAGGTGAAAAACACGATGATCACCACCGCCGACACCACACGCAGCGCGTTTTTGGAATCGTTAAAGCGGTTAGCAAAGTAATCAGGAATGGTTATCGCATCATTGGCCCGCTCGGTATATACACGTAAGCGCGGCGCCACTAATAGGTAGTTAGCCCAAGCACCGATCACCAATCCTATGGCAATCCAGGTAGCACTAAAGCCAGTTAAGAACATAGCGCCAGGCAAGCCCATCAATATCCAACCGCTCATGTCAGAAGCACCTGCAGAAAGCGCTGCTACACTGGGTCTAAGATTACGCCCGCCTAACATGTACCCTGATACATCATCCGTTGATTTCTTGTATGCATACAGACCGATGCCGAGCATAACGATGAAATACAGAGCAAGAGAAATTATCGTACCTACTTCCAATTTAGCCTCCAACTTAGCGCTGAGCTTCACCCCAAAAGCCGCACGAAGCACAGATTGGGCGAAGAATGTTGTTATTATTACTTAGGCGCGTTGACCTTTGCTGCCTGTTTTTGCAGCAAAGGTCAGCATACCCTCACGACGTTGCAGTGTCTTTTTATCACAACGTACGCTCACACCACTATAGCATGGCCCTGACCCGCAACTCCAATTAGTGCGATATCCATACTTATGTATTAAATATTTGATACATATGATGGTTTCAACGTCACATTTGCGCACTTAGCTCACAAAAAAGTATAATTATTAATGAAAACAACCTAGATTTTTCATATATTGTTAAGCAATTAGCAACGTATTTTTGGAAGTGCCAATAAATGAATTTTTACGCTGCGCGTCAGCCCATTCTGGATAGAGAGAAAACACTGGTCGGCTACGAGCTGTTGTTCCGCGATGGCTTAGCCAATGTGTTCCCACAAATCAATGGTGATGAAGCCACCTCCAAGCTTATCGAAGGAAGTCAGTTTACCTTTGGCCTTGAAGAGCTAACCGACAATAAGCCGGCTTATATCAACTTTACTTTGGAAACGCTCAGTAAAGGATATGCCACCATGATGGGCACTGACGAAATTGTCGTTGAAATACTGGAGACCGTGCAACCTGGCAAACGTCTGCTAGCCCTAGTACAAGACCTGAAAGAGCAAGGCTATACCATTGCCCTTGATGACTATAAGCATCAAAACGTCTGGCGTCACTTCTTCCCTTTTATCGATATTATTAAAATCGACTACCTGGAAACCAGCGAACAAGAAATACAGGAAGTGGTCGCGGCGATTAAAGGCTTTGACAACATCAAGCTGTTGGCTGAGAAGGTAGAAACTTACGAGCAGTATCAGCACGCCCTCGACCTTGGTTTTAGCTACTTCCAAGGCTTCTTCTTCTCTAAGCCTGAGATGGTACAAAGTAAGGCATTGCCGCCTTCGGAGTTGACGCTTGCCGAGTTGCTATACGAAACATCAACCAGTGAAATGGATTTGGAAAAAGTCACTAAGGTGTTTGAGCGCGACGTTAACCTCTCTTACAAGTTGTTGCGCTATTCCAATTCCGCCATGTTTAAACGCCGCGCTGAGGTATCCACCATCAAGCAAGCGCTCGTGGTGCTCGGTGCCAAAGAGATTAAAAAGTTTTTATCGCTGCTGTTCACCGCGCAACTGTCTTCAGACAAACCCGCCGAACTGATGCGTTTATCCTTAACCCGCGCCCGTTTTGCTGAGGTATTAGCGGAGCAACACCAAAATGCAGGTGATCCAGGGCGTGCATTCTTAACCGGCATGATGTCTCTGTTAGACGCGATTTTAGACCAAGATATGGCAGCGGTTGTTGAACGTTTGCCTTTGGCCAATGATATAAAAGCGGCGCTGCGCGACAACGAAGGCGTGCTTGCGGGCTATATCACCTTGGTAAAATATTATGAGCACGCCCAGTGGCAACAAGCTAACGCAACAGTAGAAGAAATGAAACTGGATGCCAACAAAGTGCCCGATGCCTATCACGAGGCAATTCATTGGGCCAACGAGCAAATGCAAGCCATTATGTAATAATTGAAAAAGCCGGTAAATTGCCGGCTTTTTTATTATTCGCTGTTCGCGCTAATCGATTAGAGGTTTTCCAAAAAGTCATCGTCGTAGTCTTGCGCTTCAGGCTCTTCCTCTACAGGCGGATTGCCGTCATGTAGCTCATACAGCTGGCGCTGGTAGTATATATCTTTCATAAAGGTATACGGGTCCAGCGATTCATTTAGCAGGCTCTCTTGGGGGATCAATGAAGCTCGCGCCTCCACGGCCTTCAAAGCAAACACTAAAATAGTTTGCGGTGTGGTCAGAGCGATTTCAGGCAATACCACATTATCAACAATATCGCCGGCTACGTTGCGTGCGGTGCTCGGCCCCATTCCTGGGATCATCACATACGCTCCATCACCGACCCCCCAAACCCCTAAGGTTTGGCCAAAGTCTTCATCAACATACTCCAACCCAAGGGATGAAGCCACGTCAAATAATCCCCCTATACCTACTGTGGTATTGACTAAGAAGCGCGCAATGCTTATGCCGGTGTGATCCGCTTTGCCTTGCAGTGCTGCGTTAATAGCATCGGTTGGCGCACTGATATTGTCGGTAAAGTTCACCACCGAACGACGAACTGGCGCCGGCGTTACTTCCACATAACCCACCGCAACTGGGCGCAAGATGTAAGCATCCAACACATCCATATTAAAGTCATACAATGGTCGGTTCAGGCTTTGTAGCGGATCGCGCGGATCCTCTTTTTCTGGAGGAACCTGGGCACAGGCACTGAGTACTAACGCCACAAGCGTTATAAAAGTCTTCTTTAACATGTCACTTCCTACTGAATCAAAGTGTCGATAAGCACGTCCACTTGCTTCTGTTGCTGCTGGTCAATCACACCAGACTGTCCTTGTAATTCGCCGCTGGCAATGGCGACATCACCATCTTTGGAGATACGAGCAATGATTTGCACTTGCTCAAATTGAGCCAATGTTAATTCCGCCATCATCGCATCCGCTTGCGATAAAGTCACCGTCATTGGCAATGAAAATTCAGAAAAACGCTTTACTGCCAGAGGCATAGGCGGCCCGGAAGCAGCTTTAGCATAGACAAACAAAATGGCTTGATGGGGAATGCGATCTTTAACTTTATCGGCAAGCGCGACAGCAACCGTTATTTCATCACCGGAGCTTTGCTGCGATTGACTAATGCGTTGCTCGATTTCATCGATGCGCTGCGCCACCATGGCATAACGCGGGTCGTCTTGACGCATGGACGATAAAATAAGCTCAAAGGCACTTTTTGCTTCAAGCCAATCTTGGCGTTCATAGGCTATCAGCGCCAACATGGAAATCGCATCCATGTTTTGTGGCTGCTGCTGCAACACTTGCGAGAGTAACTTTGCTGCCTGCGTCATACTGCTGTCGTTACCCCGAACCAGTAGCGCTTGTGCGTAGCTGACTTTAGCGCCTAAGTTGTCTGGGTCCATGGCCAATACTTTATCAAAAGCTTGAGTGGCCATTTCAAACTCGTCCAGAGTCATAGCAACGCGTCCTAACATCAGCCAGGCAACGGCATCATCGCCATCTTGTGCCAAGCGGGTGCGAAGCCCGAGTAATAACGCTTGTCGCTCGTTGGCCGACAATGGCTCACCTTTGCCCATCACCGCGCGCTCACCTAACTCAGGCAGTTGTTCAATAGCCTGCTCCCAGCTCTTTAGCTGCTGATAACTGCCAGTAAAATAGTAAAACACGCCACTGAGGACCACCACAAAGAGCACCCCTGTTAACGCCAAAATACGGTTATTACCTCGGCCATGTAGCTGTTGCTCAGGTGATAAATCATTCAGTAAACGACGCTTCAGCTCAACCATGGACTCGTCAAAACTGCTTTGTGAGATGCGCTCCATGGCGAGTTCGTCTGCAAGCTCTTGCTGACGTTGATTGAAGATGTCGATACGCTGCGCATTAACGCCTGAATTACTCTGTGCCTGAAAACGTCGAAAAAACGGCCAGCAGACAAACGCTAAAGCAATAATAATCAGGGCAGCAAAGCCCCCCCACATAGTAAGCATTACGCTGACTCCTTACGCTGATATTGCTTGATAAGTTGCTGCAGTTTTTGCTCATCGGCCGCTGACCAACTTGCTTTTTGCGCCGCTTTCTTTTGCCGTAAAACAATAAAAGCTAAGCCAGCAATAACGATCAGCCCTGGCAAGATCCATAATAAAATGGTCGCAGGGGTGACTGGCGGCTGATAGTGCACAAAGTAACCATAACGATCGATCATATAATCAATCACTTGGTCTTTATTTTGACCCTGTTTAACGAGCTCTTCGACTTTATCGCGTAAATCTTTGGCCACCACGGCATCAGAGTCAGCGATGTTTTGATTTTGGCACTTTGGACAGCGTAGCTCTTTGGTTAGCTCTGAAAATAGCTGTGCTTGGTCGTCAGTAGCAAAATCGTACTTTTCCTCCACAGCAAGTGCTGGCAGCGCCAACATCAGGACTATGGCTAATAGTAAATATCTCATTGCGCCTCCTGCATTAAGGGTGCGAACTTAGCGCGCCACACACGTTGGTTAATGTCGCCGGTATGATGCACAAGCACTTTCCCCTCGCTATCAATGAGGAAGGTTTCGGGCGCGCCTGAAACGCCTAAATCAAGAAGAAATTGGCGATCTAGATCAAGCATGTTGAATTGATATGGGTCGCCTGCACGAGCCAACATATCACGCACTTCTTGCTGCAAAGCAGCGAGGTTAAATTGACCGTCAAAGTCAGGGTCGTAGCCTTGCTCATAATACAAACCAACAATACTAACTCCCTGCTCGCGCAACTCGGTCAAATAACCCAGCTCCGCCAAGCAGGTAGGACACCAAGTGCCCCATACGTTGAGTAAATAGGTTTGCCCTTGCAAGTCGGCATTGGTCCAGCGTTTATCTGGATCCATGAGATCAGGCAAGTCAAAGGCCGGCAAAGGCTGATTCACGCGACCGCTTTGTAATTCGCGCGGATCCGAGAAAAGGCCTTTGAGTAAAAACCCGCATAACAGCACGAAAACTAATAACGGCGTAATCACTATCCACTTTTTACTCATGACTGACCTTCCTTACGCACGCGGCGGCGATAGCGTCTATCGAACAACACAACAAACCCAGCTAAGGAGATTAATATCCCACCTAGCCACATCACCCGCACATAAGGTTTATGGTACAAGCGTAAGGACCAGGCATTACCACTGAGCTGCTCACCAAGGGCCAGGTATAAATCACGAGTAAAACCTGGGTCAACCGCAGCTTCGGTCATAAACTGCATGCCGATGTCATAGCGGCGTTTTTCTGCATGTAATACGGCTTCCACCTCATCGCCATCAAACACAGTGACGACGCCAGCGTGTCCACTGTAATTGGGGCCGCGAATGACTTTCACACCATCAAAACGGAATTCATAGCCGCCCAAGGCAACTTGCTCACCGGGCTCAACGCGCACGTCTCGTTCGGTGGAATAAGCCGATGTTAGGGTGACCGAGATCACGACTAAAGCAAGACCGACATGGCCAAGCAGCATCGCCCAATAGCTCAAACCGAGGCGCTTAATGCCAGTGGCCACACTGTTTGCTTGTGACACTTTTAACAACAGGTCTTGGGCGCTCATGATTAACACCCACACTCCAAGGCCGGTGGCCAATAGCGTTAAGGCACTGACGTTATCGAAGCTGCTATACAGCCACACCGGCGTCGCGATCAGTGTCAGGACTAGCCCGAGGCCATACTTACGTGCCACTTGGCTAAACTTATTCTGCTTCCAGCGTAGCAATGGTGCGGCGCCTAATAGCAAGGCAAAAGGCACAATTAAATAACTGAACATCTGATTGAAGAACGGCTCACCAATGGAAATAGACCCAAGGCCAAGCTCCTTGTGCACCATAGGAAGCAAAGTGCCAAGCAGGACAATAAGGGTTGCCACCACTAGTAAAATATTGTTTAGCCACAGTGCGACCTCACGAGAGAATAGGCTGTAACGCCCCTCACTTTGTACCTGCCCTGCACGCAGTGCATACAGCAACAAGCCACCACCGACGACGATGGCTAAAAACGCCAAAATAAACATACCGCGATCTGGGTCTGACGCGAACGCGTGCACCGAGACGATGATCCCTGAACGCACGATAAAGGTACCCAGTAAACTCAGCGAGAACGCTGCGATGGCCAATAGCACAGTCCATGACTTAAAGATGCCGCGTTTTTCCGTGGTCGCTAAAGAGTGCAATAATGCGGTGGCCACCAGCCACGGCATCAGTGAGGCGTTCTCTACTGGGTCCCAGAACCACCAGCCCCCCCAGCCAAGTTCAGCATAAGCCCACCAGCTACCAATAGTAATACCGAGAGTCAAAAAGCCCCAGGCAGCCATCGTCCAAGGACGAGACCACTTGGCCCACAAATTATCTAGCTGACCGGTCAACAGTGCGGCAATAGCAAATGAGAAAGAGACAGATAAACCCACATAGCCCATATACAGCAATGGCGGGTGAATAATCATGCCAGGGTCTTGCAGCAAAGGATTAAGATCGCGCCCTTCTACTGGAAAGTAAGGTAATAAGCGTTCAAACGGGCTCGACATCAATAAGGTGTAAAGCATAAAGCCAACCGCTAAGAACCCAAGTACGCCGAGCACCCGTGCCCGCAGCGGCCATGGCAACGATTTAGACATCAGCGCCACTGCGGCTGTCCAACCCGCTTGCATGACCAGCCATAATAAAATAGCACCTTCGTGGCCACCCCAAGTCGAGGTTATTTTGTAATACCAAGGTAGCGTGCTACTGGAGTGGTAAGCAACGTAGGCGACGGTAAAGTCATCGGTGACACTGGCGTAAATAAGAGCCGCGAAAGAGAGCAGAACAAAAATGAATTGGCCCACGGCCAACGACGGAGCTGCACGCATTAACCTGAGATTACCGGTATGCGCACCCCACAAAGGAAATATAAACAACAGTACACACAGCACCATTGCTAAGGTTAGGGAAAAGTACCCGAGCTCTGGAATCATAATTTAGTTGCCGTAATTGCTATTGTATTTAGGTTTCTCGTGTTTGATACCCTTCACCGCTTCTGCCACTTCCTCTGGCATGTACTCTTCATCGTGCTTGGCGAGTACCTCGAATGCCTCAACCACATCGGTCTGCACTAAGGTGCCCTGGGCTACGATGCCTTGGCCTTCACGGAATAAGTCCGGCAAGATGCCTTTGTAACGGATGGTAACCATAGGGCCACTGTCGATCAGTTTAAACTCTACAAATAGCGAGTTTTCGTCGCGCTTGACTGAGCCTGGCACCACCATGCCGCCAATCCGTAGTTTTTGGCCAATGCTGGGTTTTTCCAAATCTTTACCCTTGCCTTCAATCAGCTCACTGGGGGTATAGAAAAGGTTAATGTTCTCTTGCAACGCATACAGAGTAAGCCCCACCGCCGATGATAAACCGAGTAATAAGGCAATAATGGTGATTAAGCGTTTTTTGCGTCTTGGGTTCATAGTGACGACTCCTGCTGCGAGCGTTTCGCCCTCTCAATACGTTGCTCTCGTGCGCTTTGAGCGGCAACCTGCTTGAGCACGTTACGTTTCTCTAATAGCGAGGTCACTAAAAGCGCAATCAAAATAAATGCACAGCTGCCGAAGGAAAGCCATACATAAAAGCCATACCCACCCATGGCGAGAAATTCAGAAAAACTATTAAACTCCATGTTTTGCTCCTGTGGCGAGTGCTCTCACCCACGGTCGATGTTGTTCACTTTTTAACAGCTCCGTTTTCAAACGGATCAACGTTGCCCAGCCTAAAAAACCAGCAAAAGCGACAATATTAACCATTAACGGCCAAAACATACTTGGGTCGATGGCAGAGGTATCAAATTTAGTAATGGTTGAGCCCTGATGCAGGGTATTCCACCACTCGACTGAGAAGTGAATAATCGGTAAGTTGACCACTCCGACAAGGGCCAAAATAGACGCTGCCTTGCCTCCGGCACGTTTGTCTTCAAAGGCATGGTACAAAGACAAGACCCCTAGGTATAAAAACAACAGGATGAGCTCTGAGGTTAAGCGCGCATCCCATACCCACCAAGTACCCCACATAGGTTTACCCCACGCGGCGCCGGTCAATAATGCGATCACCGTCATTGCCGCACCCACTGGCGCAATAGCAATCACCGCCAGTTGGGCATTGCGAATTTGCCATACTAACGCGACGATGGCGGCAATGGCCATCGACGAATAAGCACCCATCGACCAAATAGCCGACGGTACATGAATGAAGATAATGCGATAGCTGTCTTTTTGTTGGTAATCGGCCGGCGCATAAGCCAACCCCCAAACCCAACCTAAGATCATGCATATCACGGTAACCACTGCAAAAAACGGCAACAGTGTGTTACACAGCGTGTAGGCCCGCTCGGCCTTGGCATAGGGATGTAACCACTTCCACATACTAGTTAATACTCACTTTCAATGCTGATGAAACGGCAATAGGCGCAAGCACGATGGCGACGGTAAGAAATGCACCTAAGATTGCGAGCTGACCGCCATAAGCCAACGACATGCTGGCTGTATCAATGGCGGAAGTCGCAAAAATCAATACGGGAATGTACAGCGGTAAGACCAACAAACTGAGTAACACTCCCCCTTTTTGCAAACCCACGGTTAACCCCGCGCCGATCGCCCCGATCAAGCTTAATAATGGAGTACCGATAAGCAACGTTAACAACGTTGCATTGAGGGCCTGCATTTCTAAATTCATTAGTAATGCGAACAGTGGTGTTAATAACACCATTGGCAAGCCTGTAATGGTCCAATGCGCTGCAATTTTTGCCGACACACTCAGCGACAAAGGGAATGGCGACAATAATAACTGCTCCAAAGTACCATCTAGGTAATCATCTCGGAACATTTTATCCAAACCCAACATCGTCGCTAGTAAAGCAGCGACCCAAATAATACCCGGCGCCATACGTGCCAATAAGTTTGGCTCAGGACCCACGCCAAGTGGAAACAGTGTAATCACGATTAAGAAAAACAGCAGCGGATTAACAATATCGCTGCGCTGGCGAAAGGCAAGACGCACATCTTTTTTATACACGCTGGCCCAAACTCGCCAGTAGGAGTGCTGCTGAATCATTAAATGCGATACTCCAACTGCAACTTACTGAGGTGAGAAAAGTGCGCGGTCAAGTCTTGGTGACTGGTGAGTAAAATCGCCCCTTGTTGGGCTAAATGCTGAGCGAAACGCTGTTGCAATAATGCCACGCCTTTTTTATCTACAGCAGTGAATGGCTCATCTAAAAACCACAGTTTGGCATCATTGAGCCATAACCGAGCCAAGGCAACACGGCGCTGTTGGCCAGCTGATAATTGTCGCACCGGAACATCTTCTAGTCCTACTAAGCCAAGATTGCTCAGCACATCATAAATATTGAGGTCGGTTTTCAATCCGTGGGTATCAAGCCAAAACTGACAATTTTCTAATGCATTTAACTGTGTGTTTACACCCGTTTTATGGCCAATAAACAACACCTGCTGCGCATAGTTTTCGTAGTCACGGCGAATACACTTTTGCATAAAGCGCACTTGCCCTTGCATAGGCTCTGAAAAGCCCGCCAAAATGCGCAATAAAGAGGTTTTCCCAGCCCCATTAGGCCCCTCTAACTGCATGATCTCCCCAGCGTTTATCGAAAAGCTAAGGTCTTCAAACAGGCATCGCTCTTGCTTAATGCAAGTGACTGCGTCAACGTGTAACACGAACAGACATTCTCAGTGCTTAAAATTGGGCGATAGTCTACCATAATGCTATGCTAATGCGAAAAATTGCGGGCAAAACTTTGATCTTGTTTCGGGGGTAATATGTCGGGCCCATCTGCCCCTTTAATTCATCACACACAAACGCTGAGCATCGCTGGCGATACGCAGCAGGCTAAGACACTCACGCTGCCCACTGAGCAGCCCTTGGCGGTTAAAAATGTTCATATCAGCGCTGACAAAGCAACAATGCAAGTTCAGCTACAAGGTCAATGGCGTACCCTCGAGGTTCCCCTGCAATCAGCACCAAAGGGGCCGCTACCATTAACTATTGAGCAAGGCACCGTACAACTTAATGCTCAAGGGCAACTGCAATTAACGCCCAGCAAAACCTCGCTGCCCCTTGGCTCCGCTCAGGATATAATGCGTTTGCTTGGCGCAGCTTTAACCAATGGTCAGGGCCAAGTTGTAAGCCCAACGCGTTTGGCGCTAACCGTGCAATTAACTGACAAAGCAGCGTTATCAATACCGGCGCTTAATGCCAGCTTGCATCTAAATAAATCCAGTGCCGAGATAATTAACGCTCAGCCATCGCCGACATCCTTGATCGTTCAGTTAGTGAAAGGAAAGATACAGGCCCACTTACCGCTTAGTGGAGGGAGCCAATTACCACTGCCGATGAGCCAACAAAAGCTCGTTGCCATGCTGCTAAAGACGCCGATGAACTTGCAGTTGCTACCACGTCCCGATGGTAAGCATGCTCAGCTCAACCTGGTCGGTGGCCAAGCGAATAAAGCCATATTGACCTTGCCGATAAACCGAACCGTATCGGCTCAACTGCCAACTCAGGGTCTCACAACAAGCCTGGGGGTGGCGCCAACATCACCTGCGTTACAACTCAAACTGCAATTGCCGCGTATTGACTTACACGTTGCCCGCCCACAAGTGATTGTGGGCACTCAAAGCACCGCCAAGGCCTCCCCGGCAACACAGCAACTCGGTGATAGGCCGGTAACAGACAACAAGGCAAACCCCTCATTATGGCAGCATGCTAAGCAACAATTACAGTCTTGGCAGCAAGGGCGAAGTGCGCCAAGTATCAATTCACTCGCAAGTGCTCAGCAGTTATTACAAAGTACTGCAAAACCACTACTGAGTATGGTGCTACTTGATTCGCCGAAAAGGCTTGAACCGGTGTCACTCAGCGCCTTCAATGGCGCGGCAAGACACAACGCCATGGCGCAACCATCAAGCCCAGGCGTTGAGGTGAGCACCTTGCTTAATACCCTTCGCAGTCAATCGCCGCTATTAGCATTAACCGCACAGATGCAACACACGGTAAAAGCGACCTTGGTGCCCGGGGCTGCTAAAGAAACGGTATCAGGGGCACAGCAAGTACTCTCCTTACCTCTCAGCAAGGCGTTAATGGCACCACTAATAAAACCTTATACAGCACAGCACAGCTTGACTCATCACCTTACCAATCTAGACACTCTGGTGCAGAACGCGCCTAAAGAGCTACAGCAACTCGTCAATCAAGCTTTTAGTAAAATGGTTGGACCGCATACCCCGGCAGCCAACACAGTCAATCAGTTGCAAGCCCAATTGCAGCCTTGGTCACAGCCTGTCAGCCAGTACCGTGCAAGCGTCACTGCTCAAATCGATACTCTTTTGCTATCACTGTTGGGCGCTCAGAGCCTACAACAACTGCCAAGCACCATGGCTCCTCACAGCCAAAGCGCCTTGATGCCACTGATAAACCTACTTTTAGCCCAAACACCGCAAGCGCCAGCGTCTGCTGCTGAGCAAGTATTACAGCAACTGCAAAGTGCGGGAGCGCAAGCATTAGGCGGCGATTTGGCAGCCATTAAACAAAGTATGACGCCACAGTCCAGCGCTCCACAATTAACAACGCAGCAAGATTCTAACCCTTTGGTACAGCTGTTTTTACCTATGCGCTTGCCACCTGAAGCAGGACAAACGCAGCTAAGTATTGGTCGCTACAAAGAAAAGAGCCAACAAGGTAAAGGCGAAGACGTGTGGTTTGTGCGTATGCAATTTGACTACCCGAAATTGGGCGAGCTCAGTGTGCAGGCGCACTTGTGTAAGCAAACCCTCAATTGTGAACTTCGCGCCAGCTCTCAGGCTTTGCACCACCTTGCCAACGAACACAGTGAAACACTAAGACGCAAGCTGCAAAGTCACGGCCTCGGTGTTGCGCCCATTAAGGTTGAGCAGGTGAGTGAACAACAAGTACAACAGTGGCGGCAGTTTTATCGCCGTCATAGTATCGTTAATTTAAAGGTGTAGTATGACAGCATCGACTCAACGCAGTGCCATTGGACTGCTCTACGAGCATGGCAGTGCGCCAACCGTATCAAGCAAAGGGTTTGGCGAGTTAGCCGAGCACATTATCGAAGCAGCGCAAGAACAAGGCATTTTAATTCACCAAGATGCTGATTTAGCGAAGACCTTAGAAAAGCTCGATCAAGGCCAAGAAATCCCCAAAGAGCTTTATTATGTGATTGCTGAGCTTATTGCCTTTTCCTATGTATTACGTGGGAAGTTTCCACCTGGGTGGCAGAACTTTAGCAATAAGCTCAATGTGAAAGCTTAATTTTTCTGATGCAGTGAGAACAGTAACTCAGCTTCTGCCCGAGGTAGCTCACATTCGCTCATGACTTCTTCCATGGGCGCACCTAGCTCAATCATTTTTACTGCTCGAGAGTAGATTCGCGCTTGCGGGTCTGCTTCACGAATAGTGTCTTGCTGTTGCGCCACTTCTTCGGTGCGCTGTTGAATTTGGCCAATACGGTTGCTCATATTTGCCAATGCTGTGCGCAACTCACTGACCTCCGCACGCAAAATTTGCGTTTGTGATGACGCCTGTTTTTCAGTGTCCATGTTTTGTCGCAGCGCCCGCATTTGCCGCACCAATTGCGACGTACGTAACCACAACACTATTACTAAAACCGCCAGCAATAACACTATGCTAGCGGCTATCATATACAGCAGATTCGGGTCTTTCATTACTTAGATATTACTTAACTCGTCCCACTCTTCATCACTGAGTAGTTTGTTTAGATCCACCAAAATCAGTAACTCACCGTCACGGTTTGAGACCCCTTGGATAAACTTAGCACTCTCTTCTGTGCCAATGTTGGGCGCACTGTCGATTTCGGAGCTGCGCAGGTACACTACCTCAGCAACCGAGTCGACCAAAATACCAATAACCTGCTTTTCCGCCTCGATAATCACAATACGAGAGTTGTCAGTGACTTCAGCGTCAACCAACCCAAAGCGTGAACGGGTATCAATCACGGTAACCACGTTGCCCCGCAAGTTAATAATACCCAGGACATAACTGGGTGCACCGGGCACGGGCGCAATCTCGGTATAACGAAGTACTTCTTGTACCTGCATCACATTGATACCATAGGTCTCTTCCTCTAACCGGAAGGTAACCCATTGCAGTACCTCATCACTGCTGTCTACATCTTTCGCTGATACTATTCTTTCTTCGCTCATACTTAGCTCCATAACGCCGTCTGTCATGAATCGGCCTTGGTTACCAATTAGTTTGTGCCTGATTACTCAGCCTGACTGTCTAACCCTTGCTCTAAAAGCAGTTGCAGGTTATCCACATCAATTAAAGCACACATTTTTTCTTTTATAACCCCAGCAAGCCACGGACGCTTACCATGGCTTTGTCGCCACTTTACGTCTTCACTTTTCAGGGTTACGTTGTTGATCAAATTCTCAGCGGCTAATCCCCACTGAGATTCTCCAAGCATTATCACATACTTATAGTTTAATGCCTGTTCCAAGTTTTTGTCATATTTTTCTGGCATTACCCAGCGGGCAGTGTCCACAAGGCTAACTTTTTCATCGCGGTTTAACATCACCCCTTTAAACCAAGGTGGTTTCCCGAATAATTGGTTTACTTCACCAATCTGGTGAATACCACCGAGAGATTTCAGAGGCACTGCTAATAGCAAACCAGCCACGTCAAAAAACAGCGCCTGAAATTCGCCCTGCATATATTCTTCTCGCGCCGCCTGTGGCGCGCGCAGCTGAGTGCCAGAGGATGCAGGTTTTGCCTTATTAATTGCCTGAGCAATATCCTCAACGTGCGTACTGGATTGCTGTTGCTGTTGCTGTTGCTGTTGCTGTTGCTGTTGCTGTTGCTGTTGCTGTTGCTGTTGCTGTTGCTGTTGCTGTTGCT